>CAYRSQ010000032.1:0-8911 GCA_964427055.1 uncultured archaeon
CTCCATTGTTCAGAGGGAAGAAGGTTGCTGTTGTTGGTGGAGGTAACTCCGCCTTTGACGCTGTGATGCTTTTGAGCAAAATAGCTGAGAAAGTGTATCTGATACATCGAAGGGACAAGTTCAGGGCATTTGAGGCGATAGTGAACGAAGCGAAGAATAGAGAGAATGTGGAATTTGTGCTTAACAGCAACATAGAGAAACTAACTGGTGACAACTTTGTCAGTTCCATAACTGTGATGAACAAAGTCACTGGGGAAGAAACTGACTTGAAAGTGGACGGGATTTTCATAGAGATAGGATCAGAGGTCGACACGGAATTCATCAAAGGTCTGGTGGATTTGGACGAAATGAAACAGATAATCACAAACAAGAACTCCGAGACGTCACATCCGGGGATTTTTGCAGCAGGCGATGTCACAGACACTCCATTCAAACAGATAGTTGTGGCAGCAGGTGAGGGATGCAAGGCTGCTCTAGCAGCTTATAACTATATACACGGTTTCAAGAACAAGTACGTGATAGACTGGTCAGCAGTTTCAAATTGAGGTGTTTTAAATGGAAAATATTGTTTACGATGAATTTGGCCCAGAGAAGGTAATCGATGTGTATGATTCCAATACAGGGATGAGAGGATTTGTTGTCATAGATAACACAGCTCTCGGTCCAGGAAAGGGAGGAATTAGAATGACTCCTTCTGTCACTGCCGGTGAAGTATTCAAACTGGCCAGGACGATGACTTGGAAATGTGCATTGGCAGAACTGCCTTTCGGAGGAGCGAAAGGTGGGATAGTGTATGACAAAAGCAAGGACAAAGAAAAGACAATACGCGCTTATTCCAGAGCCATGACGATAGTAGCCCCTGAGATATGGGTGGCTGCACCTGATATCAACACCGGCGAAGAGGAAATGAGATGGTTCGCAGATGAGAATGGCTCAATGCAATCATGCACAGGAAAACCATCGAACATGGGAGGAATACCTCATGAACTCGGGTCAACCGGTTACGGTGTTTATCATTCCACAGTGGTCGCACTTAATTACATTGGAATGGACGTGAAGGGAGCTACTGTTGCTGTTGAAGGGTTCGGTAACGTGGGAGGTTTTGCCGCTAAATATTTGTATGATGTTGGAGCCAAGATAGTGGCGGTGAGTGACAGCAAAGGAGTACTCTTCAATCTTGATGGAATAGACGTGGAAAAGATGATTGAAATAAAGAAAGCTACTGGTTCTGTAATCAATTACAAGCCGGGAAAGGTCTTGGCAAATTCGGAAATATTTGAGTTGGATGTTGACGTATTGATACCTGCAGCGCTCCCCGACGTTATAAACGATTCCAATTGGGAGAGAGTGAAAGCCAGAATAATAGTCGAAGGGGCAAATATACCCATAAGACAAGACCTGGAAAACAAGTTGAGCGACAAAGGGATACTTATAGTGCCCGATTTTGTCGCTAATGCAGGCGGTGTCATATCATCGTATGTGGAATATATAGAGGGAACTCCTGAGCAGATGTTCAAGGAAGTTGAGAATAGGATAAGGAAAAATACCAAACTTGTTCTGGAAAGGTCAAAAGCAAGGGGAATATATCCCAGAGAAGCTGCGCTCGATATTGCGAAGGAACGAATATCCGATAAGAAGTAAAGCCAATAACTACAAATATCATCTATGAAAAGAGTCGCTGTAGTCGGATTCGACACAGGCTCGGTGATAACAGAGTTGAAAATCCTGGGTTTTGTGATTGATAAGATGAGACCCGATATAGTGGTGTCTTTCGGGGGCGACGGTTCTGCCCTTGTGGGTGAACAGTTGTATCCTGGAATACCAAGGTTGATGATAAGGCACAGCAAGGTATGCGAGAAATGTTCGATCAGCGACGGTCACGATTTGTCAGCGATTTTCGAAAAACTGAAGAATGGCGAATATGAGATAAAGAAAGCGGTCAAGCTTGATGGTGAATTGAATGGCAACAGGAAAACGACACTGACCGCCATGAATGAGATAAATGTCGCCCACGCATTGCCGATAAGGGCGCTGCGTTTCGACGTGAATATTGACGGGCGCTCTGTGAAGAACCTCATAGGAGACGGTGTGATAACATCTACTCCTTACGGGAGCAGCGGGTATTATTATTCTGTTACTGGGAGAACGTTCACGAAAGGTATCGGTATCGCATACAACAACACCAAGGATATGAACACTGGTAAGCTAGTCAGCTATATGCATTCGTATAGTCCTGAACCTGAGGTAGACGTTTCAATAGCAAGAGGTCCCGGTGTCATGTGCGCTGATAACAACAGCAACATGATACCTCTGAAAGACGGAGATATTGTTACTATCAAACAATCCAAGGAAATTGCCAGAATAATACAACTGAGCGGAAAGGAAAGCAAACTGAGCTTGTGATTATTTCTCTACGATTATAGCATCCACAGGACAATTGTCGGCTATAGACTCGCAGTTACATTTGTCGCATCCTTCGGGATTTCTGACTTGTGCTTTACCATCGTCACCCAGTTCGAAAACCTCAACACACATACTAGCGCAAAGGCCGCAACCTATACATTTTGCCTGGTCCACGGAAACGTTCATCGAATCACTTGTTCCTGGGTCTCATTCCTCTTCCCCTGCCTCTTTCCCATCCGCCCTTTCCTACATTCTTGACGGGCTTGAACCTTTCGTCTACGAATTCCGAGATGTCGTGTGTATATTCTTCATTACTCTTTATCTCGCCTCTCTCCTTCAATATTTCCCTCGCGAGTATCCAAAGGAGGGTCGATACGGATTTCATGCTCTTATTGTTGGCAGGTATAATAAAGTCTATATTATTGAGTTCATTGGAAGTTCCACATATTGCTATCACGGGTATCCTGGCGGTCGTTGTTTCATTAAGTGCCTGATAATCGTATGTAGGATCCATCACAATGACGATATCCGCCTCAAAGAAGTCTTTGTAGTCCGGGTTTGTGAAGCTTCCGGGCATGAATCTCCCTGTTATGGAATGAGCTCCTATTATTTCGGCGAACTTACCGGCTGCCTTTTGTGATATATTCCTTCTGCTCACAATAGCTATCTTTTTAACATTCGCAAGTGACTTTGCAGCAATTCTTATCCTGTCGTCTATCATCTGTATGTTAAGCACGGCCAGGCCGTCCGGCCTTACTTTGTATATGAACCTCTTCATATGTTCCGATTTCTGCTTCATGCCGATATGTATTCCTGATGCGAGATATGTCTGTCTGGGAACCAGAAAATTTCCCTGGTCGTCGGGCTCTTCACCGGCATCTTCTTCTACAACCTCGGATTCTTCTTCGTATTCTTCTTCTTTTTGCATTAAATCACGCATCGTTCAGTTATTTTGCTTGTCATTTTTTGTTTAAATGATAGTTCTTTATTTGTTGTTATACTTTTATAAAGATTTGACAGAGTCAGAAAACGTATAAGGCTTATCCTATGTAACTAAGTTCCTGATCATCATCACCCGATTTCTGGCCTTCTGACATCTGCTGCTTGAGCATCTGCATCACAGTCTTCCTCTTGATGTCTTCCATCCTCTTTATCAGGTTCTCCATTTCTTGGACCTTCTTAGCTATGTTTTCAGTATCGATGTCTACTTTCAATATATCCGCCAGGACTTTCAATATGGCGTCTGCGGATTTTGAGTCCGGAATCAGTGGCACTCCGCTGGTCTCACCCATTATGCACATTCCGTCCATCCCGTGGTGTTTGCCGAGGCCTATTAACAGACCCGCCGCTCCGACAAGTGTACCCACAGTGTCGCCTCCCGGGAAGTTTATCTTGTATTTCTTATACTTCTTCAATAATGCTTTGTCGTTGACGACTCCTATGACTTCCGGGTGCTCCTTGTTCTCACCTATTCCCAGTCCGGCCAGTGTCAGTATTTCCTTCACTTCGTATTTCTCGGCGAATTTGAGAATCTCCTCGACTATCTCGTAATGTCCTTCCGAGTCGACGCTCTGTGAATCGCCGACCAGTATTATGATGTCCCTTTGCCCCTTCTTCTTCGCTTTCCAGTAATAGAACTCGTTGTTGAGTACGTGAACGTCACCCTCGCTCCTTGGAAGAACGAACGGCATGAAATGGGAGCTGTACAGCTCGGCGAATTTCTTCGCTTTCAGCTCCTCTATCAGGTAATTGGCCGCTAGCTTGCCGACATTCCCGACTCCAGGGAGCCCCTCTATCAATATGGGATTCTTCAGCTTCGGTTTCTCCAGTTCTATAATTTTAGTTGCCATAAAAACCATCTCTTAATTATTGGATTTTGCTTATTATATTTATTTTGAGTCTTTCAGCCTCTGCTCCCGCCTGTACCTTCCATATTTGTCCTCTGGCGAATATGACGGAGGCGACGGATCTGATGTTGGCTTCCCGCATTTCGGGCATTTGTCGTCAAACGTGTATTTTTTACAGGCTTTGCATTCCTTCATTTTCATCGGATTACCTATCTGATAAATTCAAAATTACCTTCCCCGCCTATCTTCTCTATATTTTCGATTGCTTTTTCAAGCGCACTCTTGAGTTTCTTCTCGTCCTCCTTGGGGTCGATGGATATTATCTCGACAAGGTAATGAGGTGCGGATATGTACTTCACCTCTCCATCTACTTCCTTCTCAATATCGGAAAGTATTTTTCTTATCTTTTCTATGCCGTCCTCGGCGTCGGTCATAAGTTCTAAGTTCGCCTGTAGCTTTCTCTCCTTCAACTTGAAATTCTGCTCTATGACTTCAGTTATCGCGTCTCTCCACGGCTTCGATATTCCCGCTTCCTTGAGTACGTCCGGGTCTTCGTTTGCATGCTCGAAAGCCGAGAAAATGTCGTCATAGTCCTGAAGGTTTGGCGCAACTTCCTTCTGGGCGTCTTCGGCCGTCTTGCCTATCCTCTTGGCGGCCTGGAGTAACATCGCGTTGCCCCTCTTGTTCCTCCTGAACGATTCCAGTTTTTCCCTCTTCTCAAACTTCGTTATCCTTTTCAGGCTCAGGTTCAGGTGACCCTTTTCCCTGTCTATGCGTATGACTTTTGCGACGTACTGCTTGTTTTGTTTGACGTACTTCCTTATGTCTTTGACCCATCTTCCCGCCACCTGCGAGATGTGTATCATGCCCTCTATAGAATTGCCGTTTTCATCTTCGTATTCATCCAGATTGCACCATGCCGCGAACGGGGTTATCCTCGTGACTGTACAAAGTACGTTCTCGTTGTATTTCGGCATACCTCTTTTTTTTACCATTGTCGACACCTGTTGAGAATTACGACATTGATGTTAAATATTCTTGGAATTGCTAACTTAAAAGTTAACTCAGGCTTTCTTTTTGTTTTCTTCCATCATATTGGTAATGGAAGCCGCGGTCAGGTCAGGATATAGTTTCCCGTAAAGATTCGGGGTTATAGGTTGTCCTCTTTTTGGTATGATTCGTTTTCCGTATCCCGCATTGGATAATGCGGAAGAGATATTCACTTCGTCCAGTGCCTCTATCCTGACGCCGTTGGATATCCATGCATATCCGGGAGGGTTGTAACCTCTCAGCGCCACCATCTCCAAGGAGCCGACTTTCGCTTCCCCGGAAACGGTGTCCGCGTATAATGGCAACGTTACTTTGGTATCCGGCTTTACATCCATGGTTGCATCCATGTATGAAGGGATGTGTACCTGCAGTTCTTCCAGTTTGGCGTGAAGGTTTCCAAGGTATGGCAGGAATTCCTTAGGGTAGTACATCAAAGGGCCAGTCTGGAAGCTGTTTAGGACGAGTTCCATCTCAGTCAGGGTTGCGTTCTCCTTTATGGATTTAATGCAATTGTCCACTTTTCCTACAAACACACTGTCGTTCATGAGTTCCAGTGAAAGTTTTCTGATAGCTTCATCCTTGATAATATCACCAAACGATAATTCTATCCCAAGATTTAAGTCCCTTGCGTAAGATTTAAATTATAACAGTGTTATAAATTTATGATGAGCGAGAAGAAATACGGGCCATACACGGAAAGGATAATCGATCATTTCAAGAACCCGAGGAACATGGGGGAGATGGACGATGCGGATGTTGTGTCAAAGGTCGGTGCACCGATGTGCGGTGACGAGTTGTGGTTGTATCTTAAGATAGACAAGAGAGACGGCGGAGAGCCCTATATAAAAGACATAAGCTTCCAGAGTTTCGGATGTGCGGCTGCTGTCGCCACGGGTAGTGTCATAACCGAACTGGCGAAAGGAAAGACACTCAAGGAAGCGTTGGAACTGAGTTTCAAGGATGTAGACGAGTATCTGGGAGGATTGCCTAAGATAAAGGTTCACTGTTCATTGTTGTCGTGCGACGCCTTGCATGACGCGATATATCAATACTACAAGGAAAACGGGATAGCCACATCTGAGAGGCTGGAACTTCTGCACGAGAAGATAGTCAAAGGAACCAATATCGCGAGGGAGAAGGTAGCTTCAGGAGTCGACTACTGCTAACCCAGATATTTGCCCGCGGGATTATCTTCCCTCGGAATCCAGGTGAATTCGACTTTCAATCCCCTGTCGTTGATAATCTTTTGGACTTCGTCGAACAACACGCGCATCTTGGTGTCTTTTATGTGCCATTCCCTTTTCAGCTGGTTCACGACAAGCTTTGAGTCAGAAAATATCTCTATCTCATCCGCTTCCGCCGATTCCAGAGCGTTGATGACGGCATTGTATTCAGCCTCGTTGCTCGTTATCCCTTCCTTTCTGTCCATCCAGCTCTTTCCAGTGGTCTCGTTGTACCAGGCCATCCTCCCGTCCCCTGAACCGTCGGTGTATATCCTGTGCTTCATGAAATCACTTAAAGAGTGCTAATAATATTATCCGAAGGATAATTAATTATTATATCTTTTCAGTGGTGTTATGTCAGACGTATTCGATAAGGAAGGGCCGGAGAGGCTCGTCGCAGGTGGGACATGGTTTTTGCTACTGATGATACTAGGTGGCATTTTCGCAGTGATGTGGGGAATAGTCCTGAGTAGAGCGTACGGGCCGGTCGTGTTCGGAATATTCAGTACAGCAAATTCGGCCCAGAACTTCGCGTGGGTACTCGTCTTCGGAGGGTTGAGCAGGGGTCTGATGAAATACGGCTCGGAATACGTGACAAGCAAAAATGGTAGGGTGAGGGAATTCTTCACCAACTCCGTCAAGTACATGACTATTATAGGGGTAGTGGCGTGCCTGATATTATCGTACATAGCGCTCAGTTTCTCAGATCCGGTCATGAGGATAATGATATTCTCGGTCGGATTGTCGTTGCTTTTTTCCGGAACCAAGGATGCACTCGGTTCCATACTGGGATCCTTCCAGAAGAATGACTATCTTTCGATGATAAATTCGAGTAGACTCATCCTGATATTCATCATAGGAACAATTTTCATACTGATGAACGTTTCTTCATACATGATATCCATCCTGGTCGCGATAGGAACGATAGCTGAGCTTACCCTGTCGATATACTTATTCAGGATCTACGTCAGGGACAAACAGCTGTTCAGGCATCACAAGTTTTTTGGGGATTCAGAGGAAACGGAGACGGGACAGATAGCGAGTTTCACGAATGTAGCGAAGTTCGGGATATACATATCCATAGCCATGATATCTTTCAATGTCATGAAGAGCCTTGACATAATAGTGCTTAAGAGTTTCTTCGACTATGCAAAGGTCGGGGTGTACAGTGTCGCTGACGGGGCGTCCAGCATACTCTTCTACATGACATCCTTCGCCCTCCCAGTGATACCCGCCATAACCGAGGCCTATGTGAGGAACGACAAAGAGTTGCTTGAGAAATACATAAAGATAGCGGTCAAGTACCCGCTGATAATAGGTACAATACTGACTACGCTCATATTCATGCTGGCCGAGCCTATCATACTCTACTTGTACGGGGAAGCGTTCGTAGGCGCGATTGTGCCGCTGAAAATATTGATTGTCGGGACTTTCATGTTGATGTTCGGTTATAACCTGTCGTCGGTGCTGATAGGCGTCGGGAAGTCGAAACTCGCCGGAGGCATAATGGCGTTCGCTGCTATCCAGTATCTCATATCTTTGTACATACTTGCCCCGATGTTCGGTTTCAACGGGGCGGCCGCAGCCTTGACATTGACGGGCGTGACCTTGATGATACTGGTGCCGTATTTCGTATACAGGGAATTCAAAGTGAATATATACGAAGACACACATCTCGTCCTGCTGTCTGCGATGGTTATGGTGGTGTTCCTGCTGGCCGTGCCGAAGGGCAACGCAGTGTTCGTCATAGTGGGGATATTCTCCAGCATAGGGGTTTTCTTGTCCTCTCTCTATCTGCTGGAATACATAACAGCTGACGACTTGAGCATGTTTGGTATAGCAATGACCACGTTTAGAAGGAAGAACAAGACCGGGGACAAGTTCACGAAGAGAATAAAGAAGATCATTGGTCGATGACTTTGTAACAGTCAGCAGGTTCTATCTTTACGGGTTATAATAGTGCAGGAGGTGAGATTTGAACTCACGAAGGCACTAAGCCACGGGGGCCTAAACCCCGCCGAATTGACCAGACTATCGGACTCCTGCGTGTTAATTATAGAACAATATTCGCTTATAAAATTAAATTATTTCCACGAACTTCGTCTTCGATCTCCGGCCCGCCACTATCTCTACACTAGAACTAGAAACTTTGAAATAGTCCGCTATCTTTTCGATGATTTCCTTGTTTGCTCTGCCTTTGACGGGCTTCGACCTTATTCCAACTGTTATTGTCTTCCTGTCCTCGTCGACGTCGATGAAGTCCTTGTTGAACTTCACGTTCACCTGATATCGCATGCAATCAATACTCATTTAAACTTCATACCTTATCAAATTTCCATGGAAGTGCTGAAAAAGCTTATGAAGCCCGCAAAGGATGGCGAGGTCAAA
>CAYRSQ010000033.1:0-8898 GCA_964427055.1 uncultured archaeon
TGGCGCGGATGCATTATGTAGTAACAAGAATATTGGCGATACTTGTGGACTTGATGGCATATGCGATACTGACTGTGCTTGCACCGATGTATGCAACAAAGCAACTGAAGCTTGTTCAACTGCCGGAGATTGTTGCGATTATTATTCATCTGCCGGAATTTGCTATTATTCACCCGTATGTTCGGGTTTAATCTGGAAGAGTTGCAGCTTCTCCACGTGTGACCGATACAGAGACTGCCCAAACGACACTTGCACGGGTGACACCCTGAACGATTATTCCGATACATGCACCGAGCCTTGTACATCGACGGGATGTGGCAGTTGCACGTGCACTTCGGCCAGCAGGGACTGTTCCATGGGAAACAACTGGGATGGTGACGCGGTCCAGTGCAACTGTGACTGTGACGGATATGACGTTGTGGAGAGCGTTGAGAACGGGAACTGCGATGATGGTGTAGACAACGACTGCAATGGTGCTATTGATGACTGTTACGAGTGCGATTTGTTGACCGCTGTTATAACTGCGGATTGCGGCGACAATGGATGCGAGGAAGGTGAGATGGTGTCAATGTCCGGAACTTACAGTGGAGAATGTCTGGATGCGGATTTCTTCCAGATAGACGCCCTGTCAGGTGACAGTACATGTGATGTTCAATATATGGATGGAGACATGAGCGGAGTATGGGCTGACACGATAGCGATTGATAATGGTGAGATTTTCGGGAGCTGGACAGTCGGTTCCATAACAGATGATTGCGTGGGGCAGACGGTGATAGCGACAGCGGCCGCGTTGTATACTGGCGGTGCGCCTGGTACAGGCGACCAGATTGCATATTCGGGATCTCCTTCAGGATCCATAACGTTCTGGGAACCTGATGTTGGCGATATGTTCACATTGGAGATGAAGAAGGGATGGAACCTTATGTCCGTGCCGTTCAAGACAGTCACAGGATATCAGGAAGACACGTGCGGTGCGGCTAATGCCAAATATTACTGGCTAGACGATAATGGGAAGTGGGTCGTGGACACTGTGGGTGTTAGAAATATTGTAGGTGGCAAGGGATATTATTACCATGCTGTCAAAGATTGCGGAATAACTGTTTTTGGTACTGAGTCCTCCATGGCGACTGACATAACGCTTACAATCGGATGGACTCAGGTAGGGTCTCCGAGGAATGGATTGACGAACCTCAATTACATATCCGACGCCGCTTCTAACTGCAATTATCTGTGGTGGAACCCCGAAAGCAATTCATGGGAAGAGAAGATTGCATTGGAAGAAGGGAAGGGATACAGGGTCGAATGCTAAGCTGGTGCTGATTCTTCTGGCCAGAACCCGTAGAACTCGCTGTTGTATTTTGTCCCTTGAGATTCAAGATGTATGTCAAACACGACCAGTATCGGGAACTCAGGGTCATACGCGTAGCACGGTGTCTCTATGGTATAATCGAAATAGATTATGAGTTTCTTGAAAGCGTAGTCCTCTATATAACTCTTGAATTCGGACAGGTTGTCTTCGAGTTCCTCGCAGCTCTTGCTTTCATCCACGACTGCAAGTGCCTCTTCCTTAACGTTGTCCATGATGAATGGCTCATCCATCAGCACTATCTCGGACGTGTCGGGTATGGTGTAAGGTTCCATCCACTTGCTGACAAGGTAGAATATGCTCACTATGACGAATGCTGTTATGACCATGAACTGGGCTTTTTTAGACTTGAATACAGAAAACGTCGATTCATAGCTTGACGAATTGAGCATGGGGGACTCCACCAATTGAAATAATGTTTTCTTCAGTAATAAAACCGTGCTTTATCGCGACAGCCACAATATCCTTCCCTATGAGGTTTGCTATGGTGCACGACTTCATAAGATTCACCACAGTCTCCTCGTCTTCTATGAGTTTACCGCCGTAGAAGTCTTCCTTGACTTCTAGCTTATGGTCATCCGTCTTGAGTTTCTTTCCGATCATATCTTTGTCGCAGATGGCGAGCAGTATATCCTGTTTCACGACGAAAAATTTGATCCAAAACATCGAACCACTATATGTTCCTGATTGACGACCTGGCGCCACATGCTTCGCATTTCATATGGACTATCCTATCTTCCTTTATCAGCACGGTGTCCGGCTCGTTGCATACCTTGCAAAACACGTATTCCTTGATGTAGTCTTCCAGTTTCTTCTGTATCATCTCTCTCTGGACCTTCCTTTGCAGTATGAGAGTCCCGTTCTCCACGTTACCTGGAGTACCCAGTTGTTTGAAAAGGTATTTCGAGAGGTGTTTCTCGTCCCTTCTCAATATCGACAGTATTTCGGAGAAGTTCTTTATTATAGTCTTGTTTCCCTGCGAGAAAATTATGACACTTGGTATCTCAAACCTCTTCGTCTCTTCGGCCTTCTTAGGGAGTTTTTTCATGGCCGATTTCAGCATTTCTTCGTACTCTTTCATCTAAACACTATATCATCTTGTTTTAATAAGAGATATCCAGCTTATGCTTTTATTACTTTGAATTTACCAGGCACCGGTTCGAATATGTAACCTTCCGACAGCAGGTCGTCTACAGTCTTCTCCACAAGCTCGTCGGACAGTTCCGACCTTTCAAACAGCTTGATCATGTCTACGCCTTTTCCGTCATCAAGATTTTCCAGGATATCCAGTATCTGGGGTTTGTAGTCCACTTCCTTTTCCAGTATAAATCCCAAAGACTCCTCGTCCAGTCCTTCCTTCTTGGCATATTCGATCAGTTTCTCTTCGTCGACTTTCCCTTTCATCAGGCGCAGGTTGTCCACGATGTCCTTCCTCGCGCTCAATCTCTCAAGTATCTCCAGTCTCCTGAGGTTCTCATAGTTCCTCTCATCCGGCTTAAGTGCATTCACAGATTCGGCATAAATGTATATTTCATCCTGATATTCGCTGACAGTCCCGATGACTATTACTATGTCGCCCAGCTTGAATCCCTCAAGCAGCCTGGTTGATTTACCGAACACCTTCACCTTTATGGTTCCAGTCCCGTCGTCTATCGTCAGGCTGCTGTATTTGCTGTTCTTGCTGTCGAACTTCTCTGTGACACTGCCAAGCATGTTCACGTTCCGTATCTTCTCGCCAAGCGGTGTTATCACATATTGACCGCTTTCACTGGAGATGAATCTTCCGTTGACTATGTCATATATCCTGACCTTGTATGAAGGAAATTTGTCTTCCATGGAATCAACCCTTCACTCTTCTTACGATATTGGGTTTAGGTTGATAAAGCTCTCCCTCTTGTAGGAGTTTCCTCATCAGATTATCGGCGTCGTCTATCCCGTGATCCAACGCCCTCTTTATTATCTCGTCCTTAGGGATGTCCTTTCCAACTTCGGCCTCCAGGTTCTTTATTATGTCTATCATCGTCTTCGTCTTGCCTCTTTGGACGGCTGTCATCTTTCCTCCTTCGAACCTGTCTATGTCTATCTGACCCGTCTCGGGCTCGAATCCGAACTGTCTCAGTGAAGAGCTCATCAGGTTTATTGCCCTTTGCGCGTCCTCGTCCTCGACTTTGTTGGACAATCTCACTTTCGCAGACGCCTCGGCGAGCCTTATCAGTGAGTCGTACTGTCTCAGTGTTATGGCGACTGGGGAATCCTCACCACTCCTGCCTCTCATGACGAGATAAAAATCTTTCAGCTTCTCTCCCGATGCTTCAGTAAGTGCGGGGTGTACGTTGGCCCTTGCATATGCTATATACCTCTTCAGTAGCTGGGGTGCTATCACGGGTTTGGCAGACTCGGAATCGAAATGTCTCATCTTCATTATATGTTCCGCTATTTTCTTGTCCTTATCCGGATTTGGCATATCCCTCAGGGCGAACTTGAGGTCGAACCTCGACATCACCACTTCGTTTATCTCCAGCTGCTCCTTGATTGGTATGTAAGGATCGAATCTCCCGAACTTCGGGTTTCCTCCTGCCAGTATGGCGGTCCTTGCCGGTAGGGTCGCTACTATCGACGCCTTCGCTATGGATATGGTCTCCATAGACATGGCCTCTTGCAGCTTGATCATGTCAGACGGAGCTACGCTGCCGAATTCATCTATCGCGCACATCGAATTGTTCGCCAGTACCAGGGCTCCCGCTTCCAGTACCCACCCCCCTAGGAACTGCTCGTCCTTTGTGACAGTCGCTGTAAGTCCCGCTCCCGTCACACCCGTACCCGATGCGTACTTGCCTCTTGGCATCATGGACGATGCTAGTTTCATTAGTCTGGATTTTGCTGTGGACGGGTCTCCCATCAGGAGTATGTGTATGTTGCTCCTGACTCTGGTGTTGTCGTTCAACAGGTGGGGTTCGCCACCGAACATCTGGAATATAATTGCCAACTTTATGTCTTCTCTACCGTATATTGTCGGTGCGAGTGATGCCACCAGTTTCTCAAAAATTATCGGGTCCTTCGAGAGCTCTATTATTTTCTGTTCATCCTCTGGTGATATGGTCAGATCATCCCATCCGACCTCTATGGGTTCGACATAGTTCGCGTCGAGATATATTTCGAATTGTTTGCTGGCTGACCCTTTCGACCTCCTTGGTATCGACTTGAGTGTTCCAACTATCTTTATCCTGTTTCCCGGGTCGGTGTGGTTCTGCATCATCGGGGTTGTCAGGTCCTCCTTCAAAAATATCATGAGTTCGGACGGCTGTTCACCAGTTGTTATATCGTGCGGCTCCTCGACGGTTATCCATCTCGCATCGTACATCTTCTGGTCTATGAGTTTGAATCCCCTTTTACAACCGCAGTCGCATGTGTCAGGCGACAGTATCGCCTTGTCGTTCTGTATGACGGATATCCTGGCGTCGCACTCGGGACACTGGAAGATTACTTCTGATACCTCAGGCCTTATCTCGCTGGCCTTCTTCACTATACCATCCACAACTATCAGCTTGCCTATATGTTCGGCCCTCAGTTTCCTGATTCGGACTTCTTTGCTCATCGGCAGGTTGAAGAATCGTATTCTGACTTTCGCCTCGGACATGCCAGTGTCAATCTGCTTCACTGCCTCTTCCCCGGCTTCCATGAACTCTTCAGTGTTGTCGAATAGCGCGTCGCCGAGCTCGACGTCGAACTTGTCCATGACGATGAAGTCTACGACCATGGAATGCTTGTTCTCAGTAATGGCAGTAACCAAATCATCCAGATAAAACTCGTTCAGGAACACCGAGAACTTCTCTATAATTTCGTCTCTTTCCATGGTCTCAATTTTTTGTTTGATTTGGACACTATTATTATTAATGAAATTCTATGTCCTTTCCAACTGAGTTATGCCAGTGGCATTATTCCTAGTTTTCGATACCTCTCTTCCGTAGAGATAGAAAAACAAAATAAAGAAAGGAAAATGGAAACGTCTATTCAGGCACCATTGCTCCTATGCTCTTGAGTTTCTTCGACACCTTGCCGACAGCAATCTCGACGTCCTTGACAGTTCTACCGCCGGTTATCACTATTTTGCCGGATCCGAACAACAGGAAAGCAACCTTTGGTTCCTTCATCCTGTATACAAGACCAGGAAACTGCTCAGGTTCATATTCCGAGTTTTCAAGGTTGAAAGCTATAGTGTCCAATTTGAGTTTTCCCGGTAGCTTCGCAGAAGCGACTATGTTCTCGACCTGCTTCTTGTAGGTCTTCGGGACTTTCACTCCTGCCCTTTCAACGACTTCGACTACTTTTTTGAAAACAGTGTTGACGTCCTTGGTGCTTCTCGCGCCTGTGCATACTATCTTTCCAGAGCCGAATATCAATGCCGCTGCCTTAGGTTTTTTTATCCTGTATACAAGACCAGGAAACTGCTCAGGTTCATATTCCATCCCTTCCAATTTGGATACTATCTTCTCGAGTGGAATCTTGACCCCGAATGAGGCAGAAGCGACTATGTTCTCGACTCTTATATTAAAATCCCTCTTTGTGGCCATTCTAGAAATCACCTACAGATAAATTTATCCCAAAACTATTTATACACGAATTTTATTCTTTGCGAAAACTTTAATTACTGATGTTTGTCAGTTCGTTGTTAATGAATGAGTTCAGCTTCCATACAGGGACAATTATTACATCGTCGTTCTGCTTTATATCTTCTTCAAACAGCGTGACTAGCATCGATATGGTTTTTCCTTTGATATGTCCCGTCTTCACAAGTTCCGTCGTCCTCTTCGCTTGCCTTCCGGCAGCTCTCGAGAGCGCGGTTTTCTTGTATCTTCCTCCCGACCAGTCCTTGCAGTCTATGGAGAGCACGGTGCCATTCCTCTCGCCAAGCACGTCTATCTCGTATCTCCTGTCCGTCTTGAACCTGACATTCTTCCGGACATCGAAACCGTTCTCTTCGAGTATCTGTGCGACTATGCCCTCGAATTTTTTCCAGTCAAATGACTTCAGTACATCTTCCAGACTTCTCCCTTCGACTATGCGTGCTCTAATGGATTCAAGGTCTGCCATGCTCAACAATATAAAATAATCCGTGGAAATTAAATAAGTCGTTAAACCAAATTAATAGAATAGTGAATACATGAAGATAATCGGTTACAATTATGCCGTGATACACACAGCTGTACATTTGCTGTTCGCCGGAATCCTGTACTATGCAGTCCAGCCCGATTTGGCGCTGGATTACGCGAAGTTGGCGGCGGTCGCACTTGGCACCGCAGTAGTGGACCTAGATCACATGTCTCTGTGGTTAGAGAAAGGATTCAAAGGATACCTTGAACTCAGGAGCATAGAGGAGTTCGGGAAACCGAGGAAGTACGCGTTCCATACCTTGATGTTGGTCTTCCTCCTTATAGGAGCGTCGAGCCTTGTGGTGGTCAGGGACTATTTCTTTATAGGACTTTTTGCTTCGGCGGCGGTTCTGCACCTGGCGTGGGACTTCGCGGAGGACGTTTTCATATTTAAAATGGGATACAGGCACTGGATATGAAAAAGAAACTGCCGAAGCTGATAACCGGTATCGATGAGGCCGGGAGGGGTTCTCTCATAGGCCCAATGGTGATATGTGGGATAACCGCCGAGGAAGGAGTGGTTGATGAACTCAAGAGGATAGGCGTCAAAGACTCCAAGATGCTTTCTTACAAGAGGAGGGAGGAACTTTACGATAATATCAAGGAGGTCCTCAGAGAAAAAAGTACAGTATCGAGCATAATGCCCATATCCATACCGTCGTGCAAGATAGATGCTAATAGGAGGGAAAATACCAATCTGAACATGATAGAGGCACGGACGATGTGCCAGATTATAGATATGATAGGTGGCGACGATATCTACATAGACGCATTGACGTCCAATCCTAAGAGGTTCGGCGAACAGATAAAGGGGCAGATACAGAACAAGAACGCGAACATAATAGCAGAGAACAAGGCGGACGAGAAGTACGTGATAGTGTCAGCCGCCTCGATAATAGCAAAGGTCGAGAGGGATCGGGCCATAGAAGCTATAAAGAAAATGGAGAACTTCGACTTCGGCGTAGGTTACCCTCACGACGAGAGGACGATAGAGTTTGTCGACATGCTGATAAAGACTAGGAAGAGGCTTCCGTCATACGTCAGGAAGACGTGGATTACTACCCAGATGCTCCAGGAAAAGAACTGGCAGAGGCGGTTAAAAGATTTTATTTTCAGAAAATAGATAGTTTGTAGGGATTACATGAGTTTGGGCGAAATCAAGTTGGAACAGAAGCTTGTTGCGGTATTCTCTTTGCTGGGAGCTATGTCTGGATACGTGTCTAACTATCTCTCTTACAATGAATTCTATCCGTTCGTAGCCACTGGATTGATATACGGCGCTAGCCTGCTAGTCGCTTCTGCGATGTCGAGAAAAGACAAGAAGAACATTGTCGTTTCGAACAGTCTCATAACCTTTTTACTGGTATGGATAGTCGTGTGGACGTTCCTATATAATATATAACTTTTGGGGGATTAAGATAGTAAGGTGCTTTGATGATTGAAGGAAGAATATATTCATCCGATATTTCAGGCATGAAAGGAAAACAAGTCACATTGGCCGGATGGGTCCACGATACAAGGGTATTGGGGGGAATAAGCTTCATAATATTGAGGGATGCGAGCGGAACCTGCCAGATAGCCGCCCCAAAGAAAAAAGTACCGGAAGAAACACTCAACACCATAGGCGACCTCAGACAGGAAGATGTTATTGTTGTCAAAGGAAAAGTCGTAGAGAACAAAGAGGCAAGAGGCGGTTTTGAGGTTATACCCGATTCCGTCGAGGTCCTTAACAAGGCCGAGACGCCTCTTCCGCTCGATCCCAGAATGGTCACGAAAGCCAATCTGGATACTCAATTGGACTGGCGCGTACTCCAGATGAGGACTGACGAATCAAGGGCCATATTCAAGATACAGACTCAGATTGCGAAATCATTCAGGGAATATTTCACCGAACGCATGTACATGGAGATGCAGACTCCAGTCATAATCTCGTCCGCATCAGAAGGCGGGACGGATCTATTCTCTTTGCCTTACTTTGAGAAGGAGGCGTACCTTGCGCAATCGCCACAATTATACAAGCAGATGGGAGCCGTATCGCTTGAGAAAGTGTTCATGATAGTGCCTGTTTTCCGTGCGGAGAAACACAATACGACCGCACACCTGAACGAGATAAGGCAGATGGATGTGGAACAGGGATTCTCCACAGACAAGGACGTTATAGAGGTGCTGGAGAACGTGTTCGTCCATATGCTGAATCAAGTCAAGAAAAATTGCAAAAAGGATTTGGAAACCTTAGGGCGAGGTGACCTACTTGTGCCCGAGTTGCCACTCCGGCATGTGACATACACCGAGTGCATAAAACTGCTACAGAAAGCGGGAGAGAAGATAAATTGGGGGGATGACTTCACTAAACCCCAGGAAAAGAAACTGACGGAACTTGTA
>CAYRSQ010000034.1:0-8150 GCA_964427055.1 uncultured archaeon
TAAATTTAACCTGTGGATAAATAGGCTCTAACGGGGTTGACAAAAAATCAAAAATATGCTATAATTATTATATGGTTGAGTGGAGCTGAAGTTCTCTGGGGCGAAAAGCCTCTCCGCGGAGGACCACCGCCACCCATATCTACAGCATCTGTCGGCCCCTAGCCTAGCGGACCGCAGAATAAGACTGGGGCTGCACGATGTGCAGCCTTTTTTTATACAAAAAAGACGAGTATTACTACTCGCCTCTTTTATTTCCGGGGTGGCATGTAACGATGTTGGAACCTGGGTGGTTGCGAAACAATAAAAAATGAGCCCTTGACAAAATGGCGAAAGCGTGATATTCTAAACATAGATAGGTGGTGAATCTAAGCTGGAGGTAACCATGAGAAAATGGGTCATCTATCTTGTGATCGCTGCTGTCATACTCGGAGTCTTGTTCGGAATGTTCTACTGCAAGATCTTCTGTGCGATCCAGAATATACTCACGGGACGATTGTGACCACCGTATAGCCTCACTAAGACCAAGACGTTGATCTGGGCGAAACTCACAAAGTCCCATTCGGAAGAATGTCCAATGCACGCATGTGCAAGCCCTAGACATCATCCTGGTGCCTAGGGTTTATTTAAACAAAAAGACGAATATTACTACTCGCCTCTTTTAATTCTGGGGTCACTCCGCCTTTGCCAGTAGGCGGATGGCGGATGCAAGAATGCCTGCCTATCGGCACAGTCAGGGTCGGCAAATTAGAGCCTGCGTATAAGGCCTACTCAGAACACTCCAAGCTATAAATAATGTAAAATATTATTTTAACAATTCAGCAATCAACTCTCTCGCGCCAGTTTTCTTTTCTGCTGAATACGGAATAACTTTATAAATATTAAAAGCATTTTTTATTTTTTGTAGTTTTTCATCGTATTCTGATTTTTTTATTTTGTCTATTTTATTGGCCACAATAATAATATTTTTATCGGCTTTCTGTAAGCTATAAAACATTACCATATCATCTTGGGTTGGGCCAACTTTTGCATCTATAATCAGAATGACCTTTTTAAAATTATAGCCTGAATTAAACAAATACCAATCAATCATTTTTTGAATTTTATGCCGCACCTCTTCTGGCATCTTGGCAAACCCATAGCCTGGCAAATCAACCAAATAGAAGGCCCTGTTTATCAAAAATATATTTATCTGCTGGGTACGCCCAGGAGAAGAGCTGGTTCTAGCCAAATTCTTCTGATTAACCAAAGAATTGATGATACTTGATTTGCCCACGTTAGAACGACCGATCAAAACAATTTGAGGAATACCATCCTCAAAAATATCATCAGTGCCTACCACGCCTTTTATAAATATTGCTGATTTTATATTCATATTCAGTGCTAATTATGTTAATAAGAATAATTTATTTTTAAATTATATCATAAGAAGAGCCCTTTATCAAGGCTCTTCTCTGGTCTGAAGTGGCATGTGGAACGAGGCTGGAACCTATTTAGGATAAAACAAAGGGACGGAGTTATTCCGCCCCATGCAAATGGCTTCTATGCTGGCACTTTCTGTAGACGATTGATTTTTTCGTCATAAAACCGCGTTCTGCCAGTTATGAATAGCCAAAAATGATAGATACAATTAACAAAAGGATGAACACTCACCTCTTTAACGTTGCCACCACAAAGAATGTCCCAATTAGTTACTATCCCCAAGGCACCACACGGCAGTCTGACAATATCACCATCTGCGACAGTCATTTGATAAGGATCCATTCTTCCTCCTTTTAGACTTTTTTAATTTAGCAAATCGTGAAAACTTGTCAATACCAAAAAGAGCCCCATATACACAAGGCTCTTTTCTTTATAATTTTATTAAAATGAATAATTATACGAATCCTTCTTTGCTCCATTTTTCATAAATATCACTCCATTCTTGATAAAGCTTATTAATTCGACTAGATCTCTCAGCTCTTGCTAACAATTCGTTTTTTAATTGAGATCCGTCAGGGCCGAAAGCGGCAATAATCTCACCAGAACCAACGCTAAAGTTGGCAGAGTCCTGAAGATAAGTGCCTACAAGTATATTGCCATTATCTAGGGCATCATAAAGTGCAGGAGAGTCTGGGAATTCAGTCTTAACCCTGGCCACAAAATCTTCTGGATATTTTTTTACCTTATCAGGACCAGCTTCTGTTTCAAAGGGTTTGTTCATAAATTTAATAATTAAATATTAACGATTGATTATATTATAATTCAATCATTATAAAAGTCAATATTTCTGGGGTGGCATGTGGGACAATATTGGAACCTGGATTAGACAAAATAACGATAATAGGGTCTTGACAAAAGAGGAAAAATGTGCTATAATATAAAATATAAGTAACAAACCACGAGAAAGGAGCCGTAGTGATAGACATACCGCCAATTGAGTGGGTATCGGTTATACTTACCACGGCCGCGTTCGTTGCGGCAATAATCACATTGATATGGAGCCTAATCAAATGGGCTACCGAGACGGCAAAGAGGCGGAGGCTGGAAACCTGGTCTCAATCCTAGTGTCCGCATCTCACCAACAGGAGCAGGCAGCGTCCAGCTCCTGCTTTTTTATACAAAAAGACGAGCATTGCTACTCGCCTTTTTTTATTCTGGGGTCCCTCCTGCAACGATGTTAGAACCTGTTTTGTTAAAATTTAATCATTTTTAACGCTTGGCTTCTTCAACTTTTTGACAATATCAATAATGGCAAGAACCATACCAAGGCCCATCAAGCTATAGCCCAATATTCTGTTCTCTCCAAAAATAATACCCGCAATAATAAATATGAAGGCGAAAATAACTAATTTAGAAAGTGGTTTTTGCATTGTTTTTTTCGTTGCAACCAGAATAACCATAATTATGGCCAAAACGATAATAGACATTAAAATATAGAGCTGAGATGTGTTCATAAAATTATTTATTTAAATCTTTATACTACTTTTTTATTATATCAAAAAATTACCTAATGACAATATTCTGGGGTGGCATGTGGAACGATGTTGGAACCTGGGTGTTGATGAATGGGGTTAATAAGAGGGCTTGACAAAAAATAGAAAAATGATATATTTATAACTGCCAAATGGCAAAAGGAGGTCTCGAGAATGAGACTATTCACGAAGATCATTGGAACATCTTTGAATCGTCATCGTCTTTTGACACACGACACTCTCACCCTAGAAGGCATTGACGTAGCCTTACCCCCTGATGCAAAGATAGTCAAAGTGAGCCACAAAACTGTTATGTCCCCTGAAAACAGTGCATTGATATATATAATTACCACTGTAAGTTATACTAGCACAAATGAAGAGATGGCTATGCCTGTCGACCCATCAAAATTCATACCAAGGGTGACGTTCGCCAGCTTACGGCCAGGCGATACAGTTGTAGTCAAAGATAAATTCTACAGCTACTTTAAGCACGATGACGGAGAAGGATTCTACCAAACAGATGGAAGAAGTAAAGAACATCTCATTGGTGGCGACGTATACAAACCTGAAGAATTTGCCCAGAAGATTATGGGTATTCCGAAAATGTTGCCTGAGATATACTTCACCATCCTTCCTCGAGAATAATAACGATTGGAGACGAGCTTCGGCTCGTCTCTTTTTCTTTTATACAAAAAGACAAGTATTACTACTCGCCTCTTTTCTATTCAAGGGTCCCCCATGCAAGAATGCCTGCCTGCCGGTAGGCAGGTTAGAACGGGATTAAGGTATTGACAAAAAATTTAAAAATTCTATCCTTTAATTAAAGGAGGTGCAATATGGGAATCGGATGGGGAGAGTTGTCGAGATTAGGGCTTAGTAGAGGCGATCTCATGCAGGCGGCATCTGGAACGGGCAAGTTCTGTTGTCTAGGTAGTGCAGTGCCCGCCATTCGGAGACTCGGCATGAGTAATCATGCAGCTCATGCCCTAGCCAATCGTATGGTGGCAAACGGTGATCGCCCAGACGAACGGCCAGACACCAGGACATGGAATTATTAATATGAGGACCAATTTATTCTAGTGTATCGCCGCAGACCATTGGTCTGCGGTTTTCTTTTAAACAAAAAGGGCGGATTATCCCGCCCTACGAGACTTAGGAAAAACTCTATAGCGAGCACCGTTGGGCTTAACGACGTATACCCTATCTTGAATGCCACCCTGTCCTCCTGACTGAGTTGAGGGTTGAGACTTTTCTAATTCTTCAAGGCGAGCCTGAGCCGCTTTTTCAGCTGAAGCTTCGTCAGGATATTCACCATCTAACGGATAATATTCTTCCGAAAAAGTATCATAACCTTCAAGTTCCCACATTATTGCCTCCTTTGAACTAATTTTAGAATATCAAATTTCTTCTATTTGTCAATACTAAAGAGCCCTTTATCAAGGCTCTTTTCTGGTCTGGGGTGGCTTGTGGAACGATGTTGAAACCTGGGTATTGAGAAATGTGGTTAATAAGAGGCCTTGACAAATGAGTAAAAATGTGCTATAATATAAGCAGAAAGGAACAATCAATGACCCAAGAAAAAGAAGATCGGATTGAAGGGGCAGGCTATCGTTACCTGGGAATAGGATTTCTCTGCCTTATTCTAGCTCTCGCACTGATATTTGCTGGTCCATTCGTACTGGCGACCCCCATTTTCGTACTGGTAGGCATTGTCCTCTGCCACATTGGGAAGAGAAGGCTTGAGGTAACCAACCCATATCAGTGGGTTACCGACAGAAGAAGAGAGCTGGGAATGGATGACCTAAACTAGTTAGTGCTTCCCCCGACGTATAACCACGTCGGGTTTTCTTTTAAACAAAGAGACGAGCATCACTACTCGCCTCTTTTAATTCTGGGGTCCCTTATGCAAGAATGTTAGAACCAGCTTCCTCTTGACAAATGAGTGAAAATGTGATAGGATATAAATATAAAATTCGTAGAATCGTCATACCCTTCCCCTAGGTGGGAAGATTGTTCAAGGGAGGAACACATGGAACGCACAAGGACTCTCATGTTCGTCCTACTCTGCCTCGGAATAATCACCTTCTTGGTTGCACTGGCTGCACCAGTCAAGATGACGGCGACAATAAGGATAGTGCTGGGTGTCGGCGGTGTAATGGTGGCCATTCTGGCCACATTCGTCGAGACTCACCTCCCAATCAGAGGAAGAGCTAACACTGCCAGTCAAACCGGCAAGTAGGATAGACAAGAAGACCACACGGAACTGGGTGAACGCTAACCGTTCATCCAGTTTTTTATTTACAAAAGAGACGAGCATCACTACTCGCCTCTTTTAATTCTGGGGTGGCTTGTGGAACGATGTTGGAACCTGGATATTGAAGAATATAGTTAATGGGAGGGCTTGACAAAAGGGTGAAAATGTGCTATAATATATAATAAGTTAGTGAATTCAGAATCTTTTAACACCGCTGTTCCAGGAGGAACGCCATGATACAGATGATAGCTTTCTGGGGAGAGAGTATAGAGAAGCTCCAGACAAAGGTAAATGCATGGTTGAAGGGGCCTGGCAAAAGAGCCAAGCTCATCAGCCAGCACTTTACCAGCACGGCCACACCCACAACTCGACAGTCATCGGGCTCGAGCGACCATTACGTGGCAATCTTCTACAAGAAGGCCTAGGGGTCATCCGACCCACCCTGTCAGCAGAACCCTGTTGTCAGGGTTTTTCTTTTATACAAAAAGACGAGTATTGCTACTCGCCTCTTTTTAATTTTTTAAATAAATTATTTTATTTAGTATAAATAGACCCAAATTTACCTTCAGACAAAATTTTAACAACTTCGTCTGGATTAAAGACTCTCCCATTCATACACACATATATTCCTTTAGATAAATCCTGTGATTTTGCTACAGCATAACCAAGGTTAAAACCAGCGTCGGTGGGATCAAATCCTTTAATGGGGATCATTGAGCATACAAGAATGATTACTTTATCATTATTTTTTAGATTTTTATCTAGATATTTTGCCGTTTCTGGAACCGTATAACTACCGTGCGTTATTATAATTCTATTAAATTTACTTTCAGCAACAATCTTAAGAATCTTCTTTCTATCTAGGTCTGTTAACTCTCTGCTGTCTTTCATGCAAATTTGTGTGAACTCACATGTTTCATAAAGTTTCAATATACGAATAAATCCTGGAATAGCTGAATGTTCATTGGGCACAGAGGTTTCTTTTATCACATCATAATATGAATCCATGGTTCCGCCAGTGATGATAAAATGAAGATTATTGTTTATCATATAAAAAATAATTTATCTATTATGTTTGATATTATTGTATAATTTCCATCATTTTTGTCAAATAAAAAGACCCCCCCCTGTCAAAGCTTTTTCTTTTCTGGGGTCTCTTATGCAAGAAGGCCTACCGCCTGCCTACCGGTAGGATGGCGGTGGGCGGGTTAGAACGGAATTGTGCTCTTGCCACATAGACGCAAAGGGGCGAGCATAGACATTAGATAGATGCAAAAGGTCTGAGACGGCGTGAAACTGAGTGCTCGTTCGGGCTCAGACATCATGGCTTTCTGGGGCCAATTGCCAACTTGGTAAGAGAGGAGTTCACGGTGAACACAGTTGAAGTTCAGTTCGAGACCAGGCAGGAGCAGGTTCACAGGTACATATTCTCAGCCCTCGTTTCCATCCCGATGGGCATCGGGCTGGCGTGCCTGTTGCTGCGGGCAATAGTTGCCTAAGAGTCAACGACTCGCCCAGCCAATCGTGGCTGGGTTTTCTTTTAAACAAAAAGACGAGTATTACTACTCGCCTCTTTTTATTCTGGGGTCCCTCCTGCAACGATGTTAGAACGAAGTTAAAATAAAAACCAGCAGATTCCTCTGCTGGCATTATGTTTATTCGGGCAATGGACTCACAACAGGAATACCATCGATTTTAGCAATCTCATAAAAAATAATGGCAATCTTGTCATCGTCCTCAAGGTCTGGATAATAATCTCTTAATCCCCTACGGGCATCAGCAGCATCTCTATAACCGCTCAAACGAGCTTCTATATCAATTAACTCCGACAATGATTTGATTAATGTGTTGCCATATGCTGACAAAAGGATTATTATCCCCTCGGCAAATACTCCTTTGAAAACTTCTCCCTCGACGAAACCATGAGCTTCTGGACGATATTTACGAATTGTAAGTTTTTTGCCTCCACTAATAGTCGGGTCTAGTAAGCCTTCGGCAAACTTCAACTCTTTCACGGAGCCTCCTTTCAGTCTATTCTAATGTATCAAATTTTAATTCTCTGTCAATACTAAAAGAGCCCCTATCAAGGCTCTTCTGGGGTCCCTTATGCAAGAATGTTAGAACGGAGCTGGGGAACGTGGAAGTGTTTATGTGACAGAGGTATTTTTTGATTTCAATAACTGGATAAGTTGTTGAAAAATATTTTCTGCGATATATTTAATTTTATCTTCCGTAACAAATTCTTTCTCAACTTGTTCGGAATGAAAGCCATCTCTTACACAAGAATAAACAATGTCAAAAGAAAGTGTTTGGGGTCGGGTAAGGAAGGGTTTCAATTTTTTTATAATACGTTTGACATAACCCAAATATTCATCTGGAATGGTTTCGTCATAACAATTCAAAGGATTTTCTTGATTAAAAATATTAAGAACTAACCGTCCAATCTCGCCTTCTTCTTGTATAAAAGAATCAACCGCTCTTTGAGGATAATCAATTTTTCTTCCATCTATATTTTTTGGATTAAGCCAATTCATATATTTTATTATATCAAGATATTGCCCAAATGGCAATATCTCTGGGGTGGCTAACGGGATTCGAACCCGTGCTAAAGGCTCCACAGGCCTCTGTGCTACCACTACACCATAGCCACCATGTTTATAAATTTCTAATTTCCAATTTCTAATTTCTAATATCCCGAATTCTAATTTCTAATGTTCAATTTTTCAGCCCGAGGCCTGACTGCCGTCAGGTAGGCTGATCGTCCTTGGGATGACAACTTCTAATTATTGATAATCTGTTTAATCTTAGGAATTAGCTCATCTTCTTTAATTTCAATTTGTTCGCGCGTTTTAAGATTTTTAACCTGAATCATTTTTTTCTCTAATTCGTTAGCGCCAATAATCACAATAATCGGGAATTCGTTTTTGACGGCATAAGTTAACTGC
>CAYRSQ010000035.1:0-4308 GCA_964427055.1 uncultured archaeon
TCCTCCTGATGCCTGCTGTTTATCACGACTTTTGCGCCATCCTTGACAAGCCTGAGTGCTATCGCCTTGCCTATTCCCTTTGAGGAACCGGTCACCACAGCGACTTTCCCTTCAAGCTTCATACAGAATAGTTTGGATTAGAAAGTTTATAAAATTAGGAATCATGGAAGAGTGCATTTCATGTCTTTCTAAAAGCCCGACAATATCAAAGCTACACCCAATGCCCAGCAGTAGTACGCAAAGTAATGCAGCTTCCTTTCGACTATCATCCTCCTGAGTATCCTCAGCGATATGTAACCTACGGAAAATGATATCAATATCCCAAGCACGGAACCATATCCGATGGCGTAACTCACAGGATAGCTGATTACCTGCAGGTTCCTGTAAAGCTCGTATGCATTGGCACAGATTATTGCCGGCACAGACAATAGGAAAGAGAACGCGAACGCCTTCCTCGGTTCTATTCTCCTCGCCAGCGCAGCGGACATCGTGATTCCGCTTCTCGAAGCGCCTGGGAATATCGCGAGCGCCTGCGCCAGACCCACTATCAGGGCGTCCTTTGCATCAACATCCCGCTTCCCCGCCTTCACGTGCCTGGTGCAGTAGAGGAAGATGCCCGTGAGTATGAGGAACATCCCTATGTCCGTCATGCTCGAGAAGGCGGCAGACACCCTATTATATAGGGCGAATCCGGCGACCAAAATAGGCAGGGTGCCTATGACAACCATCAATCCCATCCTGCCTGGACCAGGACTGAAATCGAGCCTGGAAACATCTTTCAATATGCCGAAAATCTCCATCCTGAAGAACACCAGCACCGCCATCAGCGTCCCGATGTGGAGCATTGAATAGAACAGAAGATCGGCATCCACCGAAAACAGATTACTGAAGATCGCCATGTGGGCCGAGCTGGACACGGGAAGCCATTCAGTCAGTCCCTGTATTATCCCCAGCACGACAGCGTCGGAAACGCCTACCATAAGTTATGTTTAGAACTCTGACACTTAATATTTGACGAAAAGTACGATTCTAATATATTCAACCAGCTCCAAAATATATTATATACGTTCTGGATGATGTGAATGAGCCCGAAACAGAAGGTCAAGACCAAGATAAACAGGATAACCATGCAGGGTTTCAAGAGTTTCAACAAGAAAGTCTCGGTCCCCTTTATGGAAGGGTTCAACGTAGTGTGCGGTCCTAACGGTGTCGGGAAGTCTAACATAATAGACGCAGTCTGTTTCGTATTGGGAAGGACATCGGCCAAGAGCATGCGCGCGGGAAGGCTCCACGAGATGATATTCCACGGAGGGGACGGGAAGACGGCGGCGAAGCAGGCCATGGTGACGCTGTACCTTGACAACACCGAAAGGAATTTCGATTATGAGGACGACGAGATATCGGTGACAAGGAAGGTCAACAAGAAGGGCGTGTCAGTATACAAGCTGAACGGCCGCACGACCACAAGGCAGAAGGTGCTCGAGATACTCGCCGGAGCCAGGATATATCCGGACGGCCACAACATAGTGCTGCAAGGGGACATAATGCACATCATAGAGATGAACCCTATACAGAGGAGGGGTATAATCGACGAGATATCGGGGATAGCCGACTACAACGACAAGAAGGAGAAGGCTATGAAAGACCTTGAAGTGGTGAACCTGAAACTCAGGGAGGCGGAGATACTCATACGCGAAAGGTATGAACGGTTCACCAGACTGGAAGAGGAGAGGAACGCGGCGATAAAGTACCAGGAGCTGCAGAAGAAGGCGATGCTCCTCAGGGCGTCGCTCGCGCACAAGAGGATGGAGACATCGGAAGGAAAGATAGAGGAACTGGACGGCCAGATAGAAGAGAAGAACAAGGAGATAGAGGAACTCGACGAGCAAATAGAGACGCTGGAACTTCAGATACACGACAGCGAGCAGGTGATGGACAACTTTAGGGACAAATTCTTGGACATGTCCAACAGACTCGGCGAGGAGAAGAAGATATCTGAGCTCAGGTCGAACATACTGGTAGCCAGGAACAAGATGGACTCTTATAACAGGGAAGTGGACAACCTTGACAGCATGATAGACCAGCTTGAGGCGTTTGAGTCAAGGACGAAGGAACTGTCCGGGGATCTCCCGAGACCTGTCAAGACAATACTCGACCTCCATATACGTGGCGTGCACGGCGCCGTGAGAGACCTGATAAGAGTGCCCGACGAGCATTCGGTTGCGATAGAGATCGCAGGCGGCAAGAGCCTGAACGACATAATAGTCGAGAACGAGGATGTGGCCAAATATTGCGTGGACTTCCTGAAGAGGGAAAGGATAGGGAGGGCGACTTTCCTGCCGCTGAACAAGATAAAACCCAGGTTCTTCAAGAACGACTCGGTGCTCAACAGACCGGGAGTCGTGGGGGTGGCGTCGAAGCTGATAAAATACGACATCAGGTTCATGACCGCCATAGAATACGTGTTTGGTAATACACTTGTCGTGAACGACTTCAACACAGCGAAGATGTTCGGAATAGGGAGGCAGAGGATGGTCACCCTTGACGGAGACCTGATAGAATCGAGCGGAGCGGTGACAGGCGGACATTTCCTGAGGAGCCATCCGAAATCCATGGCAAAGTCCAGCGAGAGCGACATAGAGAGGCACAGGAAGAGGAGGACCGAACTCGTGAAGGAACTGAAGATACTGGAGAACGAACTCGGCGAGATGGAAAGGGAACTCAGGAAGCACGGTAGCTCGGAGGGGCTGAAAGAGAGCATCGACCTGGAGAAACTGAGGATAAGCTCTAAGAACGACCTGGAGAAGGTCAGAGGCAAGAGAGACAGGCTCTACCAGAAGAAGCTGAAGGTCCAGAACGACATAAACAGGTACGAGATAGAGAAGAGCACCATAGAGGCAAACCTAAAGAACGCGCAGATCGAGATGAGCCAGTTCGGCGAGATGGAATACATAGACGACGACGCCAGTTCACTAGATAAGTTTTACAGGAAGACCGTGGACGAACTCAACGCCATGGGCCCTGTGAACATGAAGGCCATAGAAGAGTACGAATTCTTCAAGAACAAGTTCGACGAGTACAAGCAGAAGTACGAGAAGATAACGAGCGAGAAGGCTGCGGTAATGAGCATGATAGACACCATAGAAGCCAAGAGGATGGAGGTTTTCTACGATTGCCTCAAGACCGTTGGCATGCATTTTTCAAATTTGTTCAAGCTGATGACCAGTGGCGAAGGTTCCCTGGATCTGGAGGATCCGTCAAAGCTTGAAAGCGGGCTGATGATACAGGCGACCCCTCAGGGCAAAAGGATGTTGAATATAGATTCGATGTCAGGAGGCGAGAAGACCCTGACAGCGCTCGCATTCCTGTTCGCCATACAGCACTACAAGCCGGCTCCTTTCTACGTGCTGGACGAGGTGGACGCCGCGCTGGACAAGGAGAACAGCAAGAAGATAGCCGACCTGATAAAGACGCTGTCAAAGGACGAACAGTTTATAATGATAACGCACAACGACCAGACCATAAAGTACGGCGACCGCGTATACGGGATGACTATGGACAGGGGCGAGTCGAAGATACTGGGCATAGAGTTGCCACAGGAAAAGTGAGATGTACGGGATGTCAGAGGAAGATAACATACTCAAGATGGTTCTAGACAATGAGAGCTGGGAGGAGGTCCTTTACCACATAGTCAGCATAGAGAATATAGACCCATGGAACGTGGACCTGATAAAACTGACAGACGGTTTCATAAAATTCATAGAGAACTCGAAGCAGCTCGACTTCAGGATACCCGCCAAGATAATATTTGTGGCAGCCATCCTACTGAAACTCAAGTCGGAATACCTGTCTATATTTGAGGAGCAGAGCTCGGTGGAGGAGGCCCTTTCCAAGGAGAAGCCGATAGAGGAACTAGGCATAGACCCGAGCAGGATAAGCCTCGGCATACCCATAAAGCGGATACCAAAAAGGCAGGTCACTCTGAACGAGCTTGTCGTGGCGCTGAAGAAGGCGCTCGAGGTCAGGGAGAGGAAAGTCGAGCGCGTGCAGACCATAAGGTCAAGGCTGAAAAGAGAGCTCCAGATGGAAGACGACATCACGAAGAGGATAGAAGAGGTGATGAAGAAGATAGAGGACAGGATAAAGAAGGAAGGCGACACGATGACTTTCCGCGAGATAGTCGGCAAGTGGGAAGCCAGCGAGATAGTCGACAATTTCCTGCCGCTGCTTCATCTTGAGAAGAACGAGAAGATAACGACAGAACAGGAATCTCTCTTCAAGGACATACTGATAAAAAAGAAGATGAAG
>CAYRSQ010000035.1:4408-7798 GCA_964427055.1 uncultured archaeon
AACGACAGAACAGGAATCTCTCTTCAAGGACATACTGATAAAAAAGAAGATGAAGCAGACCGACTAGAATATCCTTTCCATAGTCATGTCGTAAGCTGCCGATAGTTGCGCGTTTACTTCTTTCCTGAAATCCGGAAGTACGACATAGCTTGCAAGGACTCCGAATGCGACGGCTCCCAGGGCTCCTACGGCTATCCCCTTAATCGCTTCAAGGGTCAAGTTTTCAAGATATATGCTACTGAATGTCTTTCCGTCCTGTCGAATGGCTTCGCCGGCCATCCCTAAAATATCGTATTTAGGGAATGATATGTCACCCAACTTTTTTGCTTCGTCGATCGCCCCGACAATATCATTATAGTTCATCAAGGAATCTTCCAAAAACGCAGGATAGCTACCAAGTTCTGGCATAATTAGAGATAACTGGTAAGCTATTTAAGGATTACAAAATTTCGATGATATGATCCTTTGCGGCATGAGTTGAAATTTATTCTACAAAACCCATATTCTTATCTAGGTTTATCATGGCTAACAACAAGGCTAACATCGAGGCCGCACTGTTCGTCTCGGAGACTCCGCTTGATATAGAGAAACTCTCGAAGTTCGTGAACGGTGACGAGGAGGAAGCCGAACGTATAGTCAGGGAGATACAGGAAGAGTGTAGGAAAGACGACAAAGGCTTTGAATTGGTACTTACTCCCGAGGGTTACGAGTTCAGGATAAAGAAGGAATACAGGGAGAACGTAGCAAGCCTTGCGCCGTTTTCGGATTTGAGCGAGGGCATGCTGAGAACCCTGTCCATAGTCGCCGCGAAGCAACCAATAAAACAATCCACGATAGTCAAATATCAGGGCAACAAGGTGTACGATTATATCTCTAAACTTGAGAGTAAAGGACTGATAAGGGCCGAGAAGTTTGGAAGGACGAAAATAATAACGACCACGGACGGATTCGAGAAATATTTCGGGAAGAGTGTCGAAGATGTCAAGAGGATGTTGACGACCAAGCTCGGCCACAAAGACGAGGAGATAGAACAGACCGCCAACGAGAAACTGCCAGGAGAGGAAGCTAACGGGTTATGATAATTTTTTCCTTCTGGCTTCTTCTATGCTTCTAACATAATTGTCACTATCTTCCCTTATCCAGTCGTCTGCTTCAACCCTCTTTATCCCACCGTCCGCCTTCCTTATGACTACCGTCTTTATCCCAGCGTTTATCAATGCTCTCTTGCACCTGTCGCACGGATTGGACTCGGTCAACTCGCCGGTCTCAGAATAATCGCCTTGTATGTACAGTGTCCCTTCCAGGACGCTCGCACCGTGCCTAGCTGCGTTTATTATACAATTCTCCTCCGCGTGGACAGCAGTGCAATAGTCATATCCTTTATATTCAGGGATGTCAACCTCGTTCTTCAGGCAACCGACAACATTGCAATTTATTACTCCCCTTGCAGGCCCGTTGTACCCAGTGGAAACTATGGCATCGTTCTTGACTATTATGGCGCCGAACCTCCTCCTTAGGCATGTCGACCTTTTGGACACAGCCTCGGCTATCCCCAGATAATACTCGTCCTTGGACATCCTGCCGTTAGAAGTTTTTTTGTCGGATGACATTAAACAAACTATACGGTTCTGAGAAATAAATCTTTTCGATTACCTTTCGACGAACCTCATGTCCACTCCGACCTTGTACCCCTCTGCATCCCTTATCCTGCTCAAAGGTATGTGGTACTTGTTCTTCAGGTCTGAGATGTACGCCCTGACTCTGGACTGCGATATGTCGAGTTTTGACGCTATCTCGCCGTATGTGTGGAAGCCTTCGTTTATCAGCATGACCAATATCTCCCTGTGCTTCCCCTTTATCCTCTCTATAGAATCGGAGTACGACACGTGCCTATTGACCGTCAGTCCTCTGGAATCCGAAATCCTCATGTCGTTCTTTGAAACGTCGGACATTCTCTTGTTCATTTCCTCTATCTTCTTCTCGAGGGATTCTATAGTCTTGTTCAAGGACTCGATCTTCTTTTCCAGAGACTTCACAGTCTTGGCGTCTGTCATAAATTAGTATCTTAAAAGTATTGCTTATAAACCTTACTTCAGTTGTAGTCTTTGTAGTAGTCGCTCCAGTTTGCTCCCGGAGAAGAACGGTTTTTGAGCGAACTTAATTTGCCCCTTAAAACGGAAAGTTTCTCCCTTATCGCGTTCACTATCTTATTCACTTCCTCCCTGACCCGCTCCTCTTCTATCTTTCCCGTCTTCAACAATGCACCTATTGACAACAGTGATACAGTTATTATGGAGGCTGTTACCTGAATCCAGTTCAGATTAGCAAGGTTCACGGTCAGTCCGGTCCATCTACTGTCACCTGACTCTGATACCATCTCATCAATTGTTCCTTCGGTAGTAGTATTCAACAATGAAACTTCAGCATAGGTTTTCTCTCCAGCTATAGCGAACGTGGAAAAACCAGGAGTCGTCGACTGATAATAGTAATATTTGGTATCATTTTTCGTGAGTTTAGTTTCCAATCTCTGCCACGAACCAGAAGAATATCTGAACATTGATAAATTGCTTTCAGCAATATTGTTTGAGTTTATCCACGACTTGTCGACCTTGAAGTCTATGGTGGCATTGAAAAGTTCGGAATCATTAAAAGAACCTTTCCTTAGTTCCAAATACTTATATACCGAACCATCTTTCGATGATATTGGAAGCTGTGCACCTGTTGGCAGCGATCCATCTTCGACACCTAAAATTACTCTATTCTTATTGTTATTCAGTACAATCGATATCTTCTCTATTTTCAAATCATTTACGTATTTTTTATATTCAAAAATTATAAGTTCTCCTTTTCTCACATTGTCCTTGTATCTAGTCTCAACTTTCTTTGTTTCCTCAAATAGCATAGCAGGAGGAGCAGTGTCAGAACCTGAATTTTCACTTCCCGAATTCCCGAGTGTAGTTGTAGTGGTTGGAATTGTAGTTATAGCAAAATTCAATACTGACACATCAAACCAAGATGCTTCAGGTGTGACTGAAATTGTTGATTCGCATGTAACTGTCACATCGGTATCTGCCGTTATTTCCCACGTCAATAAACAATCGTAACTATAAGCGATAAAGTTCGTCAACGTGAATCCCGTATCAGTCTCAATAACGTTTTCAGCAGAATCGCATTCATATGTTTTTACGGCAATCGAATATCCTGTACATTCTCCCACGTTCAGTTCTATAGTACTGGACTCACTCGTAACCTTTCCATAGTTGCTTACATTTATCGTGATGTTCTGAGAATTACCATCAATCAATGTAAAGATTCTGTCATCTATGGGTTTAGCGTTGAGACCAATGTTTTCAATTTCAAATCCACTGTAAACACCATCGCCAGAATAAC
>CAYRSQ010000036.1:0-7691 GCA_964427055.1 uncultured archaeon
GCGTACTGGCTCCCACGGTCTGAATGAAATATCAATCCTTTGTGCTGCCTCTTACGTTTGATAGCCATAGCGAGAGCTTCTATCACGATATCCTTTATTATCCTTGTTCTCATGGACCATCCTATGATCCCACGGTTTAAAAGATCTAACACTACGGCAAGATACACCAATCCCTGCTTTGTCCAAATATAAGTTATATCCCCCGTCCACGTTTTATTCGGAGCATCCGTGGTAAACTCCTGATCGAGAAGATTCTCGACTATCGGCAAACTGTGCCTTGAATCGGTGGCAATCTTAAATCTGTGCCTTGTCTTTGCCATTATCCCGCTCTAACCTATAACGATTCTTCCCCTATCTGCATACCACTTGCACGCAATTCAGCGGCAATCCTCGGGCAACCATAGATCCTAAGACTCTTTTCATGAATCAGCCTGATCTTAAAAACAAGTCTCTCGTTTTGCTTGTCTCTCATATTCTTATTAAGCTTCTTCCATGTTTAATAACTGCTCCAAACTACTTTTATGTCCGGCACATCTTCTCCACAGGGTATACGAAGAGGTATTTGTCAATGAACTGATATTTCATCAAGGGTGTTTTGAAAAAATGGTCAACGGTTTTTTTAATATGTCTTGCTCCTCCATCACATCGGCCAACGTCTTCTTGAACTTTCGCATCTCCTCCTCTTCTGGTTTCATATGCCCCTTACCAAGAAATGCATCTTCAATGTCTTTCAAGTATTTGCATTTCCATCAATGTATTAATTTCGGGTGGATATCTAAACCCCTCCCTACTTCTGGAACCTTCCACCCACCTCCTGCAACTAAACGGACTACTTCTTCCTCGAATCCTTTGTCAAAACTCCTTCGTTCGCTCTTGTCTTCCACTGCACACTTCCAAGTCCTTCTTCCTTTATCTCTAACTTTTCGGTGTGTCCATCATTCTGGGAAAATTTTACCAACTTACTTGTTAAATATCGGGTACCATGATATTTCAAACAGTATGCTATGTAATGTAATCTATAACTAACTTCTTCAATCTGAGAAATGGTAGACAGATATTACCCAGCCATTGCATTAGGTAAAAGTAGCGAGATGCTTGGGAAAGCAATCAATATTCCAATTGTGATAAAATCCATGATTAAAAATGGAACTATTCCTTTAAAGATGTCTACAAGTGAGACTGCATCACCTACCGCGCCTTTAACTGCATAGACATTCAGTCCAACAGGGGGAGTAATTACGCCCACCTCAACCATTTTGATAGTAATTACTGCAAACCATATTGGGTCATAACCCAGTGAAACAATAACTGGGAAAGCAACCGGCATAATGAGCACCACCATGGCTGTGGAACTCATAAATGTACCCATAATAAGTAATATGAGCAGTATAAGTAACAACACCCAAATCCTATCTATCCCAGAGATCGTGACAAACTCCACCGCTACAGCGGGGAGGCGGCTGATAGCTAAAAAGCTACCAAATATGAAAGCACCTATTAAAATAGTAAATATCATAACCGTTGCACTTAATGTTTGGCGTAAAGCTTGCCCCAAGTTTATTTTCTTAAGACCGACTGTAAAGAGAGCAACTAAAAAAGCGAGAAACACTCCGATACCAGCCGCTTCGCTTGGTGTGAAAACCCCCAAATATAAACCACCCAAAACCAAGACAACGATGAGAGGGGCTGGCCAAGCCATTTTTAATGAATCGACTTTCTGTTTCATGGAAGAAACTGGGCCTCTTGGCAAAAGAACGGGTTTATAAATTGCTATGGAAAACACCATCACTATGAATAGAAAATTGGAAAGAATACCGGGTAGGAGTCCAGCCATCAGACATTTCCCAATAGATTGTTCTGTTATAATAGCATATAAAACCATAAGGCCACTGGGTGGAATCAGCGCTGATTGAGCACCAGCTGCTGCTACAGATCCACAAGCTAGTCCACCATGATATTTCCGCTTTATCATCTCGGGAACACTTATCTTAGCAAAGGTCACCGCACCAGCAATACTCGACCCACTGGCAGCGGCAAAAACACCGGCAGCCGCGGTAGTGGCTATCATTAGACCGCCGGGCAATCTACCAAACCATCGGTACATGGCTTCATAAATATAGTTAGCTAAACCACTGGAAAAAACGATCAATCCCATCAACATAAAAAGAGGAATAACAGAATATGAATAGTTCGAACAAACTGCAAAGGCTTGACTTGCAGCAAGACTCATGGCTGGTTGCCAACCCATAAGTATACTAAATCCAATAATGCCCGCCGTCCCCATACAAACAGCGATGTGAAACCCTAAAGCCAATAAAACTAGTAATATCAAAATTGCTAAGAATCCGACTGTAACTGGCTCCATTTTTAGTCTCCTCTTTTCACATTCGTTTATTTGTTCTCTAATAAAGATTTTTTGAGGTTTATTGTCGTCATTACTCCGACACAACATCTCAAAAGTGTCCTTCCCGCTCAAAAGGAAATCGGGAATAGGAATAGTGCGGTTGAATGTTGTCATTTCAAAGGCATCAGCAAAGAGAAATCTTGATGATATAGATTTGTTAGGATCCCTCACTGCGGTTGGAATGACAAACAATAATAATTATTCAACCCCCTCGCCTGGAGGCCGGATTAAGGCCTGGATGACATTTGACATGTTTAATTGCCGGGGTAATAATCATGCTTTATTTCTTCCCATAAATACCTGTATCGAGTCTCTAACAAGTTGAATTACCATCGTTAAACAACCAAGCAGCAGTATACCCCTAGCTGGATATATTGGTACTCGCAATGCCGAACCTCCATAGAACTCCTTGATTTCGTATGATACTTTAAAAGCATCTATAGATTCCCAGAAAATAAGACCAAAGAATGTCATCGCCAATACATTAATTACCACGTCCCAGTATCGTCTTAATTTCCCGTGTTTCAGGAATTTGTTTACAATAAGATCAACCTTAATGTGCTGCTTATCCATCTGCGCTAGGGCAAAGCCCAAAAATATCAGGAAGGCTTGCAGAATCCCTGAAAACCCTATTGCTCCAGGTATACTTCCTTTTATGGTATGTCTCAAAAATACGTCTACTACGACCAACACTGTCATAAGAACTAGGCATCCCTGTGCAATAAAGACTTGGCTTTTAATCAAATAATCGAATAAAATTCCCAAATTTTTCATGTTTTACCTCCTTTGCTGAATATTCTATTGGAATTTCTCTGCTCCATGGGTGACTCATTTACAAGCCCTTAGTGGGTTGTTATTCATTATAATCATGGACCCATTCAAGGATCATCTTCAAAACCGTTTCAGCGTCGTGCAAAGAATTCATATGAACATAGTTCGAAGGCCTTGACGAACGATCCCACCATCCCGTTAGACTTCGTGCTGTAATACGGGGTTGTAAAAACCTCGCCCCATCATTCGTACAAAGTTTTGTGTTTCACGAGCCACATAGTCAGGTTGATTATCAAAGTGCCACTGGATCCGCTCGGAAACCCTGCCCACAAGACCAATCCGGGTCTCGATCGCCTCAACCATCAGATCCCAAACCGTATCGGCACAGATGCCCCCTGTTGTGGCCACATAGCCCATGATCTCCCGATCACAGCAGTCCATGCTCATGGCTATCCGGATCCGCTCGCCGTTATAACAGGCAATCTCGAAGGCATCCGAGCACCAACGCATGTTGTTTGCTACTGATCATCTGAACGGACCCATCGTGGACTCTCACCGGTCGCCCCGTATGTCGCTGCAATAGAAGATTGTTCTTCTTCATGATCCGATAAACCCTCTTGTGATTGATACTCCCTTTCCCTTCGGTCTTGAGAATAAGATTCACAACCGCCGGCAACCGTCTGTACCTATAAGGTGGCACCCTCATCAACGATCGTATAAATCAGGGGCAGGCACCGTACATCCTCCGCTTTGCCATAAAACCTTCTGGTTCCCCAGCGGCCATTCATGCGCTTTTCGTCCTGATGTGCACGCGAAACACCCATCATCTCGGCAATCACCTTCAACAAGTATCGTCCTTCATACTTGAAAAAAAGGGAACCGATCATTTCAAGTAATGTTAGGCATTTTTAGCAGTGGGGTCATCGATATCCCCGGTTTATGTGCTGCCTGATATAATACTGTCCTGTTGTACCTCTATGAGTGGATTAACGCTTCCTATACGAGACCTGGATCAGGGTCTGTTCTGGTCGCTTTTTTTCGGTCACAAAGAAGGGTGCATACCTGCTCTTGAGGAACTTCGTAAGCAACAGATACAAGGCCCCCCAATCGTGTATCGAATCGCCATACCCGAGTCCCCGAAAAAAAGGGCTGTTCGGTTTGTCGTATGCTTCCCCTTAACCGATCTCATTTTAATCTCTTCTTCTACTTCCACCATCCGCTCCTTCAACAACTGGAGCATCGAGTACAACGGATCTGATTCCCCCGTGCCGCTTCCCCAGCAGGAGCCGGGGTATCTTAGCTTAAAAAGCCAATTGCAGGCCCTTGGCTTCTTTTTCCTAGTGCTCTCCATACGCGAAAATATTCTTTTCGTCCAAGCCGATGCAAGATACACGGTAGCCACTAGATCAGATGCCTTCTCTGGGGAAATAGGCTTTTCAAAGAAAAGAAGTTTTCGCCTTAAGCACCTTTGCCGATTGCGACTTGACATACTGCAACAAATGGGCAGTTGCACATTCCGACGGAATCACTGTCACCATTTAAAGATGGTCCACTTGAACATTGAGCTTAACAATCTCAATACCTGGAACGAGTTGTGGGATTTGGAAAAAATAGTTTCTCCGCATATTCTCTCACACCCTTGATGAACACCTTCCGCCGATATCGAGGGATCCGGACGACACGATATTCGGTTTTATAGATGACGGGGCACTCTTTCTGAACATTATTTGGTTATTTTATCACATACCATGTCATCTGGATAGCCGCCCCTCACCTTGGCAGGAGTCTGGAGTTTTTATGCGGCTGAATAACGATCCGGTTGCAAAATGCCCCTCGGCATGTTACGGGGCATTCTGCAATGGATTTTCATAACATTGACTCCATCTGATAGAGCTCGACATTCTTATAATTCCCGTTGGATTAAGAAATCAACGCACAATCACTTTTTTCAATTTATAAAGAGCATTACCAATGTTTTCGTGCCTTACACACCGTATTTTTCAGGATGGGCTAGATCCTTCTTTATCGACATTCTTTTACTTTTTTGGCATCAGATGAGTAAGGTCGAATTTTTTTAAAAACAACTCCACCATCTGCCTTGACTCTTTTCCCCTTCCTGCTTTTTCTTGTGTTTCAAGCCAAGCTGGTATAAACGTTCTCACCTGTGGGAGGTCAGCCCACTTTTGCCTTTCTTCATCCGGGAAAGACACCAGTTCAACTCCTTCTTTTTCCATGGCACCAATGAGATCCTGTCTTTCTAGCCTTGTAGCTTTTCCAAGTTCAAGGGATACTCTTCTTCCTATTTCCATAAATGTCTTCCTATCTTGCTCTGACATTTTGTTTAGAGCGTTAAAAGAAACAATCCCGTAACAACATCCAATCATAGTAACGTCCAATAAATTAAGATACTTGGATACCTCATATATACGATATCCCTTCCCCCACGAATAACCGACAATTGCTCCATCAATAACGCCTTTTTCCAGTGAAGAATAAACTTCTGATGAAGCAAAAAACCCAGGAGATCCTCCTGCAGCCGAAACCATTTTACCAATGCCTTCTCCGGAAACCCTCAATCGCATGCCCTTAATATCTTCCATCTTTCTAATAGGTTTATTTGCAAAGCAACCATAAGAATCGTATGGGAACATCATCCATACTGTCGAACCCCATTTTTCGACCTCGTCACGGAATGGTTTTAATTCGTCCCACATTTCCCAATATGCTTTTGTTATGTATTCGGCATCATCGCCATGCGGGGTATATAGAACCGTCTGAGTACCAGTAGCGATCGGATATTCAGCGGGATGATAAACAGGACCTGTCCAGGCCCCATCAGCGATACCTTTCTGCACAGCCCTTACATTCTCCTTAACGTTTACTAGAGAGTTACTCCAATAAAAGTCAATGTGCACCCTGCCGTTTGTAGCCTTTTCAATCTCGTCCGCAGCCTTTTTCATATATACAGGGCGAAGGCCTGATGACGGGCCAACATCACTCCATCTTAATACTAGTTTATTACCTGATTTTGGCTGACTAGCGGCCATTGAACTAAAAGAAAATACAATCGATATGGCAAAAAACACCACCACTAACAATGAACACAATGTCGTCCTATTCTTCATATCTCTCTCCTTTTTTAGTCCAGCGACTAGGCTTTAGAGATGCCATAGTGGTCTTTTTAAAGTCTTGCTCCGTGCCCCCTAGCCCGGAAACGATACGGCATGTTTCCCCCAATACCTTACAAATTTGCTCACACCTCCTTTCCTTTGTTATTACTTCTGCAACAATACATCTTCCCGCATAAGAGGGAATCCGGGATAGGCATAGAGTGCTTGAAAGTTGTCATTTCGATAAGCATTAGCAACAAGAAATCTTAATGATACAAATTTGTTAAGATTTCTCCCTGAGGTCGAAATGACAAACAATAATTATGATTCAACCCTCTCGCCTAGCTGCCGGATCAAGTCCTCCATGACATTTAATATTTTTAGCTGCTGAAGTAATAAATTATCGGTCATACTTTCCTCCTTCTGAAGGATCTACCTACATCTGTAAAACGAGCAGTATGACTTTTAAACGGCACTACTATTTTCTGTTAAACCCCATTCGGAGTCCACCATCCAATCTTATGAATTCTCCATTAAGATATGAATTCTGAACAATATGGCAGACTAGGGATGCAAACTCTGCTGGTTTGCCTAACCGAGGAGGGAAGGGGACCTGCTTGGCGAGTCGCTCAAGTACCTTTTCTGGGTTTTTGGCCAGGAGGGGTGTGTCAAAGATCCCCGGAAGGATAGTCATGACCCGGATTCCATTATTGGCAAATTCCCTGGCTAAAGGTAAAGTCATAGAAACAACTCCTCCCTTGGAGGCGGAATATGCCGATTGCCCGGTCTGTCCGTCAATGGCGGCAGCGGATGAAGTGTTAATGTAAACACCTCTTTCTCCCTCTTCGCTGGAGATGTTTTCCATCAAAGTTGGGGCAGTAGCACGAATAACATTGAACGTGCCAACCAGATTGACTTGAATCCATCGGTTATACCTCTCAACCGATAAGATCCCCTCCTTACCTACAACTTTGACTGAGCCTGCAATCCCTGCACAATTTACCACAATATGAAAACTTCCAAAGGTTTCTTTGATTTTTTCAACTGTAATGTCCATTTCTTTTTCATTGGAAACATCCGCCGGGAAAAAAGCGGCCGCATCTCCCAGTTCACCAGCCAATTTTTCTCCCTTTTCTTTGTCTAGATCTATTATTGCCACCTGAGCGCCTAATTCGATCAATGCTCGAGCAGTAGCCTCCCCGAGTCCTGAGCCACCACCGACAACGATTGCTCTCTTACTTTTGATTTCCATGGTATCTTCCTTTCAGTTCATCAGTGTTTTTAACCCTTAACGCGACAGGATTATGGGGATTCTTTCAATCTTGAATAAAGCGCCGGCAACACAAATCCCCAATCTTCTGCCAACTCAAACATCCACATCTCGAGACAATGACAACTCAAAGCTT
>CAYRSQ010000037.1:0-7679 GCA_964427055.1 uncultured archaeon
GCACATCCTGCAACATCTGCTTGTCGAGCGTCAGGTCCGCCACCAAGCGCTTGAGCTGGCGGTTCTCCTCCTCAAGCTGCCTCAGGCGCCGGAGCTCCGAGACACCGAGCCCCCCGTACTTCTTCTTCCAGCGGAAAAAGGTCTGCTCGGAGATACCCATCTTCCGGCAGACCTCAATGACACGCGTGCCCGATTCCGCTTGGCGCAGGGCAAAGGCGATCTGCTCTTCCGTGAACTTCGACTTCTTCATCCAGGACGACCTCCTCACCGAGATTTTGCCACAAAACTAACATTTTCGGTGGATCAGTTATCAGGGATGAGGTCCGGTATACATCCCGATGATGTTGATCTTGTCCTCGTCAATGGCGTATCGGTCGATTTCGGTTATCTTCTCAAAGACGGAGACCGCGTAAGTGTCTATCCGGTTTTTGAACGATTTGATATATCGAGCATCACCAAGGTCAGAGAGAAGCCTCTGAATATAATCAGACCCAAAAGCCGGCGTCGGCGAGGGACCTCATCCCTGAAAAATCGTCCACCCATAATATGAGTTTTCTGATCTGCTCTCCGGATCCAAAGGTCGGAGGTTCGAATCCTCTCAGGCACGCCACTCAATTCTCCACTTTTATCAGCGAGTTAGATCCACCAGCCAGCCAGCCCTCGGCGACGACCAAGGGAGCCAAAGGGAACCAAAAACCGCCGTTTTCAGCCACCATTACGAAAGGTGACACGAAAGGTGCTCATCCCGATCTTGGTCCAAGGGGAAAAATTTGGCTTACGATTCTTGAACAGGATATGCATTGTGCTGCTGCCAGCAAATCGTTGATTATGTCTTATGATAATTATAGAATCAACAAATAGGCAATTCTGGCGTTTAGCGAGCGAGTCCATATGGGGAAAAATTACTCAGAGCTTTCAAAAGAAGATCTTGTAAGAATCATAACGAAGCTCGAATCACGAAAAAAGTACGGGTTAGTTTGGGACGAAGAAAGGACAAAAGAGAAGTTTGAGAAAGATTCGGAAAACGCTCTGCCGGTCCTAAAGGAGATAAAAGGCAGGGCAATCAACGCAAGCCCTCGGAATTCAACTAACATCCTGATAGAAGGGGATAATTATCACGCCCTCTCCGTCCTGAATTATACCCATCAAGGCAAGATAGATGTCATCTATATCGACCCCCCATATAACACAGGTGCGAAAGATTGGAAATACAACAATAGTTTTGTAGATATAAATGATACATATCGCCATAGCAAATGGCTTCAATGGATGTCTAATAGATTGAAATTAGCAAAGCGCCTATTAAGAGAAGATGGCATATTGATTTGTGCTATCGATGATAATGAATTAAACCGACTCGGCCTCTTGTTAGAAACTTTATTTGGAGGCCACGAAATTCATTGCATTACGATTGTGCATAATCCAAGAGGCGTTCAGGGCAACAATTTCTCCTATACCCATGAATATGCCTATTTCGTATTCAGGAAGAATAGTAGGGTCATTGGTCACAGGAAAATTAAAGAGGAAGATATCGATTGGAGAAACTTAAGGGATAATGGCGGTGAATCATTAAGGACAGACGCAAAGAATTGCTTCTATCCGATCATTGTAGGGGACGAGAAGATCATCGGTTTTGGTGATATCGTGCCCAAAAGTGATCACCCAGCAAGCCAGACGATAAAAAAGGGCAGCAAATATTATGTGTACCCAATTGACCGCAAGGGCACAGAGAGAAAATGGCGATATGCAAGGCAGTCCGTTGAGGGTATTGTGCATCTTTTACGGGCTAAGCCAACAAGCCATAGATATGAAATAGAGCTGGGCAAGGATTATGGTACTGTCAGGACTGTCTGGCAGGATAGCCGTTATGATTCAAACGAATACGGAACAAAACTGGTTCATAAATTAGTGCCAAGTGCGCATTTTGATTTTCCCAAGTCCGTTTTCAATACATATGATTGTATTGCCCCAGTTCTGTATGAAAGAAAAAATGCTATAGTACTCGATTTCTTTGCTGGCTCTGGGACTACGGGGCATGCGACGCTAATCCTTAATAAAGAAGATGGAGGCGATAGGACATTTATTCTATGCACAAATAATGAAAATGATATCTGCACGGGTGTCTGCTACCCACGAATAAAAAAGGTAATCACAGGCCATCGAGATTATCCAGATATCACCAAAATTGAAGCTAATTTGAGATACTTCAAAACGGATTTTGTAAAGAGATCAATTAACCAAGATGAATTGAAAATTCATATTACCAACGAATGCAGCGAGATGCTGTGCATTCGTGAAGGAATATTTAATGAGAAGATACATTGTGAGGACTATCGACTCTATGAACAGGGCGGCCGAATTATGGCGATTTACTTTGCTCTTGAGCGTGAAAAATTAAAGGGACTAAAGGTTGAATTAGATAAAACCAAGGGGGAGAAGATATTGTATTGTTTTACGCTTGATCCCTTGGGATTAGATAAGGATGATTTTGATGATTGGGACGGGGTCCGATTAGAGCCGATTCCACAGAAGATCCTGGATCTATACGAGCAATTTTATGAATATTAACCTAAAACCGTTTCAGCAAAAAGCAGTAGATAAGTTAGTTGACACCCTGAGTAAGCTCCTGGCAAAAGACGTGGAAAAAAAGGTCTGCGTGTTCAGGGCACCAACAGGAAGTGGAAAAACATTGATGACGGCCAAGGTAATAGAGGGGCTTATCGAAGAGCTGCCATCCGAGGATCTGTGTTTTATATGGGTGAGCATTGGCAAAGGCGAATTGCACATTCAGAGTAAGCACAGCTTGGAAAAGGTCTATGAGGGCGCACCGAAGGTCACGCTGGTAGAGGAAGATTTTTCCGGCGGGAGAGAATGCATAGACCGTAACGAAGTGGTCGTCGCAAATTGGGAGAAGCTTCGTAGCAAGGACAGAGAAACTGGCGAGTGGAAAAATATTTTAATGAAAGACGGCGAACAGATCAATTTCAGAGAGGTTATGTCCAAAACTCGAGAACGAAGAAAGATAATATTGGTGATCGACGAGAGTCATATCGGCGCATTGGCAGAACGGACTAATGAGCTTAGAGAGGAGATAAATGCTGATGTCGTGCTCGAGATGAGCGCGACGCCAACCATTCAAATCGATGTCCGAGACCTGGCGCGTGAGACCGCGGGTTATGTTGAAGTCGACCCAAAAGAGGCGATTGAAGAAGGCATGATCAAGAAAGAATTGATCATAAATGAGAAGATAGCAAGTATCGCCAAGAGCGAGATTGACTCACAGGAAGTAGTACTTGAGGCAGCATATATAAAGCGCCTCGAACTGGTCAGATTATATGAAACGGAAAAAGTGAACATAAATCCTCTGGTGCTCATCCAAATTCCCACTTCAAGTGCTGGCGAAGATAAAATTAATGCCATAAAAAAATTCTTAACCAAAAAAGGCATTAATGTAGAAAATGGTAAATTAGCTATCTGGCTGGCTGAGCAAAAATCAGAAACATTAGATTCTGTGTCTGAACCAGATAACAAAATTGAATATCTAATTTTCAAACAGGCCATAGATACCGGCTGGGATTGTCCTCGAGCCCATATCCTGATCAAGTTCAGAGAAATGCACAGCGAGACCTTTGAAATTCAAACTGTGGGTCGTATCCTGCGCATGCCTGAACAAAAGCACTACTCGCATGAAGCATTAAATCGCGGATATATCTATACAAATATCCAAAGCATAGCCGTCGCAAGAGAAACATATAATCCAAATATTATTAAGCATCTTAAAGCAGTTCGGATTGATAGCTATAAAAATATCGGATTGATGTCTTACTATAAATCTCGAATCGATTTTGGCGATATTACGGCGACATTTACGCCGACATTTGAAGATTCCGCTTGCAGGTATTTCGCCTTAGCCAAGGACGACCCAATATTAGGCAACACGGAAAATAAACTATCGAAAAAAGGAATCATCCTCGATATTGATAAATATAAACAGGACATTATTGCTGACGCAAAGATTGAAGGTAAAACATTCGATGAGCTTCTAGGAGATATCCCTGCTGAGAATCGAGTCCTACTGACCATCGCGGGCAATGATTTGCAAGCTTTATTCGAACAGGTAATTAAGGACCATCTCGGCTCTTTTAAGAACATTAAGAGATCTATCCCAGATGTCAAAACTGCCATCTATTCTTGGTTCAGGAAGTATTTGAAATCGAAACAATGGAAAGAAGAGATCGTAATGATCCAGAAAGTATTTGTGGATGATCGAAATAGGGGAAAATTCGAAGAGCTATTAGAGAGCGCGATCAACGATTATAAGGTGATAAGAGAAAAGGAAATACAAAAGAAATCTCAGGCCAGCGAACAGTTCTATGAGTTTGAGATAGCTAAAGAGGACTATTATAACGAGTATTCTGTCGATAATATAAATGCAAAGAAATATGTCCTAAAACCGTGCTTCTTGTACTCAGGCAGATTTAGTCCCGAAAAAGCGTTCGAGACATTTCTTGAGAAGAATCATCATAAAATAGTTTGGTGGTGGAAGAATGGTGAGAGCAGGATAGATTACTTCGGAGTTAAATATGAATATCCCAAAGGGTCAGTTCATACTTTTTATCCTGATTATATGATGCAATTGGCAGACGGGCGAATTGGGATAATTGAAGTTAAGGATATCGGCGACCGAGATGGAGCGACATACACAAGAGCGAAGGCAGAGAGATTGAGTGAATACATAAAACAGCAAAAGCGTAAAGAGATATTCGGAGGAATTGTGATTGAGAAGCTGGGGGAATGGAAGATTAATAATAAAGAAAAATATGAATGGGAAAAATGCGAAAAAAACGATTGGAGTGATTGGGAAAAATTAGTGCTATGAGCCAAAGTGCTTTCTAGAGATGAGGCCGGAGGGGAGGCCGGTTGCCCGGACACCCCCCTGTTTGAGAAGGACGCTGGTTAGTGGATTTTTGGCCTCGCTATGATAGACGCTCGAGGCCGGCGATTAATCTCACCCGCAGACTCTTCTATTTCTGGATTAGGGCTTTATGCTGTTCTCTTTCTAATTTCAGAATGAACCTCTAGATGACATGCTCTGCACACGAGAACTAGGTTCTGCAAATCATCATTCTTTGGATTTATATCTATATGATGAACATTAGCAGTTAAACGTATCTCGACGTGATAAGGAGCGAATTCTTTTTTATCAAATGGAAAGTCTTTAAGTTCTAGTGTATTTTCTAACCTCTTCTCGATGAGTTTATTCATATCAAGGCCAGCAGCGAGCATTTCTAATACGTCCATCCCTATGAACCAATTCCCCTGCAGTGCGCCACAATTAACACATGTGTTGGCTATCACTTCTTTGTCCATAGTGTTGCTAAACACTTTTTTTACAAAAATGTATTGTCTCATCAATTCCTGGTCAATTTTCTCTATGTCGCCAATATGATAATCGTATGCCACTGCAAAATAGTATGTAACTACGGCTGTTTCTTTATGGCATCTCCAACATTCTCTGAGCCATCTGTAGATAGGAATGTCTGTTAAAGACGAAAACTCTTCAAGGATCCCTTCAAATGGGTCAACTCTCTCAAGAAAATAAAGGGGTTTCTGACATCTTTGACATAGGCCTTTATCTCTTTGCCATACATTATTTCTGATATCAGGATTCATAACAGCGACCTTTTCCCCATCAAGATACCACCCATGAATCGAGGTCTTCAAGCCATCTTGCCTCCCGCGCTAGAAGCCGAAGGACCAGAAGGCCTTGAGGCCGGGAAGGCCCGGACCAGCCGGGCTCTTCCCGTTTCGCGAGAGGCGCTATGGTTAAGCGATGGATCGGGCCTCGTAGAGATAGACGCTTGGGAAGCGGCGAAATTCTCAACGTTGGAGAAAGAGCTCTCCGCTAGGCTTTAAGTCCGGGCCCCTTCCCGCGACCGCGAGGCTTTTCTTTTTCGCCGTGCTCTGGGCCCCGTTTGCTAGCTGGGCGCCGAGCGTGTGGCGGGGGAAAGAGCGCAGGGACCGTCCGTTGCTCGAGCCAGTGGTCAATAGCCGCCAGGTCGAAGAGCAGCCGGCCGGGCAGCTTGAAATATGGGAATCCCTCGTTTTTCATGTAGCGCCACAGTGTCTGGTAGGAGATCTGTAGGTATTCCTGGACTTCCTTGGCAGTCAGGAGGGGCTTCTTTTCCATCAGCCAGGATGATACCCGAGGCCGGGGGGTGGGGCAAGATGTTCCTTGACAATGCAATACAATGATATATAATGATATAAGATGAAACATATTATTGGAGCATTGAGAATGGCCAATGAAGAACTTCTGACAGTGCGGGACGTCATGCGAGTCCTAAGGCTTTCGAGACTCTCGATCTACCGAGCAATCGCCTCCGGACGGCTCAAGGCCCTCAAGGTGGGCGGCGGGAAGCTCTGGAGAATCCGTCCTGAGGTACTCGAGGACTACATCCGTAATGGGACGCGGTCGGCGACGCATTCGATGAGGTAAGGAGGGGATGATGAAAAAGCAATCCATACGGATTCCTGGCACGGGGCGCATCTACAAGCGCGGCGCTGTCTGGTATCTCGATTACTGGGTTGACGGGTGCCGGAAGCAGGAGCGGGGGAGCGGCAGTAAGGAAGAAGCCCTGCGGATCCTCGCGGCACGCCGGTCGGACGCCGAGCGGGGCGAAGTAGGTTTCGAGAAGAAGAAGGTCGTCCACTTCTCCGACTACGCCGAGGAATACCTAAAGATTAAGGCGGAGAAGCGGTCGATCCGTAGCATCCGGGGCTACATCAAGCACCTGAAGGCCTTCTTCGGAGAGGTGCCGCTGTCGCGGATCACGCCCGAGAGCGTTGAGCAGTATAAACAGAAGAGGCTCAAGGATAAGGTCGGCGGAAAGAAAAAATCAACCAGGACCGTTAAGGGACAGAGCGTCAACCGCGAATTAGCTACTCTGAAATGCCTCTTCAACACAGCCCGGAAGAAGAAGCGCTTCCGCGGTGATAATCCAGTCAGCGACCTCGGCTTTTATCCGGAGCAGGCGAGGGACTACGTCCTGAACAAGGCAGAGGTCGGGCGGCTGTTGGACGCTGCGGGGGAGCCGCTTAGAAAGATCATCCTGATAGCCCTCAACACCGGCCTCCGGAAGGGCGAGATCCTGGGCCTCCGCTGGAGCCAGGTCAATGCCAACGAGAGGGTCCTCATGTTCACCCGGACGAAGAGCGCGAAGTTCCTGCGGGTGCCGATGAATCCCATCGTCGAGGGCGTCCTGGAGGGCATCGAAAGACAAGGCGTCTATGTCTTCCCTGGGCGTTGGGGAAGGGGCCACCTCGTGGACTGCAAAAAGGATTTTGATGCCGCGCGGAAGAAAGCGGAATTACCGGAGCTCCACTTTCACGACCTGCGGCACTGCGCGGGAACGTACTGGGACCAGGCCGGCGCCTCGCTCAGGACGATCCAGGAACTCCTCGGGCATCAGGATCCCAGAACGACCGCCCGGTATATCAACACGGACGAGCAACGCAGGAAGGCCGTTGAAGCCGTCGCCATTCGTTTTGGCGGCCCCCAGGAGTCAGACGGTCAGAAATCACCTGGGACAAAAGCGGGACAGGGACAAAACGCGGAGGACGCAACCGTTGCAGTATCACACAATTAGCTCGGGAACGCCGTTGACTACGAATCAGCA
>CAYRSQ010000038.1:0-7626 GCA_964427055.1 uncultured archaeon
TCGTGCAATCCGGATAATTGCCACACTATCGTGCCTACGAACAATATGATTATGAATCCCCAGACAGCCAGCTGCCCGTACAGAACAAATAAAGTGTGTACGGTCCAGACCAATCCTCCTGTGGGCCCAGCTATAGCAGCTATTATGAAGGCAAGCAATACTTTCAGATTCTTATTCCTGTTAAACAAAGGAAGCTCATCTATTATTCCGTAAACTATCGCCCATACAGCGAGAAAAGGCAGTATCAAGAATTGGAATTTTGTATAATTGGATTCCAAGAACTCGTCCGGTACATTGGGGCTGAAAAGGAATTTCCATATACCTTCGTCGCTGAACCAGTCCCCTATTTCATAGGTATTCGATGCCGCACGGGCGGTAATCGGCAACAAAACCATCGCTATGAGCATTACAGCAAAAATTTTGGCTTTCATATCTATGATAATTATCGATTCCCAGATACTTTAAATTAATTTAAATGAAGCTTGACATTAGGCCCGAATATACGAACTGTATGAAAAAGAATATGCCTACCATTATTAGGAATCGTCTTAATGTCCATCCACTTCCAATGAAGAATGCCGCCGCAACGAAGAATGATACCGTGAGACTAGGATAAGTCGACGCTATCATGAATGCATTGAGGGAAGAGATTGTGAATGCTATGACAAAATTAACGAACGGGCTTCTTTTGAATATTCTCAATTTTTTAGAAAAAAGTATGTACCAAAAATAAGTCGCGGCTATGAATGGCAACAGAAAATAAAACACGACATTCGGGTATGTGAAGTATCCGGACGGAAGGTTGAATAGTTCAGATAAGACTTGTGTAAAATCTGATTCCATGAAATCATCTTAAGAAGTGCTGATTACGCTTCTCTTTTCATTCTCTGCACAAGGTCAATAAGGGCGCGCACGGATTCTATGAGCGCGGGCAACGTCTCTTTGAAAGCCTTTTCTAAAGAGGCCACTCTCATGTTAACATCGTTCACGCTTTCCGTCAATCCTTCTATAGTATTCAAGACTTGCTGCTGCTCGCCTATTCTCATCTTTGATAAGTCGCCCACTCTGTCTGACATTTCTTTGAGTCTGCTTTCGAGTTCCTTGTTTTTCAGTATAAGTTCATTCATCTGGCTGAGCAATTCGCCGGTTCTCTCCTGAACTACATAGTCTACATATTCCTCGGTGGGGTAACCTTCGTAGTATTCTTCTGGCAGCGAAGTCTCTGGTATCTGGGGTGCATTGCCGCTACTCGGCAATTCCAAGTCTTCCATGGTAGGTAGCCTGAAATCTCCCTCGTTATCATTTCTTTGCTGTTTTTTTGGCGGGAAACTTGCCTGTCGGTTGTGCTCTTCAGGTGTAGACGGGTTTTTCGTCCTGTCGCCTCGGAACTGCTGGTATTCATGCTCGAACTCATCTCCAGTATTGGTCGCATCAAAATTGTCATTTCTTTTGTCAGGCTGTCCTACAACGCCCTCTTTTATTGCCTGAGTCAGCCCTTTGTCTATTTCGTCAGGCGAGAACCCTTCTCTCCTTAGCACGTCTATAGTATCGAGTTCAGAAAAACCGCGACTCATTAGTTCGCTTACCCGTTCGGTCGGCACAAATCCTCTGCCATTCGACTCTTCTTCTCCCTTTTTTTTACCCAAAAACGGCAATTCCATTTTCTCACTCCGAAATCAAATCTGTCTATTAAAATTTTCTCTTTATTAATAATAAACTTTCAGTTATATGTTTCTGCCCACTTTTTTGAGATTCTTGTCCATCCTATCGTCGAGTGCCCTGTCAAGTTCGTCCTTGGTGATGAATCTGGACGTTATTGGGTTCACCAGGTCGATGAAACTCTCCAATTGCTTCAGTTCAAGTTTGGTAGCACCTTTGGCAAGGACCCGTTTGACGTTATTTATGTCTCCTTCTATTTTGTTGAACCTCAATGAGACATCCTCGATTTTGTTGTTGATTCTCTCCAAAGTTATTTTTATGTCGCTCATTTGGGACATGGATACTTCCTCAAGCGCGCTTATGCTGCTCTCCATGCGTTCAAGTTTCTGTTCGAGAAGTTTTATCCTCCTTCTATCTTCGTTTATCCTCTTAACAATTTCATTCACGATGTTCCCTGGACTGTCGTTCTTATCCAATGTCAATAAATGCACCTTTAATATGCCACTAATAAAGAATTTGTTCTGCAGTAGATAAATTTAATTAGGGTTTATCGGTTATATTTGGGTTGGGTTTGATGGCGTGCGAGTATGAGATGAAAGACGGGACACTAAGGGTAAATTGTCTCGGATGCGTGTACGGTTCCAGCATAGAGGATTTCGAAGCGTGCATGGCGACGACGATAGACAAGCTCGCCAAAAACAAAGATGCAGAAAGGATTGTTCTGGCAGAAGCCCGCGAAAACGAATACGACTTTGAACAGACTCAATTGCTGATGGAAATAGCGGGCGCCTACAACAAGATACTTAACGAGGAAAAACTTCTGTCGCTAGACAAGCTCGGTCCGAAGGGATGCGAGAAGTTTTATCCGAAACGATTGTCGGACCTTCAGTTCCTGATATTGGAAGTTCTGAGAAAAGATCCGATTGGAGCCTACGTTCAATTGAGGTACACTATTACACGCGAGAAGGCTTCTGCTTCAATCTCCAAAGATAGAGCACTGGCGGAATGTCACGAGTACTATGTAAACCATTCACTCGAACCTATCATGCGGATACTGGAATCTACCAGACTGATACAATTCGCCAAGCCGATGCTGAAGAACTACAAGATAGGTGACAGGAAGATATACAGGGAGATATTCCATCCTGTAGTAAGACCGAATTTCATGTTGACCAGGTACATGGTGGAGCCTCCGAAGAAGGGGTCTCTGGTAGACAAGTATACAATAGATGAAAGCGGCACCATGGTCGAGATATTCAAGATACCGGGCAAAGTCAGGTACAGATATCATATGATACCTAAAGAGTTCCAGCTCAGCGAGGAAAAGTACATGATACTTGATTCGGCGAGGAGATACCTTTCGGAACACAGGCCCACTGAAAGAGAGGCGACTGAGCCCGAGATGGCTAGAGAAGTTTTCACGAATGTGGGAAAGGACCTCATCAGAGAAATTTCGAGGTCTATGAGCGTATCGCTCTCTGAGAAAGAAGTAAATGAATTGGCAATCATACTATCGAGACACACAGCCGGATTTGGAGTGCTGGAACTACTGTTGGGAGATGACAAGATACAAGACATATACATAAATTCCCCGATAGGTTCACGTCCCATATACATACTACACGCGGATTTCGAGGAATGCGAAACAAACCTGATTCCCACGAACGACGACGCAGAGGCATGGGCCACCAGGTTCAGGCTGTATTCGGGAAGGCCACTAGACGAGGCAAACCCAGTATTAGACACTGAACTCAATGTCCCTGGCGGAAGGGCTCGTGTAGCAGCCATAACCAAAACATTATCTCCAGATGGACTCGCTTTCGTCCTCAGGCGCCATAGGGAAAAACCTTGGACTTTTCCTCTGTTCATACAAGCAAAATACATAGACCCGTTGTATGCGGGACTGATGAGTTTCATAATCGATGGCGGGAGAGCATGTCTCATAGCTGGCGGGAGGAGCGCGGGGAAAACATCTCTTCTCGGATCGATGATGTTGGAAGTGATGCGAAAGCATAGGGTAATTGTACAGGAGGACACGCTCGAACTTCCGGTAGTTCAGATGAGAAAACTAGGATACAACATAACTAGGTTGAAATCCAGATCCGTGATAACCAGAGTCGAGACTGAATTGCCTGCAGACGAAGCGCTAAGGACGGCTCTGAGATTGGGGGATTCTGTTTTGATTCTGGGAGAGGTAAGGAGTATCGAAGGCAAAGCACTGTTCGAAGCTATGAGGATAGGCGCTCTGGCCAATTTTGTGGCGGGGACTATACACGGCGAATCGGCTTATGGGGTTTATGATAGGATTGTGAATGATCTGGGTGTGCCTAACACTAGTTTCAAGGCGATAGATTTGATAACAATATGCAACATGTTGAACAGTCCGGACGGAATGCACAGGTTCAGGAGAGTGACGAACCTTACTGAAGTGAGGAAACATTGGACTAGTGATCCGAGCTTGGAAGGAGGATTCGTCAATCTTATGGAATATTCTGCCAAAGAGGATAAGTTGAAGCCGACACAAACTTTGTTGGATGGCGAATCTGAGGTGCTGAATGAAATATCAAAAAGCGTCAGGGAGTGGCACGGTAGATGGGATGACATGTGGGATAATATACAGTTGAGAGCGAAAATCAAAGCGTCGATTTTCAATTATTCAGATCAGTTGAACAGGCCTGACATACTCGAAGCGGATTGGAGTATAGAGAGCAATGAGAGGTTCCATATATTTTCCGACGAAGTCAAGACCGAGGTCGGAGGATTGGACTCAAACTTGATATATGAAAAATGGGAAAATTGGTTTAAACAGAAGTTGAAGAACTCGAAAGAATTACCCAAAGCTACATGGAGTGGAGAAGATGGTTAGATCCGAGATGCCAGCAGTCAAATCAAAGGAATACGAAAAATTCCTTAAGGGAGAGATTGAAGAGAAAAACCTATCTTTCTACGAAAAGGCATGCCAAGTTTCAGAAAGGATAATGCCTATCTCCCCCTGGAAGCAACTTGAAGAACAATATTATGAGTCGATAAGTTTCAGCCATATGAAAGCCAGCCCTAAGGGAGCATTCTCATTGTCGGTTTTGGGTACTATGATAATTGTATCCATACCTACTTTCCTAGCGGTTCTTTTCGGAGTATTCTCCATATCAACTGCCTTTCTAATAGGAACCTTAGCGCTATTGACTTTCTATTATCTATACGACTATCCCACGCATTTCGCGACAGTATTCAGGATAAAGGCGAGCACGGAGATGGTATTGGCTATCATATATATGACAATCTCAATGAGAGTTAGCCCCAATATAGAGAATGCTATAGATTTCGCCGCAAAGAACCTTTCTGGTGCATTGAGCACGGACTTGCACCAGCTCTTATGGGACATCTATCTAAGAAAATACAGTTCCACCTCAGATGGTTTGGACAGCTTCATTAACAAGTGGAAAAAAGACAACAAGGAGTTTGCGGAAGCGCTGTACCTGATAAAGAATTCCACCATAGAGAGTTCGTCGAGAAGGGAGCATGTCCTCGACGAGGCAGTATCGGTCATACTTCAAGGCACGAAAGAACGCATGAAAAATTATTCACATGAACTTAAGACGCCAGTAACCACTATAAATGCACTGGGCATACTTCTTCCTATCATAGGATTGATATTCCTCCCCATGATGGGCGTGTTCATGCCTACAAGCATACAGCCGATTTTCATTGTAATAGGATACAACATCTTCCTGCCGATAACCGTCTACTGGATGATGAGCATATATCTGGACAAGAGACCACACGGATTCCACAATCCTGACCTCTCAAGGCACCCCAAATTCAGGAACAGGAAGAAATGGACTTATCCTACCATAGGTTTCATGGTCGCGTCGCCTTTGATAGCCATAGGGGCTTGGCATTTACACGGAATCGATAGCATTTTCAGCTTCGATCAGTTGCTGTATTCTCTTGTCATATCACTGGGAGTGACCGCTGGCATTGTCACTTATGCATTGCTCTCGATACGGGAACAGGTCGGGATAAGGGAGGAAATAGTCCAGATAGAAAATGAATTCGCGGAAGTACTTTTCCAGCTCGGCAACCAGATAACTAGAGGTGTCCCCTTCGAAAGGGCACTGAAAACTCTGACGCCCCAGATAAAGACCTTGAAGATATCAAAATTCTTCCAAAGGATACTTTATAACATAGAGACTTTCGGAATGACTCTGGAGCAGGCCGTTTTCAATGAAACGAACGGTGCCATAAATGAGTATCCGTCCAAATTGATTGAGGCAATCATGCACGCAATAGTGCAGATATCCAAACGTGGCATGGTGACGGCATCTAAATCCATGATAACCGTTTCCAATTACCTGAAAGATTCCCATTCGGTCGAGGAGGACCTCAGAGACATGTTGGATGAAGTGACATCTACAATGCAGATGCAGGCTATACTTCTGGCTCCATTGTCATCTGGGATAGTAGTAGCATTGGCTGCAACGGTTATGAATATACTTGTCATACTGGAAGGGAAAGTAGAAGCTGTATATGGTAGCCTGTCTTCTTACGGAACTGTGGGAGACTTGGGCGCGGGAATGTTCGGATCCATATCCAACTTGAGCAATATGATACCTATAGATGTATTCCAGCTGATAGTCAGTATCTATATGATAGAGGTAGTTGGAATGCTGGCCGTAATATTGTCCATAATAAAGAATGGCGATGACAGTGTCATGAAGAAGACGACGCTCGGAAAGACATTGGCCATAGCTTTCGCGATATATGCTATAGTGATGTTGTTGAGCTATTCTATAATAGGGTCTCTGATACCTAACATGGCGGGGCTGGTGTGAGCATGAATTTGGGAAAAAAAGGAGACGTTGAGCGGATGACACTGTATGCCGTGATACTTCTCATATTATTGGCTCTGATAGTTGCCATGTTCTTTGCTGGATCGAGCGAACTGATAAAGGGCCTTTCAATTAAAGAACTTTTGAAATGAATAATATTATAAGGAATCAAATATGAGCAGAAAAGGCGTGAGTGGCAAGGTCATAACGACTGTTGTCAGCCTGATTATAGCAGTTTTCGCTCTGGTGATTTTATGGAGCTTTTTGATTTCAATGTCGCCTATGATAAAGACGTCGGTAGAAAACATGGTCAATAGTCTCCGGTTGGGACTGTGCGACAGGCCTGTGTTGAATTGGCCCGTTATAAATTCAATATGTAAATTTGCGGTCGGTTCATGATGAGAAAGTCAGTTGGAGAGTTGCCTGTAACGATGATTGTGAACTTAGTGGCAGGCCTAATCATTTTGGGAACTATCCTATGGGTATTGGCTATGGTGCCTTCTATAGCTGATAGTATACTCAAATGGCAGCAATTTTTCTCTGGAGAATTGGATTATGCGGACGACCTGATAAGTGCAGTCGAATGTTCCTACATGAGATGCAAATCCGGATGTGATTCCGTTGCTGGAATAAATGTAGGACAGGATAACTGCAAGGAAGTATTCTGTGACGTTTATGCTATAAATGACAAGGTTTGCGACGAGAATGCTCAACTACATCCAGTAGAACTGAAGACAACTATCGGTGATAGACGGTTGGAACTTCAGAACCTAGAATTTCTAGATTGCTACGATGATAGTGCATGTTGTATGTCAGTTCAAAGTGATTTTGCAAGAGTCTCAAATTATTATACCATTGTATGGATCGAACATTCACTTGTGAATGAAGTTTTGGTTCCGAAAAATTGCATTCCAAAAGCGTTGTCTATGCCAGGATGCACCAATAACTTAAAAGAAAATTGTGGAGCTGATAGGATAACTGTAAGCGGAGGTAAATACTACATTTGGACTTTATCTAAAGAAGGCTCGCTTGCACTGGGCTCAGAGATAGGGTCTACTGTAATTTGGGATAAACCATATTGTCCGAAATGTGTAGAAGGAAAACTGAATGAATACGGCGAAGGGAAATTTCTAAGCGG
>CAYRSQ010000039.1:0-7573 GCA_964427055.1 uncultured archaeon
TACTCAAGTGTCACCACAAAGCGAGACCGCAGACAAGATAAGCGGGAGCGGGAGCGTCTCCGTACAGGGAGAACTGGTCGAGAACAAGATAGGACTAAAATACAATCCAAGCATTGACATGACCGGCGTGGCCAATGGCATGTACATAGACGCATGGGTACAGGTAGACAACATCGAGAACGTCATCGGAATCAACGTTTCCGTGAGTGACGGCGAGGACGCGATAGAAACAAGGATACCCGGACTTAGTCTGGAGAACGGAAAATGGTATCATTTCGAGAAGAAATTGGTGGCGTCGGAATGGGACGGATGGACGTCATTCAATCCAGCGAATGGTATCGACAGCATTACTTTCTACATACAGGGGTCAACTTCCTCAATCACCAGAAAGTTGGAAGTGGACGAACTTCACTTCGAGAAGGAGCCTCTCAAAATCGTAAAATATCCTGAGCAGATTGTCTCCATAGTGTCCAAGAAGAAGATAGACGCCTTGAACAACCTCACATACGAGGAACTTCAGAATGCACTGGGCGGAGACTACAAGTTCAGGATAGAGATTGTGGGAGGGTAAATTTAACTTGGAGCCTCTCCAAACTAATATTATGCACAGCAAAGGGAGTCTGTACGCTCTCGAGTCCGCCATAGCTATAATGATGATGATTACTGCAATGGCTCTACTTCTCAGGACGCCGTTGGAGCCGCAGGAGTTCAGCGAATACAACCACAAGATCGAGGTTTACAACGCGCTTGAGATATCTGACGACTTGGGCACCCTAAGGATAAACGTGATGAACGACGACGCGGACAGTATAGAGACTGAGATAGACGGGTACATATCGAGTTCGGTACAGTTCGGTATAGTCATCTTTGACGGGAGCACCAACATAACCGAGATACCGCTGGTGGATCCGAGCTTCACAAGCGTGATAACGACGAGCTATTTCATATCCGGCCAGGTCGGGGATTACAACCCGAGAGAAGTAAGGGCATACATATGGGGATTTGATTGATGTTGAAATTTAAATCGGCCAAAGGGCAGATGTTCCTGATAACTTCCGTAGTCATAGTATCGATGCTCGTAATTCTAAAGGTCAACATAGCATCTGGCGGAGCAGAAAGGCAACTGATAACCATGCAGACGAGGATGGAAAACTACATGTTCGACAACTTCAAGGCCGAATTCAACAACACAATCGACTACTCGTCGCATGCGCCGGAAAACATAACAAAGAACGTGTTCGATTTCGGCAACTTCACCGAATCAAAGATGGAGGACCATTCGATAGGCTTCAAGATGTTCTACCTGGGAATGGTAGCCAACGAGACCACGAACAAACTTGGATTCACGGCGATAAACATGATGGACAAGACGATAAATGTCGTCCTGTCGCTGGACGGACAGCAGAAATCAGTGAACAACCTTCCTGATTACGGCAACTGGACCGACGTGTACGACATCGACCCGGGCACCGACTATACGATGATTATCACATATGACACCTATTCATACCAATTTGAACTTCGGACTGAACAGCACAATGACGTATATATAGGATATTCCCATCTCACATTTGAGACAGAGGACGCTTCACATGTAAGCAAAACACATCGGACATTGGATGTCTGACCGCCTGATATTTTTAACTTGAAAATGAATTCTATTATATGCAAAAAGGTATCAGCGAGTTGATAGGATCCGTGCTCGCTTTCCTGTTCGGCATAATCATGCTCACCGTAGCGATACAAGTACTCAATCCTACGTTCCAGCGAGCGCAGGACACGACCGTGATTACTGATGCATTGTCAAATTTGGATGTCATCGACAGTGCGATACAACAAGTGGCATCCGAAGCCGAAGGGTCAAAGAGGACGGTTTCAATCTCAGTCTCTGACGGAACCTACAGGACGGACGATAGTTACGATTGGATTTATTTCGAATACGAACCTAAACAATCCCTCTCGATGAGCGGTACGCAGGGCGACATAACAGTCAACAGGGATCTTAAATTCATGGATTATTTCAACTGGTACGTTGACGGAGTCAAGTCCCCGCTGTGGACGAACACCTCAGGAACGTGGGCAGTGAGCAGTTATAAGTATTCAGGAACAAACGGATTCGCATACGCCAACATGTCGGAATCTGTCGAGAACTGGAAGTTTTCCGGTAGCATAGAGAATGTCACTGGCCCGACAGGCGGGCAGATATTCGTCTTACCTGTGAATCCAGAAAGGTTAGTGGGATATTGGGTTTTTGATAACAGTAGCGGCACGACTGCATATGATTATTCTGGAAATGCCAATCATGGTACATTGACTAGCATGGCCAGTCCATCGACAGAATATAGTGGTTGGCAAAATTCTAGTGTATGCAAGGCTGGAAGGAGTTGTTTAGCATTCGACGGGGTGAATGATTACATCAGTGTAGGCGATTCTGCAACTTTAGATATTACCACTGGTACTTGGAGCACATGGGTGTATCCTAAAGCATGGGAAACTGATAGAACTAATAATTACATTATAGATAAGTTTCATGTATATATGCTATACGTTAAATCAACTGGAGATGATGCAGGAAAGGTTAGCGGAAATGTAGCTTTAGTGGGTGGGAATGGCAAGGCGGCTATAACCGAAGAAAAAATACCATTGAATCAATGGTCTCATTTAGCTGTGTCATGGGATGGAGCAACTTTAACAGTTTATATAAATGGCGTTGAAAAAGCAACCAATAACGAGTTCCCAGGAATCATTGATAATGGAGGAACATTGTACATAGGAGAGTATCCCGGAACGGGATATCAATTTAATGGAATCATAGACGAAGTAATGGTGTTCAATGTATCCTTATCTGCTACAGAAGTAGCATCACTTTATGAGACCAGCGCCAAGAAGCTTGATGAAAGCGGATCAAAATCAATAGCATCCCAATCGTTAACTCCTGCAATAGTTGTATCAAACCCTTCAGGACAAACAAAATTCGACAATATAATCGTCTCCGGCGGGAAGAAAGACATGGACCTAGTTATTACTTATACAAATGTAGACATCAATGGCACTCTGAGACTGTCACAAGGAAGCCATCAGGTAGAAATACGGCACATGGGAACGAATGCGACATCCAGCAGGCCGATAATACAGGTCACGAAAGCGTAGATTCGGTTGCTTTTTTGAAGTTGATTGGTTTGGAATTTTTCCACATGTTCTTTACATAGATGTCCATGACCGTTACCAAGGAAGGATCCTCAGACCATAGCGAATTGAACCTGAATCTGTTCCTTTTGGTCGGCTGGTGATCCAGTCTTAAGAGAAGCTGTTTCCCGTCAGCAATTATTATCCTTGGATGAACTCTAGCTTCAAACTGGCGTAATTCGATTCCCTGGTCCCTGTACCAGATCGCTCTGTAGTAATTCTTCTTGTTCAACTTTTCCAAACCAATAACTCTTATCTTGACGCCACGCTTAATACACTCCTTCGCCGCAACAGCCATAGGATATGACCGGGAGAAATCCCTGGTCACGGCATACACGTATTTCTCGCTTTTCTCCAGCATCTCTGCAGTCTTGTTGAAGAACTCCCTGAATTTTTCGCCTTTGATTGTCCAAACCCCTCCTGTCACCTCTTCGGGTTTGACAGGTTTCAGATAATCGCTCATCTCCTCCACTTTCATCTTAAGCATGTCAATCTCACTGGTCTGCTTTTCGAGCAGATTCTTCAGAGCTATATCAGGCTCGGCAGCTCTGAACTCCTTCGGCCTGCCATCAAACAGCTCAACCAATTGCTTGTTCATCAATTGGTCTAGTACCTCGTAAATCTTTGACTGCGGCACTTTTGATTCCCTGCTTATCGTCCCTGCCTTAGAAACACCAAGAAAAACCAGAGATGAGTATACCTTTGACTCATATTCACTCAATCCGCACCTGATCAATGTGCGTAAGATTTCGTCCCTTTCCATCACATCATCGTTATCTATTTCGAGTTCATCTTCGAATTCTCTAATAGCTCTATGGATTATTTGACTTTGGGAGCATTTTATATATCTTCCCATCCGATGATTCCACCTCCTTAAGCTTACCGACTACATATTCCGAAAGTTCCTCCAAGGCGTCATCCCTGTAATCTCCAAGTTTCCCAAGGAAGATTTTCCCGTACGTGGCGAACAGAACGCCTCCAAAAAACGAGACGACGGGATATATGGATTCGTACAATGATTCCCTCTGAGAATCGTCCAACTTTGACAGATAGTTGTGAGCCATGGAAGTCAGCCTTTCCTTATCTGATTCATTTAGATACATCGAAGAAATTCCGTCAACAAATTCTTTCAGTCGATCACTTGCATCATCTCTTTCCAGGGATGAATTCGAGTTCCCAATAGATTTGAGCCGCTCAATCTCCATCTCAAGGCCAAGAATCTTTGAGAGATACTCTATCTTACTCAAGCTCATCCGACTCCCTATATTTCTTCATTATCTTATCAGCGAGTGCTTCCATCTCCGTCTCCTTGTAGGCTTCGCACCTGTCTCTGATATAGTCAAATACACGTTCGCCCCCTATCGCAGCCCCTACACCAAGAGCGAAACTGTATATCGGAGCCTTCAACCTATCTATGAAAGGTTTCTGGTCAGGCATCGGTATCACCCGATCCCGACGTGACATTCAACCAGTTGGGTGCCATCCAAAATATCTCCTTCAGCACCTTCGGCGCCAGATGCATCTCCTCGGTGACATTCCATTTGTCTCCCTCTTTCTCCTTCCTCTGGAGTGTCACATTGTTGCCCCATAGTACCCATCTTATGCCCTTTCCCTCTCCCAAGTTAAACCAACCGTCAGAAATCGGTTTGTTCGCGTTCTCCATCCAATCACCTCCTCAACAATGAACTCAAGGCATTCCTCATCCTGCTGAATAGTATCGTGCCTCCTATCATGCCGACTGCTGCTCCCATCCCGCCCGCGTAATTGGCACTGTTTAGGGAAGAAGAGAATATACCATATATCCTCCCCATGTCGTAAGATCCGTCGGATAGCTGGGCGCATATATATGGCAACTCGCCGTACAAAGACGTCAAGAGGTCCTTTACCAGAAACCCTGTGGCGGTAACAGTATACCCTATGCCGGAGAATATGGTCCCCCCGATTATAGACGTCGTCTTAGTGTAGTTCCGTTCATTTCCAATCCCATCCGAGTCTTCCTTGGCGAAAGGGACGTACAGACACTTTTCCAATTCACTGAGGATGCCCATGATTCTTGTTAGCATAGGGTGCTTTGATAACGTTATACGACTCTAACCGTTGGTGAAATTACTGAATTAACCACTGCTGGTGGTTATTTCCAATTAAGTAAGCCTCAAGGCAGTTATCTCCTATGGGTTTCTCCGGAATAAAGTCAATTGTGAGGATAGCCGTGAAGAAGGACGATAAGATACTATTGATTAGAAGCGGCGGGAAAGCGAAAGGCTCCTGGAGAATACCATATAGGAAGTTCAACTCGAAGATAAATGGGAACCTCGAGTCGACCGTTGGGAGGATTTTGGAAGAGGACTACGGCAAACGGGACGATATGCTAGAATCATTATATTATATAGGTTCTTACATACAGAAAAGGGGGACAGATATGTCCGTCGTTTACGACCTTGTTATGAACTGCGCCACTGGATCACCTGCCATGACCGGACGCAAATGGACGGACTTGGACTCTGTGATGCATATGAACATCGACGATGCCACTCGAAATTTCATGGAGATGCACATGAATTACTTGAAGTGAATTAATATCCAAACGCCGATATTAAATTATGAAGCGTATAATTTTTCCGTTCGCATTTGCGGCAATGCTCGTACTGTCGATGCCTCTTGCCAGCGCGGCCGCCAATCCTGAGTTCAGATCGTTATCCATATCTACAGATGTCGACACGGCGAACGTCTACTGGTACATAGATCATCTGGGCGCCAACACCGTGAAGGTCGACTGTGAACTTAACGAGTATTCGTGCACATACACTGGAGAGAAGGGATACGGAGGATGTTCGATGCAGGCTGCCGATTTGTACGACCTGACAAAAGACGGAGATGCACCAGAAGACACTGCCAGGACTGTTGTCAATGAATTGCAGTGCGAAACTTACAATTCCAGTCTTCCAGCCCCGCAACCCGACGAAATAGACACCAAGTCACTGGGATTCTATCCGCTAGCGTTCAAAGTAACGTCCCCCTTGCAAATGGCCATGACCGTTGGAGTCACTCAGCAGTATGCGTTTGTGATAAAGAACAACGGCACCATAGACGACCTGTACCAAGTAGAGATAACGACCGACTTTCCCAACTTCATAAGAATAGGCAACGGGGAACAGACGACTGAAGTGCTGTCGACAAAACATTCCCAGCAGATATCGTCTGATGTCATATTGCTGACTTCCGAAGTGGCTCCAAAACTGAAACTGGAAATCAGATCTAGCATAGACAGCTCGATTAAAGTGGATGATCTGGAGGTTGACATCAGGGGAGACTACATGAGCCTTCCTGACATAAGGAACGTGGACATATTCCAGATACTCGCGATGGCTGTAATCCTAGTAACCTTTTTATTTTAAGATGTGAGAATTAATTGCAGTGATAGGGCCTATAGTCTAGCGGCTAGGACGCCACCCTTACAAGGTGGAGGCTCCGGTTCGATTCCGGGTGGGCCCACTATCTGATTCTCAATCGAAAGTTTATGAAAAAGAATAGCGGAGCTAGGATTTGAACCTAGGACCTTCGGGTTATGAGCCCGACGAGCACTCCAGGCTGCTCCACTCCGCTGTGTAATATAACAAGAATTAGTTTATATTTAAGTTTTATAACAAAGATGGGCAGTCTTAAATCTTTCAACATCGGTTTGGATTATAGAGAGTGATAAACATCGTATCCAAACTAATGATTTTGACGCCGAGAATCATTGCACTGTTGATAATGCTCCTGTTCCTGCATTCATCATCAATATTACTGTACGGAAAAATCACCGGAGTGGAAGGTGAAGCCGTTGTCATAGGCACTACGACGACTACAACGATATCAATTGGTGGCGAGATTGCCGGAGAAACGACTGATGAATCGGATGAAAATATTATTTTTGACGTAATAGATTTTGGGAGTGTGACAGGCGGAGGATTCCCATCAGGCGGAGGGGGAGCTTCAAGCGCTTCAACGAGCGCTTCGACCAGCAGTACAACCACGTCCACGACATCACCGCCGACTACACCTACCAGCTCAAGCACAACTACAACGGTGCCATCGGGAGGCGGAGGAAGTTCTAAACCTAAAACTACAACCACTACGACAGCTTCGACCAGCAGTACAACCACCACGACTATATCGGGATCGGGAACTCTGCCTGAATGTCCCACTGAATATCAATCGTGCCAAGGCCGAGTAGAAGAGAAGTGTGTATGCGGCGGAAGGGAAACTTGTTACATTGGTGATTATTGTTGTGCCGCGGATGGAACATGCGAATACGGACTTTCATATTGCTTATACGGATCATGCAGAGGATCTGTTCCTTTCCCTGGGCCAGAGGAACCGACTACGACAAGCTCAACCTCTTCAA
>CAYRSQ010000040.1:0-7557 GCA_964427055.1 uncultured archaeon
CCGACATATAATCAAAAGCCTCCATAACCGCCGCCCACGATAAGAGTCTGACCCGACACATAATCAGAAAGGGACGAAGCAAAAAATAATATCGCGCGGGCGGCTTCATCGGGCGTCCCCGGACGCCCAAGGGGAATCGCCATCTTCCACTTCTCTCTGCTCGCCCCCGGGACACCGATATGGATCTTCTTCCCCTCACGCTCAATGTACATTTCTTCTCCCTCTTTCTTCTCCTGTACAAGACGTGTATCGATCACCCCAAACGCAACACAGTTTACATTGACGTTGTACCTGCCCCACTCCTTGGCTAAGGTCTTGGTCATACCGATCAAACCAGCCTTTGCGGTCGAGTAGTTTGTCTGACCAGGATTGCCGTGCGTACCCGCGGTGGAACCAATGTTTATAACCTTTCTATAATTCTGTATCCCGGCTTCCCTCTCTGCTTTGGCCTTCTCACGTATGAAATGCGACGCCGCTCTCAGAATCCGGAATGGGGCAGTGATATGGATTTTTAAAATGGCATCCCATTGCTGATCCGTCATGTTTTGGATCATTGCGTCCCACGTATATCCCGCCGTGTTAACGATAACATCAAGACCGCCAAAAGAATCCACCGCCGTCTGTATAATCTGCTCGGGCATTCCGTCAGTCGTAACATCACAGATCACCGCCACGGCCTCACTACCCATCTTCTTGATCTCTTCAACCGTTTCGAGTGCAGGATCAGCATCTAGATCACAGACGACAACCTTCCCGCCTTCCTTTGCAAAACGAAGGGCTGCAGCCTTCGCGATTCCTCTTCCTGCACCTGTAACTACACACACCTTCCCATCAACCATCTTTTCCATATTCATTCTCCCTCGCTAATATCCCAATTACTGCCTTAATATAATCCTCGGGTCGGCAACGCAGCTTCAAAAGAACCAGAAACAAGAACAGCACCCTGCTGGTTCTTTGCCGTTACATCGCAAACGATCACCTTATCGGATCCAGCCTCTTTCTTGTCTGTCACCGTCCCGGTGACCTTCACCACATCACCCGGCCTCGTCATACCGACAAAACGAACGCCAAACTTCCTCAGATATTTTTTGGGAATCCAGTCGGTAATTGCCTGACCAACAAACCCCATGATCAGCATGCCATGAGCGATGATTCCCCCAATACCGACCGCCTTACCAATCTCCGGATCGGTATGAAGCAGATTAAAGTCCCCCGAAGCGCCCGCATACTTCACCAACTGAACTTTTACAACAGGGTCCTTCACCAGCGCAGGCATCGCATCGCCGATATTGATATCGTCAAAATAAATTTCCTTCGCCATCGTTTATACCCCTTATTTTCTCTCAACAGTGACCGTTGTAACTTTCAATACAAGCTCATTCCGCTGGTTCGCATACAGAGTCTCCCGCGTAATCATATCCATATCACCGGCTTTCCCCGATTTCGTCTTAACACTGATAATTTTAGTACGTCCCGTGAGGATATCGCCCGGATAAATCTCCTCGTAATACTCATACCTCTCTTCTCCGTGAAGGATTCTCGCATAATCTACGTTCAGGTCTTCCAGAATTTTCTTGCCTACCTCTTTCCACATCACCGGAACGGTACCAAAGGTAGGTGAGGCAACAACATCTGCATAGCCCTCTTGGATCGCAACCTCTCGGTTCACGTAAACAGGATTATCATCCCCGATCGCCTGAACCAGCTCCCTGACCTTGCCCCGTTCCACCTCCCACGTAAAGGGAGGATATTCTTTTCCTATAGCCGATTTATCCGCCATTTTCACATCCCCTCACAATTAGTTTTACACAGCCAAACTTCCTTATCATGATGATTCCACAGACCCGGCAAATTCATAAAGTCTATTCTTTCTTCTATTCCTGACCTAGTCCTTTCAGATCAGAAGCATTATGGTGTCATCTACAGCATCAAAATGCCCCATCCGATATCTCTACAATCTCGCGCCCTTCCCTGAGGCAAGTTCCCAGACGGGCCATCGTCAACGGCAACATTACATTTGTAAAATATGTGGCCTGCATAACTTTTCCCACGAAGAAATCCTCATTCTTGCCATTACCCATAGCTCGCTCTGCTACTGTAGCCATGTCCAGAAGACGCCAAGCCACTGTTACATCACCGAAGCAAAGAAGGGCCGGATATGTATACGAAGCCCACTGAAGCGGGTCGGATTTGAACCTCTCTGACAGTTCAATTGCCACTTCTCCCATTCGTTTTGCCACATTAGAGAGAAGGAGCATCTCCTTCCCCAGCACGGAATGATCGGAATTTCTGTTACAGAACTTATCTATTTCCGACATAAAAACCCTAAATGGCACTCCGGCGTTGATTCGCATCTTGCGCCCCATCAGGTCCATAGATTGTATGCCGTTGGTGCCTTCATAAAGTGACGTTATCTTGGCATCCCTCAGGTACTGCTCCAAGGGATATTCCCCGCAAAAGCCATATCCTCCAAGAACCTGAATGGCCATCGTACAGACCCTGAAACCCATGTCTGAGCAATAGGCCTTTATAATGGGAGTCATAAATTCAACGAGCGCCTGATAATGCCGCTTTTCCTCTGAATCATTCATCTCCTCGGCAAGGTTCTCCCAAAAGGCGCCGGTATAGATCATGGACCGCATGCCATCGACCATGGCTTTCATCCACAGGAGCATGCGACGTACATCAGGATGATCTATAATGGGGACATATCCAGACTTTCGCCCTGCCACATCGGCGCCCTGAATTCGCTCCTTGGCGTATAAAAGAGCGTTCTGATAGGCAGTACTGGCCAAGGTCATACTGTTAATACCTGATTTGATTCTGGATGCATTCATCAGTTGAAACATATGGGCAAGTCCCTTATTCTCTTGTCCACACAGGTAACCGATACACTCATCATTATCTCCAAAGCTGAGTGCGCATGTCGGGGAGGCGTGCAAGCCAAGCTTTTCCTCAATACCTGTGCACAGCACATCATTATGTTCACCAAGAGAACCATCGGGATTGACTCTGATTTTGGGCACGATAAAGAGGGATATCCCCTTTACACCTTCCGGCGCCCCCTCAATACGGGCCAAGATCAGGTGAATGATGTTCTCAGTCAGGTCATGGTCTCCGTAGGAGATAAACATTTTGCTGCCTTTGACCTTAAAATGATCTCCTTCCTTGAAAGCCGTGGTACGGATAGCAGCAAGGTTTGACCCCGCATCGGGTTCGGTAAGGGCCATGGTGCCAGTCCACTCACCACCAAACATCTTCGGAACGAACAGTTCTTTCAGTTCATCAGCGGCAAAACTCTCAATCAAGTGACCAGCACCATCTGTCAGACTTGTTACTATGTTGAAAGATTGAGCAGCTCCAGCCAACAAATCGTTTATGATAATCCTCATCATATGAGGAAAACCCTGGCCGCCATATTTAAGGTCACGGGACGCCGCTATCCACCCATTTTCACCACACAATTTAAAGACATCTTTGAATTCAGGGGCGCAACGGACCTGCCCATCCTCAAAGATAACACCCCTCTTTTCGCCAATTTCCTGAAGTGGATCAATTTCCGACCTGGCAAATTTGATAGCCTCAGCTACAAGCATGTCAAGAGTTTCCTCGTCAATCTCTCTATACCGATCAAGCTTGCAAAGGTTGCCGTAATTGAGCTGATCCTTCAGAATAAAAAAGATGTCTTTTTCATTAACTTTGAAATGTCCCATTATTCCATCTCCTTTTGATCTCTTTTTCCCAGCATTTAGCTCTACGCGGATACTAGTTTGTCTTTACACTCATGATAATAATTCCCCCCCATTTTCTTCTTCACTTCTCCACGTATTTAAAGTTCTCTCGAGTTCAACAAGCAGATCGTCCCAAATTATTAATGCCTTTCGGCTGTATCATAGCAAAAAAAGAAACCCATCAAGTGCTATCCCTATTTCGTCATCATAAGACTTGGCAACCAGGTGGCAATTTGTGGAAACACCATTACGATGGCCAAAAGTACTCCTTGGATGACAATAAAAGGAAGTATGGAACTGTAGATATCCGCCATGGTTATCTCCGGCGGAGCCACCCCCTTTAAGATAAAGAGATTGAACCCGAATGGCGGCGTAAGATAGCCCATCTCCATATTTATGACAAAGAGGATTCCAAACCATAATGGATCAAATCCCAGTTCGACAATAATAGGCACAAAAAGAGGACCTACGAGAGTAACAATGGCAGCAGGATTTAAGAACATCCCCATCACAAAGAAAGCGACCTGCATAATGACAATAATCCACCAACGCCAGATATGCAGGTCAACCAAAACCTCATACAGCTTGTCATGAATACCGGCCACAGCTATAAAATGAGAGAAACATGCCGCACCAATGATGATCCACATTATCATCGCAGTAGTGTTTACGGTAGCAAGCGCCGCACTTTTTATTCTTTCAAAAGTCAGACGGCCGTATACCGCCATGCAAATGAGGGCGCCAAAGGCTCCCACACCGGCCGCTTCTGTTGGCGTGCACGCGCCCGAATATATGCTTCCAAGAACAAGTAAAACCAGCAATATTGGGAGGATAATCCCTTTAAGTATCATCAGTTTTTCTTTAAGAGAAAATCTCACGTCCACGGGCGGCCCCGCTTCCGGATGGATCCAGCATTTGATACCAATGTACCCAATATATAAAACCGCAAGGAGTATTCCGGGCATAATCCCGCCCATAAAGAGTTTGCCTATGGATACTTCCGCCACACCACCGTAGACAATCATAATGATGCTGGGGGGAATAAGAATCCCAAGGGCGCCTCCAGCCATGATACATCCCAGAACTAGCGATTTATCGTAACCGCGTTGCAACATAGACGGCAACGCAATAAGGCCCATTGTAACCGTCGCCACCGAACTGATACCGGCCATGGCCGCAAATATGGCACAGATAACAATCGTGCCCATGGCCAATCCTCCCCTAACGCGCCCCCCCCATCGATAGATAATCTCATACATATCATCGGCCAGACCACTGCTCTGCAGAAAATTCGCCATTAAAAGAAAAAGTGGAATGGCAATATAAATAAAATTTGTTGCACTGCCAAAGGTGGTACTCACCACCATATACAGGCCTGACCAGCCCCAGACATAAAGAGTGCCAAAGATAGCCAATCCCCCCATTGCAAAAGCTATTGGGAATCCCAAACCTAACAGGATAAATAAACAAATAATAATAATCAAAAAAAGCAACCATACACTCATTCTTTATCTCCTCTCATACAGATTCTTGTGAAACAGAGAATTGCATATTGCATAGTATGCTCAAGCAAATAAAAGATCGTCAGAACAAATCAGTTTTCATCAATAAGAGTTAGTATATTTCGGAGGTATCTGGCCACAATCTGCATCGCCAACAAAAACCCGCCTAAGGGAACGATAAGCCAGACCGGCCACAAGGGAAAGGCCATTGCCGACTCTGACCTCCTATCCCCAACCAGCGCTGTCCAAAATTCATCCCCGCCCAGCCAAACCAGTATCACACATAAGATAAGGGCAAGCGGAAAGGTGAACATCTCCACTATCGCCTGAGTCTTGGGAGAGAACTTCGGATAGAAGAGATCCACACGGACATGCCCATCCCTCAAAAGGCAGTATCCCCCTCCTACGAGGCTCACAGCACAGAACAGATACTGGTTGATCTCCATAGACCACAGCGTGGGGGCATTAAAAACATACCTGGACACAACCTCGAAAACGACTACAAATACCATCAGCAAAGAAATCCAAGCGGCGATGTTTCCAAACAAATTGTTAACTTTATCAATTGCCTTTATAACGTTTTGCATACCACTTAACCCTCCCCTTCTTTGTTTAATCCGGACTCCCCTCGAGGCTTGCACAAAAACACGCGACTCGATATGCTCAATATTGTAAGACCTTTAAACAACCAGTGGCAGCTTCCTGCCTGCCTGCGACAGACAGGAAGCTGCCTCTATACAAAGACCCCGTAATATACCAAGCACTGCCGATTATCTTCCTTTCTCATTCCAATATTTCTGAATGATCTCTACCTGCCTGGCACAAAGATCAGACTTTTTGGCATGAGATTCATACACCGGGAAGACAGCTTCCCGGAAACGCTTTATTTCCTCGGGTGGCAATTCGATTATGTTTATTCCCTTTTCTTTACAAAACTTATCCACCCTTCTGTCATTTACTTCAGCATACAGGGCCGCTTGCATTAGAGCTTGTTCGGCAGCGCGGTTAATGGCCTCCTTGTTTTTGGGAGACAATGTGTCCCACACCTTCGCGCTTAATTGAATTGAAAGAAGTCCCGGAGTAAAAATCGGAGGCGTAATTACATAATCCACCACTTCATAGAATTTATAAGCCTCAATTGTATAAAGGGAGAAGTCTACACCATCAACCGTCCCCCGTTGTAGGGCCATATATTGTTCTGTTGCCGGCAAGCTTACGGGTGCTGCTCCTAATAACCTAACAGTCTCACCTATTAGACCAAGAGCTCTAATCTTTTTCCCTGCCAGATCTTCAAGTTTATGTACTGGAAATTTAGTAATCAACCCGTTCGCACCACCACTTAGCGGCGCAAGGTAATAAATACCATGTTTTGCCAGAGCCTCACGCATCAAATCCAAATATCCACGGTTAAGATATATATCCACAAAGTCACTTGAATTCTCCCAAGCATAAGGAAGCCACTCGCCGCCGGCCTCTGGCACAATACCTACGAAAGCAACCATAGAACAGCTAAGCCCTCCAATCATTCCCCTCTGTAGCGCGTTGAATGCTTCTTTGGTCTCTACCAGCTGCCCAGGCCAGAATAATTTGATTTTCACCTCACCGTTGGTATATTTTTCAACATTCTTGACGAAGAGTTTAAGGTTCGGCGTCACCACACTTGATTGTGGATAGGCACTCTGAAATTTGATAGTGGTTGTTGTAGCGCTTACCGCATTGACATTGAACAAACAAACCCCCCAAAGTAAAATCGCAACGCTAAATATTAGAATTGACAATATTTTTTTCATTATTCTCTCCTTTTCCAGTCTGTTTTGAGTTATTCTAAAAAAATTCCCTATACACCAACAGCGCTGTCAATCCCATACAATAAGGTATATTTTGAGATCTTTAGAGTTTCATCCCATGCCATTTGAGGCGGTACTGGGTTGTTTATTCTCCTATACAATCTCCAACAGAGATGTTTATCACCTCCTTTCCTTTGTCATATTATTGACCACATTTTCTTCTTTCGAAAAAAACCTCTCCACCTATACGGCGGTGTCTTTAGCAAGCACCAAGGCTTTTCGAGCAACACAATTTCCTGTCTAAACCCATCCTGAGTCTACCGTCCAATCTAATATACTCTCCATTAAGATATGGATTATGTGGTGGTCAGAAAAGAACAGTGCATACCAAAAGTAAAAAGCAGAGACTGCATCAATAGTATCGAAGGAATTCTGTAGCTTATCAAAGAAAGTAGGTAACCCGAGTAATCTTCTTAATCAAGAAAAGCCTACTTCCCTTTAAATGCTGGTTTTCGTTTTTCGATAAATGCTTGTGTT
>CAYRSQ010000041.1:0-7488 GCA_964427055.1 uncultured archaeon
ATAATTTCGTTGAGGGATAAATTTATCTATTGACATCAGGAGGCCTTATAAGTGTTACTTACTGGGGGTGATCCGCATACCCCGTTATTTGATTAGGACGGCATGAGGGCACGATATATTTTCTAGGTCGCAAGGTGATGATTTCGCCTTGCAACTGCCTAATGCCCAGCGAAATCTCTCTGCTCCTGGGCAACCCGAATAGGTGGTTGAACCTCTATAAGTGTATGGTGCGGGATCTTTCTCCCGATACCCATGTTGAAACAAAGTCAGAACTGCTGCCAATAGCCAGGCGGTTCGTTATTTGAAGGAACGGAAGAAAATAATTTCGTTGAGGGATAAATTTATCTATTGACATCAGGAGGCCTTATAAGTGTATTTGCAATTGAGTGAGTGCGGTTAGAAAAAGATGAGATTCTCCGGCCCTCGACAACACCTAAGAAGCAACAAATTTATTGAATGTGAAAAATAACGATTACCGTTCGAAAGTCTCACCGTAAAACTCCTTCATCAACATTTCCTTGACATACAAGACCTTGTTTCCTATACTTTCCCCCATAAAAAGCAGGTTCTTACAAAAACCCAATTGGGAGGACTGTATGAATCCAAAAACTGAATTTGGTAAGATAGCGGGAGTCATATGCTTAGCGCTCTTATTATCCTCTTGCGCAACAGCCATGGTAAAGGGTGAAAAATGGTTAAATTCTAAGCAAGGTAACCCTGAAGTAAATATTTCTGGTGCATGGGTATCTCCGGAATGGGGTGTGGGAAAGTTTGAACAAAACGAAAGAGAGATTACTGGAACGCTTGGCGATTATCCCGTAAAAGGCGTTGTTAGTGGAAGTAACATATATTTATTGATGTTCTGGGGCGATAAAGTAGATTATTCTGCAGAATTAAAAGCATTAGATAGCAATACTTTTCAAGGATCTTATTGCCAGTATGATATAATTGATGAGCTTAAAAAAAGGCTTAAAGAAAAGGATCCTGCATTCATAAAGCCAATAAATCTTAAACGGATTCCTACCTCGCAGTGATTGATAGTTGAATCACAGTAGGCTTTTATCCCCCGCCCCTTGGGGCAGTTAATGTTTTTAAAGATACCCCGCTGCTTGCGGCGGGGTAGTTCATTGTTAATCTGATGGTCTCTGGTTGGGCACCTGACTTCACAGGCATCTAAAATTATTTTCTATGCAGAGAAGACTTTTTTGACCATCTTAACAGGATGGCCATCGGGCAAATCAAACGTAAGCGCATGGTAACAAAAATGAAAATTCATCTAAAAAAACATTAACCTGAAGGCGCAAGTTGCGAGTGGCAAGTCATAAGGGGGAATGGGGTACATTACACCATGGGCGAGGCCCAACGGTCCTAATTGGGAAGAAAAATATGAAGACGGCAACTCTTAAATATTTCCCGCTTGTATTCTGCCTGCTTACCTTATTCGCGCAGGGGTGCGCCGTGGTCAACAAATATAATTTTTCGGTAGAGCCGATTTGCAGATGTCCGGTTCTCACCAAGGCACCGTGGCTGTGGCTACGTTAGATAAACGGGAGGTCGTGATGACCCAGGAATGTGCCCCCACGTACGTTGGCATGCAACGGGCTGGCTTTGGGAACCCCTGGAGGGTGAATACGGAAAGCGGACGTCCCCTTGCAGATGATATAACCCGAGCGGTTTCAGAATCTTTAACGAAGAAGGAGTTCAGCATAATCCCGGTCTATGTCACTTTCCGTCAGACTGAAAATGAGGCCCTCCAAGCCTTACGGGAAAAGAAGACCAATCGTTCTATTTTTATCCTGTTGAAAAAATGGGAAGCCGATACCTACGTGAACATCGGTTTGGATTATGAACTGCAATTAAGGGTCAGAGATGGGGATATGTCGGTCATTGCGGAAATCGTGGCGGCCGAGAGAAAAACAATTCCCGGAAGTTTCTGGAACCCTCCCGCAGCCGCCAAGCAACAAATTCCCCTTGCTTTCAAACAGGTCCTCGAGAGATTACTCAATGACCCTAGAGTCATTGCCGCTCTTAAATGACGGGGGTGCTTAGGGATTTTAAATTGCATCCCGAACGAGCTGGTGGATATGGACAATCCGGGTACTCAAGCTGGCACGCCTCATTCTATACCCTATTCCTATTTTCATGCCTAGTGGCTGCACCGAGGGCTTATGGTGATTTAAGAAAAAAACCTTAACTTATAGTGGATGTCATGCCATGAGAAAATTGATGTGCTTTCTATTGCCGATGATCATTGTCCTGCCTTTTCTGTCATCTGATTGTATTGCAGCCGGTTTTACCAAAGAAGCCATAGATACCGAGGCCAGGTCGCTCCTGAACAGGATGGAGATCTCCCGTGACGTGAGCTACAAACTGAAAAACAAGCTGAGGACCGCCCTGAAAGATCCCGCCCTGAATGAGGCCATCAATGCAAAGGGGGTCGGTGCGATTTTCACATACGCCTGCGGCGAAGGCGGCATTGTGGTGAAGTATATGGAGGGCGATGGTCTGATCAGCTTCATAGGCGGGCGTAAGGCAGCCCCTATTTCTCTGAAAAGCTTGAATGCCGGCGCCATGATCGGCGGCTCTGAGCAGTGGGGTATTGGGCTGGTGATCGGCGGGGCTGATGAAAATGACTTCGGCGGTTACTATAAGGGCAGACTAAGAGGGGCCACAGCGTGGGAAGCTGAAACGGCGGATATGCTGTATCTTACCCGGATCAAGGGGGAAAGCCGTCAAGAAATATATATCATATCTACGGCGCGCGGTCTTTCTGCGGGCGTCGGCGGTGCGATCATGAGTATAAGCCCGGATTGGTAAATATCATTACGCGGCTTTTTGCGGCCATATCGTTGGTGTCGATCTCAGAAAGAGGAACGATGCATCCATTGCGGCAACAACAAACCATCTCCATCAGAGCATACCCGCAAAAACGGGAATCCCGCTTGCGTTGTTACGGATTTCCGTTGAAAGCCGGATTGATAAAGGGAACTATGGTCGTCTCCTGCCTAGCCATGATCATAGCGGCCATGGATTTATTGATCCCTTGTAAAGCTTCAGCCGATATGGTTATCACAGCCGATCCCGCACAGACAAAGGAAACTATGATGTTGGATGAACGCAGAGCCGTGCAGGAACAAACGGCGCGCTTCTATCGTGCCGTGGAAAACCTGATAGACGCTTACGGCGAAGACCACGCCCTCTGGCCCGACAATAAGGATAAACGCCTCATTGAAAAGTTCCTTGAAGAGAAGGACTCTTTAACCCTCAAGAACTGCGTCTTCGGCAGGAACCTTTTAGGTTTGGGAATAGGGGAGACATCCAAAGACGCCGAAGAAGCGCTTAGCCAGAGGGCAACAGACGCCTGGGGTCATCCCTACAGTCTGATTCTGGCAAGCAGCAATCCTGCACCGAAAGTATTTGAAATTCTATTCGCCATAGGTATCAATCGCGGTACGCCCCTATTCAATAGAGATATTAGTGCAAAAGTGTTTATTTTTCTCAAGGCTGATCTGCACAGCCTTTTTGCCGATGTATTCAAGAATTTCAACGGTGAATCCGTGCTGATCATGGCGCGTGAGGTTCATATTATAGGCGCGCCCGGATCCGCAGAACCTGCCTATGGAGAGAAACTTAATTCCGCTCTCTGCGCTGCCGATAGTCTAAACACCACCGTTTATATAGGTGAAAACGACCCGGTGACGACCATCATTCCCAGAAATTTCAGGGATAAAATGTATTCTTATTTCGGATTAGTGCTTCCCGAGATCAAGGGTAAAAAACGACAATCCGATGAATGCCTCAATAAAAAACCTCCGGTCATCAAAGTGGTTCACCTTAAGGCCTGCGGTCATGATATGCCTGAATATTATCCGGGCATGAGGAAATACGGCACGACGACGCTTAAAAGTAAAGGCGCCGAAACTGAGAATTCGCTGAACAAACACCGGTCACCTTGATTTACGGGATAATATGTGGGATATCGTGGAAAATGGAAGAGCGGGATTCGAGGTGTGGGTAAATAATGAATGCTGACAAGAGAAAAGAGTAACGAGGTTAGGGTATAGGGTTGAATAAGAGAATCCAGGCGACGAGCTTTTTGAAAATTATGGTTAATAGCCCAAGCCCTAAACCCCATTTTTGTATTAACGCGGTGGGGATTATTTTAAATCGGTTACCGATACAAGGAAGTATGGATCATTATGGACAATAGTGGAAGTGCAAGTGTACAGATCAGGGTGCCATTTTATGATGTGGACATGCTTCAAATCGTCTGGCACGGCAACTATTTGAAATATTTCGATCTGGCCCGGCAGGCGTTGTTCCTCAAATGCGGGCTCGATATGCCTCTAAGTGGCGAAAGATATTATGTATTCCCGGTGATCCACACCAGCGTCAAATACCGCTACCCGCTTAAGCTCAACGATGAATTCATTTGCACAGCGACGCCCAAAGCGGCAAAGGTGAAACTGGTTATCGATTTTGAGATAAGGTTGTTGAGCAACGGCCGTTTATGTGCGACTGGCCGCAGTGAACACGCTGCGGTGAGAATGCCTGAGATAGAAATGGAGTTCCGGATACCGGAAAAAGTGGAAAAGGCATTGTGGTCCATCAAAGATCTGAATAAAGAAGCGATCATCGCTGAAGATCCTTTATAGATATAGAAAATAGGTTATTTCATATGGGAGGCAAGCTGCGGGTAGTCGTAACGGGAATGGGCATGAGAACGCCTATTGGCAACACGTTTATTGAAGTGACGGATGCACTCAAAAGAGGTAAAAGCGGCATTCGGCACATGGCGGAATGGGAAAAGATCGACCGGATGCGTACCAAAGTGGCGGGCGTTTGCGACATTGAAGGCGAGGAAGCATCCATTCCCAGAAACTTCCGTCGCGGCATGGGCCGCGTGGCAATTCTGGCGGCCTTGGCGGCAATAGATGCGGTCAAAGATTCAGGACTCGGCGAAGAAGAGATAGGCTCGCCTGCGTGCGGTGTTTCTTTCGGGTCGACCGCCGGCAGCACCAGCGAACAGGTAGTGCAGATGGGTCGCATGGTGGAAAATCAAAGCATCGCTGGCGTCCCCTCGTCGTCCTATCTGAAATGTATGAGCCACACCTGCGCCAGCAATCTGGCCACATTATTTCATTGCCGCGGACCTTTCATTGCGTCATGTGTAGCTTGCGCCTCCGGTTCTCAGGGAATAGGATTCGGTTATGACGTCGTCTCGCGCGGAAAATCCAGGATTATGCTTACGGGCGGCGCGGAAGAAATGTATTTTATGCACGGCGCCATTTTTGACTTACTCATGGCTACATCCAGCAACTTTAACAACCGGCCCCATGAAACACCCAGGCCTTTTGACGCCAAGAGAGATGGATTAGTTGTGGCGGAAGGCGCCGGATGCCTTATATTGGAAGAATACGAACACGCCCGCCGTCGCGGCGCAAATATCTATGCTGAGATTCTGGGTTACTGGACGAATTCAAGCGGTATGCACTTGACGAATTCCGATCCGGAAAGTATGGAGGAGTGCATGCGCGCTGCGCTTAAAGATGCAGGAGTGTGCGCGGAAGATGTAGAGCATGTAAGCGCCCACGCTACTGCCACGAAAAACGGCGATGAGGCTGAAGCCATAGCTATCCACCGCGTCTACGGATCAAAGACGCCGGTTACAGCCCTTAAGGGGAATACCGGTCATACTTTAGGCGCGAGCGGCGCCATCGAGGCCATTGCCGCCATCCTCATGGGCCGGGAAGGGTTTATTGCACATACCTTAAATCTGACGAAACCGCATCATGACCTTCCTCCCCTCAACCACATCATGACAGAGCCTCTGGACAAGGGCTTTTCCTTGGGGGTGAACAATACCTTTGCCTTCGGCGGGGTAAATACCTCCCTGGTAATCAAAAACTACTTGCCCTGATGGGTAAAAATTCGGTCTCCTTGTCCTCCTTTTTGTCATGATTTTATCTCAGGAACCCGAATCTTTCTCGGTAAAAGAACCCTCATAGCCAAAAGGCGGCTGAAAGTGACGGTGTTGCGCCAGAAGTCCATCCAGGGCCTAAAGTGCGAAATCCTCTTGCCGGGGGTGCGATATTGGGTAGATACATTGGCCTCCCTGATCGTCATTCCCGACCAGGCTGCCAGGATCAACACCTCTACCTCAAACTGAAATCGCTTATCACGGGGGGCAAGTCTTAATGTCTCGGGTAGCGGGTAAAGCCGAAAGCCGCTTTGCGTATCGGACAGAAGAAGGCCGCTACAGGCCCAGACCCAGAAATTGGAAAAACCGCGTCCCCACCGGCTTGTCCAGGGCGCTCCTTTTCCCAGCATGTGGGTGCGTCGGCCCACGACAAGAGACCTTTCACCGGCGGCAACAGCTTTTATGAGAGACAGGGCGTCGGCGGGGTCATGTTGGCCGTCGGCGTCCAGGGTGATCGCCCAGTCTGCAAGGGGCGCGGCGGCGGCAAATCCGGTCATGAGGGCAGCGCCCTTCCCCTGATTTATGGGATGGCGGATAACAGTGACGCCACTTAAGCTTTCCAACACCTTGGGTGTATCGTCCGTTGAACCGTCGTCTATGGCATATAGTGGGCGCTTGAAGGTCCTTAGCTTGTCGATAACTGCACCGATTGCGCCTGCATGATTATAAACGGGAATAATGAAAGCGGTGCGCGATAAAACATCCCCGGCTGAAGATAGCAAAACCTGTGTTTCTAATAGGCCTTCAGATGAAGGAGGAGAATAGCCCCTGGAGCTGCTATTTATTGAGCGGTCGATAATCGGCATCAGAAAATCAGCTTATTAACTCCATGGTTGAGACACAAGTTCGGCCGCGGCCTTCAAAAAAGCGTTCTTGAATTCAGGATCGGTCAGGATCGTCTCGATCAGTCTGTTTGTCATATAGTAGGCGCGCTTTTCCAGGTTTTCCGGCGTGAGCCTTTCTTGAGCCAACGGTTCTGCTAAGATATTGTATATTTTAGTAAAAAATGGATTTCCAAATTTCTGGAGATTCACTTCACCCTCAAACCTGTCTTCCGTAATCGACTTAAGGGTCATCCACATAGCCGGCGCATGAGGATTCGGTCTGTCTACATTTGATACTTCCATGCCCATATTCAGCATGGCTTTTTGAAAAGAATACCAGAAGTAATTATGAATGAAGGAATCGCCTCCGTAAGTGAATTTCTTATCCGGGCTGTAGTAATACCAGATGGAGGTGTTGTCGGCCTGGTTGTCAAAATTCATGAGATAAATTTTTTTGCCGTTGTAATCGCTTAAGTCCCCATTGAAAGCGGGAGAATAGCTCTTGAGCTCTATCTTCGTACCGTACACCCCGCCGGCGCACGCGGAAAGAAGAGTGCACAACAATAAAATCGTTAAGAATGCAAAATGTTTAAACCGCATCATAGCCCTCCCCTCCTGAACAGTCAAAACTGTTTGAATGCATAAGTAATAAAGATTGAAGGAAACCTCCCGGCGGTTCACAAT
>CAYRSQ010000042.1:0-7468 GCA_964427055.1 uncultured archaeon
TTCTTGTGCAAAAGCCTGTGCAGCAAACAAAAGTACTATGCAAAAATATAATAGCGTTTTCATTTCTCTCCCTACCTAACTGGCAATTCTTAAATTCTTTCTGGCCTCCCATTTCTCGCTTTGAAGCTTCTGTTTAAATCATTTGACCATTTATAGCGAGTGATGGTGCACCACACCCGTTTCAATGTTGGCAATGGTGTTTTACTGGCTATGATTCTGCTGCAGATAGTGATTGAATTCCGAGGACGTCAAGGCACGGTAGAGTCCATGCCTGTAAAGATAGCTGGCTACCTGGTAATAACTGATGGTCTCTTCCCAGGATTCCCTTTTCAGCGATTCAGTTTTCATCGCCTGCGATGCGAAATCATAATGGTATGAAGTGCCTTGATCAACCGGTTTCAGGATGACGAATGCACCTTCCTCGATATGCCCCAGTTTCTGGTAATTGCCGATGATGGCATGCCCTTCCTCCGGATCAATGCTGAGAACGTCGTGGCCTAAAAATCGGCTCGGGTAGCTCCAATTAAGCAGACCAAGCAGCGTGGGTGCGTAATCCATCTGGCTGGCAATTGTTTTCACATGCCCCATCGGGATCTGTCCTCCGGGGGCGTAGATTATCAGAGGGATATGATAGTTTTCGACGGTCAGCTCGGTCCTGCCCGCACTGGACGCGCAATGATCCGCGACGATAACGAAAATGGTATTTTTAAACCAGGGTTTTTTGCTAGCCTCCCGAATAAGCTCGCCTATGGCATAGTCCGTATATTTGACGCCACCGCGACGTTCCGAAATCTTGGAGGGCAAATCGATCTTCCCTTCCGGAAAGGTGAAGGGGCGATGATTTGATGTGGTCATAACAAAAAAGTGGAAAGGTTTGTCGGTTTTATAGGCGGCATCGGCTTCACGCAGGGTCCAGCGATAGAGGTCTTCGTCACAGGCTCCCCACACATTGGCAAAGGTAACGTCGGCCCGACTTACACTGTTGCGGTCGATGACCCGGTAACCGTTGTTTTCGAAAAAGTAGTTCATGTTATCGAAATACCCATAGCCGCCGTAAATAAAAGCCGTATCGTACCCCTTTGTCCTTAACAGGGAACCCAGAGTGAACAAACCTTCGTTATGCGGGCGCTTAACGAGAGAACGACCTGGCGTAGGGGGAAGAGATAAGGTGAGGGCTTCCATTCCCCGAACAGTGCGCGTACCCGTCGCGTAGAAATTATCGAAAACCAGGCTCCGGGATTCCAGGGCCGATAAATTTGGCGTCAGGTTTGCGTAGTTTTCAGTATTATGAAGAAATTCCGCGCTCAGGCTTTCCACCGTGATCTGAATAATGTTTGGTTTCAGTTCCGGCCCTTTGCCGCTGTAAAACCGCAGTGTATCCAATTCTCCGGGCCGCAACAGAATCGACCCGTCTTCCACAAGCTCTTCCTGTATCCTCCGGAATGCTAACTCATTGGAAATTGTGGGAAAAAATTGATTGAAATCAAGTTCGTTATTCTTGAATGCGGCGAACAGAGACCAGACCCCGTTTTTGCCGATCTCCCGATTGTAATTGTTCGCGAAGTCCGGAAGCCATCCTTGATTAATGATCAAACCAGCGGCGATGACTCCCAAGCACCAGACAGCGCCGTTTTTATAACGGCGTCCGGCTGGCTCCGATGCTGCCGCGAGCCAGCGTCCCGGAAGGCCTGTTTTCCACAGGAGCAGATAGATTAGCAAAGATACGAGGGCGATGACGCTCAGAAAGAGCGGTATAGGATAGGACTCAAGGATATTGTCTACTACTTCTTGGGTGTAAACAAGATAATCCACGGCAATAAAGTTAAACCTGACACCGAATTCATCCCAGAAAATCCACTCCGCCGCCAGACCGAAGAGCAACAGAAAGGTCACCGGAAGGCCGATGATGTGCGTTGACAGGCGACCCCAGAAGCGTTCGAAAAAACGCTCAGGCAATATCGTCAGGAGTATGATGAGGGGTATGGAGAACCAGCAAGCCGCACCCAAATCGTAAAGAATCCCCCATCCGAACGCCGCCGGCAGGCTAAGATCCCAGGAGACGTCCTGGGCAGCCTTAACCAATAACGTGACTCTGGCTACAAATTCAAAAAAGAGAAATAGGGCAAAAAATAAAATGACCCCGCCGTGTCTCTTTTTAATGCAAGAAAAGTGGTTTGAAACGAGTTTATTAAAAAGCTTGTTTTTCACGCAAAGCTCCATTGGCAGTCTGTTGAAGGGATGGCAGTTTTTGAAGGAAGAGGCTTATCACCTCTCCTGAAGAGAGGAGGGGCCTTTCAGCCCCCTGGTTGCATATTGCCGATCAACTCGATACGCCCCTTGTCGAATGCCGAATCACTTTCTCTCCACTTAATAGAGCATAAGTAATGCCACTTTTTAATAATGTCTAAGTTGATGATCACAAAGGGATATTACACTACCGGCAATGAATCGTGAAAGACAGGATATGTCGAGCCAGGCAGTCTGTATCGGAAGTTGGTTGATGATTACAGCAGGTTAGATTAAGATAAGACGGGACAGGGGAATCGACATTATTGTCGAATTTTTAAATTGCATTGTCGGCTCCAAGTAATTCGTTGTGAATCATTTGCTGGTGTGTCAGGGGAGTAGCTGAATTGTTTACAGATCTCCTCCGCTACGATCCTGATTTGTTCTGTCTCGTCCGACGGGAACAAAATTGGGGACAATATGAATTGGTTTCATTCATACGGAATTTGAAAAGCGAGCGTATCAGTGTGTGATGGACTCAGAAGATGCGGATGGCTGTAAACGCGATAAAAAGGCCTTCCTCTTCGGAAGGCCTTAATTCTGGTACCCCCGGTGCGATTCGAACGCACGACACACGGATTAGGAATTAGAAAAAATGGTAATTTTATAAAAAACTAACCCCTTGATCTAAGGTCTGATTTCTCGTAACTGACTAAAACGTAAGATCAATTTTGATTCCGTTTATTTCTGTCTATTCTGGCTGTTTCCGGTTTTTCTGAGTAATCTATCACACGGTTATCACACATGAAACAAAACATCAGTCCGTGTGCTGTTGTTTCACTTTTAAAATAATCATTGTACTTTTAGATAGTTAAACTTCAAGCTGCTATCTTTAATTTTTTCCATTATATTTATTCCCTGTTCTTTCCTCCGATTTCATCACAATTTCATCACACTCTGTCAACAAGATGCTAGAAAGAATCGATTGAAGTACTATCTTGCAGATTCAACCCCGGTTTCCGGCGTGAGAGGCGAACTCAAAAGATGTCTAAGTCACCTGTTTTATTACAAGTATTTGAATTAATTGCAGCTTGGGTGTCCCCTTTTTTGCTCCTGTTTAACCTTTTCCCACCAGTTTTGGAGGAAAGGACACCCAAAGGGACACCCACTTGGCCGTGTGTATTTTTAATTTCTTCCTGTAGCCAAGGAAATCTATGTCGAAAGAAAAGTAGAATATTTCTTTTTGTAATCAGCAATGCGGTGCGTAAGCAGCGGGAATGAAGCGCTAGCGGAATTCCCGTTGGCTTGATGCACGTGTTAGGGCTCAACTCAATTCCCCATCCAAAAAGAACAGCTTCACATTGATAAGCTCAATGTCAAACCTGTCAGCACTTGCTATTTCGCCATGAATTCGTATCCTTGATCCTTCTGGTAAAATACCAAGTTCACGGTAGTCTTGTAATGACACCCTGCAGGATATGGTGTAAAGACTGTCCAAAGGGTCAGGCCCTGGGGATAGGCGGAGAGATACGATGCTTTCATCTTCCTTCGAAGCCCCTTTGAGGTAGGTATCCCAACCAACCTTGATTCCGGTGAAATTTTTCTTCACCTCATCTCTTTGAAGGGGGGGTGCCGTTTTAATTGCATTTTCTATTTCCTTAAAGGAAATTGTTCTGAGCCTCTCAATAGATATTACGTTTTTCTGGTCTGTACTATTTATCATCTCTCTTGATGCGCTTAAATGAATTACCACCTCATTAGTTCTGTCTTTATCTCTTTTTCCATGCAGCATTTTCTTGGAGATCGCGATTATGCCAAGCACCACACTAATACCAACACCTGAAAAGAGCCATTCCTTATTCTGCAAAATAAAGTCGATCATTTTGTGATCCCTACTGCCCTAATGAGTGCTTCACGCGCGGCGCTTCTTGCCGTCACCGTGAAAGCAGAGGTTAGAAATTCAGTGTCATTGTTTTTATATCATATGCTGATGGCTCTATTTATTTACCCCTAATTACTTTAACACTATCTACCTCCAAAAATCCTACCCCTGCCTTACAATGCAAATGAATTCTGATCGCATTTGTTTCTGTCGCCTTAAAAGTTAAGCTATATTCTTTATAATCATCTGACGGGGGAGTCTCAAAAGCTATTGGATTTGTCATGCTGTTATTTTCTTTTATATCATGTAACCACAATTTAAAGCCCATAGTAGAATTTAAAGACGATTTCACTTTACATTTTACTGTGTAGTTCAATCCCTCAATAATTCCATTTCTTAAATCAATCAATGCTCCATTCTGAAAATTCTGATTTGGCCATTCGTTTTGATTTGCCTCAAAAACCATGCATCCATTTTGTATTCGGTTTGTCTTTTGAGGATTTGTACTTCCCCAATAATTAAATATCCAAGCATAATTATCTTTATCAAAATCATCAAAGAAAACTGTTTCAGATATTAGTCTACTAAGAACTTTTTTATCAAAAAAGCGATATAGGGGAATGAATAACACAATAAAAATAAGCGCAGTTATAACATTGATCTCAAAAAGTTTATAAAATGCAAACTTTTCAATACAGGCGAAGAATGAACTTAGATCATTTTTATTTATAGTTTTCAGAAGATTGTATAAATCTTTGCCAAATTCAGTAAATAAGCCAAGTAACGTTGCTGAAATAATAAAAGCAACGATTTTTGCGTAACTAAGCTCAAATCCGAACATAGTAAACTTTGATTTCATCTTTGCAAGTTTCCCAAAAAATATTTACTTGATGAAGCAACATCTCTAACGCCTCATATCACCGGCAACAAAAAACAGGGTGAGGAATGCGCGGCACTTTTTGCTGTCCTAGTGTATGTGATTGTTAGGTTTGCATTTCATTTTTAACAAAGTCAATGTTATCTAATACATACTGAGCAATCAAAGTAGAAGCTGCTGCAATTTGAATCATTGAATCCTTTGCGCTATCTTGAATCACACGCTCATAGAAGTGCATCAACAGCGTGATATTTGGATCAACATCGTTTTTTGAGAACAACGGTCGTAACAAAACATCATATTCTTTGTAGCGTTTTTGATACTCAGTCACAGCCTGATTTTTTGATATTGCTTCTCCGCAATTGGGAATGCTCGCTTCGATGATGTATAAAGCTGCATCATCTAGGATTTGCTCTTTTTCTGACCCTTTATAAAACCTCAAGAAGACATAGGTGAGAACAGAGAGCGAAAAATAGGTTAATTCAATTTTTCGCACCCTATCATTTGGCACCTTTAGAGCCTTAATAAACAGGCTATACATGACTGATTGACCTCCAACACCTTGGTTCTTTAATGCTTCTAAGGCTTTCGCCTTTTTTGGTTTTCCAAATCCAAACATCAATGTTTCCTCTTAAACCTAACGTAACGATAACCAGGCGGGTGTTTTATAGGCCGGTCTAGTTAATTGGATTGTTAGTTTCCCTAGTGTATATCAGCTTGAGGCTCGACGGTCTTTTTTTTTGACTTTAACTTTGCTCTTTCTTGTTGCTTAATAGCCTTTTCAACCTGCTTATTAGCCTCTTTGCCTGCCTCACTTTCAAGAATCTCGCGCTTTATAACTTCCTGTGAAATAAGCTCCCTGATTTCGTCGGAATCGACTTTTATGCCTGTCTTAAGTTTATGTAGCTCTCTGCGAACAGTATTGACAATAGGATCAGTTAACAGCAACGCGCCTATGGTATAACGATTCACAGATTGTTTGTATTCATAAAAGTCATCTATTAAATCTTTTTGTACACCACGTTTACACAATAAGAACAGCAGTTCTTGCTGATCACTTTTTCGGGGATTTATTTCTAAGAAATCAAAGCAAAATAGCAGTTCGTTGTGAACTTTTTCATCCAGGCTAACGCGATGGATTTCCCAATTAATTCCGTTCGTAAGTACCACCCACTTAACACCCTCTCTTGAGGCATAATTTACTGCTTGCTTTAGATAATTGTCTTTTAGGCTCAAACCGATAGCTTTAACTTCGAGTAAATATTCGATTCTTTCGCCAGATTTAATTGCAAGATCACAATAGGTGCCTTGAATGCAGTACTCCCTTGTTATCTCTGAGTACCTATCAAATCCAAATATTTCTTCGAGCATATCTGTAACAATTGTAACTGTATCAGATTCATTGATATCCCTTTCCCGCGCCGAAGCTAGAATTCTTTTGAATTTTGATACGGAGGTGCTTAACCGATTAACTACAGCGGCTGGTACATTACTCATAATTCCTACCCCCTTGATTTGGCATTTGATTTTTACACTAACGCGAAGCTAACCTGCCGCGCGCCATAACTGGCTACATAGTGCCAGCGTTCTCGCGGTCAGGTTAAGCATTTTGTTGGCCACTCTTCTTCACAATACACCAATCAGCTTGCCAGCGGCCGATCCAAGTACGGACGTAGTCAGAGGGTGAGAGAGAAAAGCTTTGAGTTTCGCCTTTGCGTCTTTCTTTTGATCCTCCGGTACATCAGCGGAGTCGAAGGCCTTCGCAAGTGTCTCGAAAGACTTAACAATGTTCTGAACATTGCCGTCACCGATCTGTATACCCTGTGAGTGTGATATATTTATAGTCGTAGACGAGGGCACAGGCACAAGAGAAGAATCCTTCCGCGTGGTGATTTCATAGTGAGATAGAGACCCGCCAAAAGGGTCCTTGTGAAAATCCACCTGAAGGATCGAGTGGGATTCCGCTTTTCCATTAGGCAGTGGCCGGAGGATCTTTCCACCCTCTTCGATCACAAGCTTTTCGTCATTGATGCAAACCTTGTTACCTTGCACGGACGACTTTACCGGACCAACCGTTTCTCCAGAAGGTGATTTGATATAAATTTCGTCTCCCATCAAAATATCGAGGCTCATGAATCCTTCCTTTATTCTGGTGTGTTATACAGAATCTGTATAACATCCCTAAGTATCAGTTAAGGTAAAGCGCAATCCAGGACTCGTCTTGTAGTATTGTATCTCCCTTCGTTCAGACAATTCGTTCAATAAAAAAGCCCTATCTCTCGTTTCGAGAAACAGGGCTTTAGATGATCAGACCATAATCCCCCTTGGTTACAGCTGTTCACAAGCACATATAATGAAGTCAAGATCAACAATACATTTAGTCAATAGCTACATTACGAAATCTTGTCAAGGGATATTAAAGAGAGACTCTCAAACTGTAATCGTTGATATTCTTCTAAAATGATTCTAAGGACTCGTAGGTG
>CAYRSQ010000043.1:0-7309 GCA_964427055.1 uncultured archaeon
AAAACTCATACCAAATCAGGGCTCAACTTTAAATTCTTAATTTGGACAAGAGTGCACGAATATAGTAAAGAAATTATTCAAAATTGACTATCCTCGCAGCAAGCTACGAGGCATTTCGCTAATTTTGTGGCTTCGCCACCGGAATTTCCCCTCAATCTCTTTCGCAGCAGGTTGCCGGGAATTAGACCCTAAAAAATTAAAATTTAAGATCTTCGGATGCTCATTCACCCCATTTAACTATTCCACCAGTCCATATATATCCAAAACCCATTGCCAATAGCACTACGATATTGCCATCCTTAATTAAATTCTTTTCTTCTGCTACTTTTAATCCAATTAGGGGATCCAATTGGCCCACATGTCCACAATCGTTGAGATAGATCCCTTTCCCTTCGCTTAGCCCGAGATCTTTCAAAATCTGTCGGTATCCGGATTTCTTCATATGAAGAGGTATTACAAAATCTATATCATCTACTGTTAGCCCGCTTTTTTTGCATGCAATTTCTACAACTTGATATAAATTTTTAAATGTTACAGATCCTAATCTTTCTCTAAAGATCTCTGGATCTTGTGTTAGTCTAAAATATTTTAAATAATCGTCATTTATGTTTTCAGCGGTAAATGGAATTTTCGTGCCCCCGCCTGGTACCACGATAGCATCCGAAAAAAAAGGATCTACCATGGAAGCACTTTCTAAAATTAAGTTCTTTTTATAACCTTTCTTCAATATGGCCGCCGCACCACCGCTTGATACGTTAAACAGAAATGAAACGGATTGGTCTTTATAATCTACGTGATCCACATTCCTGTAACCACCTACAACCATAACCGTATTTATATCGTCATCAACCGACATATATTTTTTTGCCTGATCCATCGCCACGATTGCCGTACCACATTTACCGTCAATATCATAATTCCAGTTATTAATAGCTCCGATGCTTTCCTGGACTTTGATACCGATTGACCAATTTTGATAATCTGCATAATTTTCACCACAGTATATTATTAAATCGATTTCTTTGGGATCAATTCCGGTCTTATTTAGGCAGTCTTTAGCTGCCTGCACAGCCATCCAAGATGTTTGGTCCTTTTCACCGGGAATATAAATTTTTGTTATCCCAAACTTATCGCGAATCACATCTTCCGGTATGCCAGATAATTCGGCTATTTCTTTACAAGTTCTAACACTTTCAGGAAAATATAGCCCTATCCCTACAATCCCGCATTTTACATTTTTGGAATTCATAAAACTTTCCCTCTTTCGGAATTGATTTTGTTTGATTTGATTGTTTCTGGTATTATTTATCTTATTGCTGTGTCTCTAAAAATCCTAACGCAATCTCTTTAAATTCGTTTGGCTTTTCTACATATGGACAATGAGCTGAATTTTTTACTATTACAAACCTCGAGCCTTCTATCTTCTCATATACCTCTTCATGATATTTCAACGGAACTATAATGTCTTGATCTCCTCCGATTATTAATGTCGGAACTTTTATTTCATGAATCTGATCCAGCAGATCTAACTCATAACAACTCCTCATAATTTTAATAAATCCATCGAACCACTTATCTGATACTGCCTCTCGAAATAATTTCTTTCTTTGGTTTATATAATCCAGATTTTTATTATAGAAATCGGTTCCATAAGCTAACGGCACAACCAATTCCCATACTGTATCCGCATCATGTAGCATTGCAGCATTAATCCAAGCTTCAGAAATAGCTACCGCATGGGGATTAAATCGAGCAATGATGCCTTGAATCATTAGACTTTTCAATCGCTGCTGGTACTTAACAGCAAATCCCAATGCCACTTGTGCGCCATAAGAAGCACCAAACATATTGATTTTATCGATATGCAAATGATCCAGCAGCCCTTTTACTATTTCTATCTGCCGATCTTGATTATAGTCTTCATCTATATTTTCTGATTGTCCCTGACCAATAAAATCTATTAATATTAATTGATATTTTTTAGAGAATGTTTCAATGTAGGGGATCCAATTGACGGTACTCATTAAGGCACCATTTAATAATATTAAAGGGTGCCCTTCACCATAAACTTCATAATGTATCGATATACCATCTATCATTGCCGTAGACATGACGCCACATCCCTTGACGGTTTCGTAAAAAGTCAAGCCCCGAGACTCTGTCATTTCGATCCCAGAGAGAAGCCCTATGTTTTCAATATGTTATACCGAAAATATTTCTCGTCCCATTCGAAATGACAAGTTGCTGAGACTTCCAACGAAATCTTTTTATTCGTATGTTGTATTTGCATTCTTTCTTATTGACATAATTCATTATTTATAATTTTTTCAAATTTGATGAGTTCGTTGTTGGTAGCCTGCCGCTCGCTGCATAAAATAGCTTTTTAGAAGTCCATCAATCTTATGTAGTTATTAAAGAAATCTATTCCCCTCCTGCCCCTGCCTTTATACGGCAAGAACAGGAGAAAGATAAAACCCACGATCTCCTTCTATTTTCTTCCTGTTTGGTCAGATCGTTCCCTTTTGGCATTTTTACCTTTTCTTTACTTTATTAATTCTTATTTAGCATAATTCTCGCGGCCTGGGGCCGTGACGGGTGTTGCACTTTCCTGCGGTGTTGACTGCCATACCATCGTCGGAACAGCGTAATCACGCCTGGGCATAACCGTGAGCTTTACGAGGTTAACTCCTATCATCATTTGATGATCGGCTGGCCGGATACGGTATTTCCAAGTCTTACTTGTCGGACCCCAGAATTCCAGACCTTCCAGAGCGTTGATCAAATCATCGGCTTCCACCGATTTAGCCTTCTTTATTCCTTCGGTCAAAGCAATCGCTGCGGCAAAGCTATTACCTGTCCAAAAGTCAGGTGGTGTTCCATATTTTTTTTGATGATTCTCAACAAGCCAATTGTTAACCGGATTATCGAATAGTTCATAGTAATACAGGCACTCTCCAATCCAACCCGAACCAGCAGCTCCCACCGCCTTCAGAAAAACAAAGTCTGCGATACCTACATTCACTGCCATCTTCTTATCTAAGCCCATCTCCTGAATCTGTTTCGGCAACTTTGTTTGGAAGTTTGCTCCGACTGTGATTATCCCGAGTATTTGAGGTTTAGCAGCTTTAATTTTTTGAAGATAAGGCGTAAAGTCTGTGGTGGTCAATGGAGCGTATAGCTCTTGTACAACCTTCCAATTCTCAGGAAGCCCTTTTTTAGCGGATTCAATACCAAATCTTCCGCCAGCGTAATCCGGGGCCAGGTATGCTATTTTTACGGCACCTTTGCCCACTCCAAGTATATCTTTTCCCCCATACGCTACCCACCCTGCAACCGCGCACTGGCCCAACGACCGGCCCGCCCTAAATGTGTACTTATTAAAATGTGAGCCTGTAATTTGGTCCACTGCCGCGCCACCAATCATGTAGACCTTCTTAAACTCTTTCGCTTTATCCATTACACCCAGGGCAATGCCACTGCTCACGACTCCGCATAAAATATCAACTTTATCTTCAGCTAATAACTTAACAGCCTTTTGCAATCCGATCTGCGGGTTGCTGCCATCGTCTTCCGTGATAATCTTGATTTTCTTACCGAGGACTGTATTTGTCCCGTTGGTAGCATAATCAAAACCCAAGATGAATCCTCTTAAATCCTGCTGGCCATATTGGGACAGCACACCAGATTTGGATGTGAGAACGCCGATTTTGATTTCATTATCTGCTGCACACGTTGGCATATCAAAAGCAATGGCTATGCCGAAAATCAATAAGCCGACAATAATTACCTTTACACCCATTTTCGTTTTCATTGGTATCCTCCTCTTATTTAATGGGTTAGAAAACTTTATTTAAAATACTCTCCTTTGGCATTACCCAACTCTCGTTGAGTGGGTAAGAATAACCACAGGTCAAGAAAGTACGGATGCCATCTGTCATCAGATGTGTGTTTTAAATACCGCGCCGCTTCGCTTCTTGAATTTAAACGCGCTGGCAACGCTTATTATGCCCTTAGGCAGGAATAGCACGATCAACACAAAACTTACGCCGAAAATCAATAGCCATGAATCAAAATACGAACTGAGATATTGTTGACTCACCGTTACGAGCCCCGCGCCCAAAACAGGTCCCAACAAAGAACCCATGCCTCCGATTATGGTCATTAATATCACGTTCAGAGTACTATGGGCGGACATAAATCCTGGAAACACGGATCTTAATACTGCAGCGTTCATAGAGCCGGCCAATCCGGCCATCACGCCAGATATCATAAGCACAATAAGCTTGTAAGCTAACACGTTATATCCTATCATTTTAGCCCTGAACTCATTTTCCCTTAAGGCAACCAGAGTCGTCCCCAAAGGCGACCCGATCAATCTTTTGGCAAAAAAGTAGATGAGCAGTAATAATGTGAGTGTTAAATAATAGATATAATCTTTCCCCGGCAAAATAGCGGGTAGACCGTGCAGGCCGTCATCCCCACCGGTAAACTTGTATGCTTTCCAAACTATGAAAAAACTGAACTCCCCTAGAGCCAAAGTAATCAGGGTGAAATAGATATCGGAGAACCTAAGCGTCAATAGACCTACAAGCAAGCCCGCCAGCGCGCAGATAACAATCACGACGGGAATAGTGGCCCAGAAGTTGAAGCCAGCCTTGAGCATCAACAGCGCGGTTAAATAGGCGCCTGCACCGAAAAACATTGCGTGTCCAAAAGACACTATACCGGTGTAGCCTATAAGCAGATCATAGCTGATAGCGAAGGCACCCCAGATGAATATCTGCATTGCAATAACCAAGATGTACTCGGAGGAAAAAAACGGTAGTAAAGTCAGTAAAGCCAGCGTAGCCAGCGCAAACCAGTGTCTTTTTAGGTATATAATCATATTTTTAACCTCATTCCCCACCGAACAGGCCGGACGGTTTTATACTGAGCACCACGAACATGACTATAAAGATACCAATCATGGCGAATTCAGGCAGAAAAAAGCCCAGGAACGATTCGCTCAGGCCAAGGATGATCGCTGCCACCGCAGTTCCAATAAAGCTTCCAAGGCCTCCAACTACTACAATCACGAGGATATTGATTAACTGGCCGAAGCCCATTTCCGGGCTGAGTCCGCTGAAGCCGCCAAGGACGAATCCTGCCACGCCGCCTAAAAAACCTCCCATACCGCACACCAGGGTAAATACCTTATTAATATTCACTCCCAAGGCTCTAACCATTTCCTTATTTTCAATACCGGCCCTTATTATCAGACCCAGCTTTGTTTTTTTCAGCAGAAGGTATATTGAAACGCATACAATTGCCCCGGTGGCCAAAATAAACAACCGGTACAGCGTAAAGGGCTCCCCATAAATCATCACTGAACCCTGTAAAAACTCCGGTTTTTCAACCGGGATCACCCCAGGCCCCCAAATAAGCTTAACCACTTCATCCAATATAAATATCAGTCCGAAAGTTAGAAGCAGTTGGAAAAGTTCATTTCCATAAAGACGCCTGATGAGAAAGAACTCAATCAGGACCCCTAAAATCCCGATAATCACAGCGGTTAGAATGAGCGCCCCAGAAAAGCTGGAAAGGGCTCTGGTAAAAAACACCCCCAGATAGGCCCCCCACATGATCAGCGACCCGTGAGCGAAGTTCAACACGCGGAGCAAGCCGAACACCAACGAAAAACCCGAGCATATCAAAAAATACAGCATGCCCACAGATAGTGCGTTGAGTGCCAAATTCAGATACAGCTCAGGTGAATACATATCTTACACCCCCAAATACTTGGATTGTATTTGTTTGTCGCCCTTTATCTCGTCGACTTTTCCGCTATGCACGACTTTCCCCTGCTCCATTATCAGATAATCGTCGCAGATGCCGGTTGCAAACTCGAAATTCTGCTCAACAAGCAGTATTGTCGTGTTCTTTTTTATCTCTGCCAGCACATTGCTAAGGCTTTCAATAATGATGGGAGCCAAGCCCTTAGTGAGTTCATCGATTATCAGAAGCGCGTCTTCATTCACCAATGCCCTGGCAACGGCAACCATCTGTGCTTCCCCACCGCTGAGATTGCCGCCCTTTTTCTTGAAAAGGTCCTTCATCGGCGGAAAAATATCCAGGATGTATTCCAACCGCTCCGTTTTTACATTTTTACCGTTCCTCACCGCGAGGCGTAGATTTTCCTCTACAGTAAGATTCGAAAATACGTCCCTATTTTCAGGTACCAAGGATATTCCCAGTCGCGGTATCTCAAAGTCACGCATTTTTTGGATGGGCTGGCCCTTGAACAAAATTGTTCCGGAACTCGAAGGAGTCAATCCCATGATTGTTTTCATAGTGGTGGTTTTACCCGCTCCGTTTCGGCCCAGAAGGACAGTCGCCTTCCCCTGTGAAACCATAAGGTTGACCCCCTCAAGGATATGAAACCCCATTATGTGGGTATGAACGTCGTCCATTTCCAGGATATTCATGAGACCACCTCTTTTTTGCCCAGATACGCGTTTTGCACATCCTGATTGTTTTTGATTTCCTTGGGAGTACCTTCAGCAATCAGCGAGCCATAATTCAGAACCACTATGTAGTCTGACATATCAAGAACCATGCCCAGCTTGTGCTCCACCATTATGATAGTCTTTTGCTCCTTTTTCCGTATCCCTTTTATAACTTCCACGATCATGGGGACCTCCTCGGCAGAGATGCCTGCGGTGGGCTCGTCCAAAAGCATGAGGTCTCCCCGAGAAGCAAGCTGAATTGCTATTTCAAGCTTTCGCTGATCAGGATGGGTAAGGCTCTGCGCCATATTGTCTTTCAAATGGCTCATTTGAACCATTTCAAGACAATAATGCGCGTAGTCGGTTAGTTCGCTATACTTTTCAAATTTTCTGAAGAAGTTATACTTGTACGGCGATTTTGCCTGCACCGCCAGGCGCACGTTTTCCAGAACCGAAACGTTTGGAAACACATTTGTTATTTGAAAACAGCGGGACATCCCCATCAGTACCCGCTTATACTCTTTGACTTTGGTGATATCCCGGCCCTTAAAGAAAATGGTCCCCCTGTCCGGCTTAATAGCGCCGGTGATTAGATTGAACAAAGTCGTTTTGCCTGCGCCGTTCGGACCAATGATACTAACAAAACCTCCGGTGGGAATGTTAAGACTAACCTGGTTTACGGCTATTTGCTTTCCGAAGGTCTTTACCAGATCTATGGTTTGCATTATATGTGCATATTGCATTTGCGACACCAATTTACCCATTGTTTTGGTAGTGTAAGATATCTTGTGTAAATTTTTAAAGGTGTAGGAAAAAAGGCGCTT
>CAYRSQ010000044.1:0-7108 GCA_964427055.1 uncultured archaeon
GTCGAGGCGGCCCATCTCCTGCTGGGGGCCGTGGAAGGAGACGGCGTATGATCCACCGCTACTTCTCCCGCCGCACTCCTTTGAAGGATTTTGGTAAATGAGCGCTTTTGCTTCTTCCTCCTACCATGAAAGATTGAACATTGCGGCCTCAAAATCCGTGAAATATTACATGTGTAATCTTCACAGGAGTTCAGATTATGTCGGATGATCATGACTATTGGTACTACGAACAAGAAGCGGCAATGGAGAAATTCCTTAACGAAGAACTCCGGAGAATTGCTGAGGAACCGGTATTCTTCTATCTGGCAACATATGGCGATGCCATTGAGGAACGGGTGAATCGCTGTCTCAATCAGGCTCGCGAGCTAATCGATGCTGGCTACTTCGGTGCAGCCCTCGTGTGAACTGCAGCCGGAATTGAAGTCACGCTTCGCTTCTTCCTCGCTCGCCCACTTGTTCAGGGAGCATTCCTGTCTGATGATTGGGCTCATCTGATTTCTCAAAAATTTCTCAGCGGGCGGACGGCGGAAGACAGGGAGTTGCTACCAGCTATCCTTCGTAACTGGAAAATTGACATTACAGAGGTGAAGCTTTCTGACGGCTCACAAGCTTGGGAGCAAATCGTAACAAATGTTTGGCCACATCGAAATAACTACGTACATAAGGCAGAGGACGCTTCTCGCGACGATGCAGTTCTTTCCGTAGAATGCCTTGTGGCACTTCAGTCACAGGTGGTAGATCTTTTATCAAAAAGGCTTGGGTTTACTCGGGAGCAAACGGGCTGCTGGTCCACCGTGGCCGCAAAGAACCCGCCTGATCTCCCAAATCTCAACCCGCCTCGCACATTCAAGCGCGAAGACCCTTTTCGATAGGCTGGGAAATTCCAGGGCCTAGTTTATTGCATCGGAAAGAACCTGAGACAAGAAGGAGATATGCAAAAAAAACAGAGCTGCAACCTCTCTCCTTCCTGGAATATTATGCACAACTGAAAATTTGTTGCTGCTATAGGAATTCGTAGGTATAGTATCAATAATGTAAGGCACAAGTGTCAGCCTCTCATTTCCATCTAAGGCGAGCTGCTGTCGGCATCAGGGACTGTCGTTCAAGGATTTTGGTGATAGGTATGCCAGGAGTCAATGACAACAATAACCAGGAGTACACCTTCCGGCCACGGGCGAGACTATTGCAGCTCTTGGGCGATCAACTAATTCGTGATCCCCGTATCGGCGTTTTTGAACTGGTGAAGAACGCATATGACGCCGATTCCCCTTCTGTGAAAGTGATTTTCGAAAACGTCGAAGATCCTGAAACTGCCGCAATAAAGATCAGAGATAAAGGCGAGGGAATGGATCTGGATACGGTTACTGGTATCTGGCTGGAACCCGGCGCCGATAATAGAGAGAAAGAAAGGACAGCCCGCAAAAGAACGCCCAAATTTAACCGACTCCCCATAGGAGAAAAAGGTGTCGGCAGATTTGCCAGTCACAAACTCGGGAACCACATCAGGATGGTCACGAGAAAAACTGGATACGATGAGGTTGTCGTCGATATCGATTGGGACAAATTATTACGCTATCGGTATCTGTCGGAAGTTCCGATCAGTGTAGAGACAAGAGTTCCAAGGGTTTTCAAAGGGTCTGACCATGGAACGAATATTACTATAACGGACCTGAGGCACGAATGGAAGAGGGGGGATATCCGCAGACTTTTTCGGTCCGTAAATGCGATTTCGTCACCGTTTGACAAGAAAGCTGGATTTGCTGTGAGCTTCAAACTAATCCCCGATCCTGGATGGCTTGAAGGACTAGTTAAAGCCGAAGATGTTGAAGACCAAGCTATGTTCATTTTCGAGTTTACCATGGAGAAGAGCCGTTTTGACTACAAATACGAATTCAAGCCGATAAAGGCCCTGGCGAATAAGAAGGGTATCGAACCACGCAAGGTGAACAAGAATGATCAAGTCATCGAATACTTCCAGATGAAATTGGATGAAGAATCAGGAAGGAGAAAAAAGCGTCAGAGAGCAGCCGATCTCTCGCAATTTGGTATCGGTACCATTAGGGGCAGAGTTCTCGGCTTTGATCGTGATCAAGATGTCCTTGAACTCTATGTGACTGACCCATCCGGGCTGACCAAGTATCTCGATGAAAATGGCGGTGTCCGTGTGTACAGAGACGGGATAAGGGTTTACAACTATGGTGAGAGAGAAACCGACTGGTTGGGATTGGATGAACGACGCATACAAATTCCGGCTCGAAGAATCAGCAATAATCTGATCCTGGGAGAAATACATCTTGATCTTGAGAAAAGCCCAGACCTTGTTGAGAAGACGAACCGAGAAGGCTTTGTTGAGAACGAGGCCTATAAAGAATTCAGAGACGCAGTCCTGAGTGCGATTATCAGGTTTGAGCAGGAACGCGAAAAGGACAAACATAGAATCCGACTGGCATTCGAGGTAGAGCAAACAAAAGATAAAAAATTACCTCTAATTTCCGGCCCCGAAGAAGCAATTGCGGCACTCAAAGAAAAGATCCATGAAGCAGGCTTTGACAAACAGTTGGGTGAGTATGTGTCGAAAGTCGAAACCACATACACGGAGATGCGAGATTCCCTCCTGGGCGCAGTGGGTTCAGGGTTGGGCCTGGCTATTGTGTTTCATGAGATTGAACGAGGGGTCAGAGAGTTGCAGAGAGCCGTCGACAAGGGAGATAAAATAGGGCGGATCCAGATTATGGCGCGTCACCTTGTGGAATTGCTCCAGGGCGCAAGCTACTTGGTCCGCACAACTTCTAAGAAAAGCCTCAAGGCTTCGGACCTCGTCAAATTTGCCATGTTCAGTATGTCTCCCCGCTTCGATTACCACAAGATCTTTGTAACCAACAGTTTTGAGAATAACCCCGATGCTGATTTCAAAGTAAAGGGGTCTCAGCGCATGTTGACAGCCTCTATAGTTAATCTGATTGACAATTCGATTTATTGGCTCAACGCCGTTAAGAGTACCGAGAGTGGCAAACAAGCCATCGCAAAAAGAATCTGGATTGGACCTTCTCGTGATCTTGAGGGGCCGGCGATTGTCGTCGCTGACAACGGTCCAGGGTTTGAGGATACTCCAGAAGAAGTCGTAAGGCCTTTCTTCACACGAAAATCTGAGGGGATGGGATTGGGTCTGTATTTTGCGAACATGACAATGAAAGCTCATGGTGGACGACTCAGTCTGCCCGATCATCAAGAGATGAATGTTCCAAAAGCTTATGATGGAGCCATTGTCGCTATGGTGTTTGAGGAACAATGACATGCCTTTAAGTGTTCCCAGGATACTTATTATCGACGATATCGAAGAGGATGGAATTAAAATAGCGAAATCCGTTTGGGACTCAAAGTACGCCATCAGATTTATTCACTATGATCAAGAAGAGCTTATTAAGGCAGGAAAAGAAAATATGCGTGGTGTGCGCCTTATCTTCATGGACATGAACTTGATAGGGGACGGAATCCTGGGGAGTGGCAGTAAAAACTTTACAGCGGTGCAGCAGGTTTTGGAGTTTTGTCTTGATGAGCGAAATGGACCATACGTTCTGATTACGTGGAGTACTTTTGATGAGCACGCACCGGAACTGTTTAGGCATTTGAACGAAAGATTGCCGGTCCCCCTGAGGCCATCCCTCTGTAAACAATTGAATAAAGAAGATTACGAAGATGGAGACGGAAAGCTGAGCGAGAAAGTCAGGGAATTCATGCAGGAGCTGGAACCGATTGGGGCTCTGATATTATGGGAAAAAAGCATTCAATACGCTGCGTGCGAAACCCTATGCGAACTGATTGACATAGCTTTGCATTCGGGAATGGAGAATCTAAAAGATGCATTGCGGGGCGTTCTTTACAGCTTAGCTCGAGCAGAGGCCGAGCAACACCTTGACAAGGTAAACTCTGTAAAGCATCTATACTCCGTGTTGTCACAAATTTTGTACGACAATCTTGCCGACATTCGTCCAGAAGATGAGGTGACTCTTAGCGCGCTTGTTTATTCCGGGAAGGATCAACAACCGAAAGAACCATGGTCTCAGAAGATAAATACCATGTTGCATCTGGACTTGACCGACCCAGAAAACAGTACCGGACATATGCCTGGTGATGTCTTTATTTATCCCACGAAAGATCATGGCCTTCCGATTCCAGAGGCGGAATCGGGTAAATTCTTGCGTGGAAACTTCATGTCTCTGACAGAGAAAGAAGACAGCAAAGAATTTAAAGCGAAAATAGCAAAGGTCTGTCGGCTGGTACTCGTTGAAATTACGCCACCGTGTGATTATTCTCAGAAAAAAATCGTGTGGCATCGATACGTGGTAGGCGCGCTTGTCCCGTATAATTTTGTTGATTTAACCAGGGTTTTTAACAGAGAAAAGAAGGAAAGAGAGATTCGACTGCCGGATTTCCGCTGGGAAAGCCCGGAATTTCAAATCAAAGAAGATCCCCCATTCAGGATAGTTTTTAATTCGCGTCTCCTTGTGTCGATTCCTCCCAAACAGGCGTTTCAGAAAACAGTTGGCAATCGGCTTTTTCGGATACGACAACCACTTCTCAGCGATATGATTGGATGGTTATCGAGGCAATCATCCAGACAGGGACACCTATCTGTGGCTGAGCATGAAAGATAAAGAGCTCGACAGTCTCGTATCAACTCTTAATGATGAGGGCCTCATTTCCCTCAGAATACACGTTGGCACTGAAATGGCCCGTCGTGACATATCCATCGACGTGGGTGAACTCGGTGAAAAGCTTGCAATTCAGTTTTTCAATTCGACTCATGGGCTATCAAATCTCATGAGGGCACCAAAGGGAGCAAAGAATGTCGATGCTTTATCAAGAAATGGAGAACGTTACTCGATAAAGTCAATATTGAAGGCGAAAAAAACGGGCACGATTTATCCTGATAGTCACAATCCCGACAAACAGCTTTTTGAACACCTTCTGCTGGTATGTCTGAATTCCCAATATCAGATGAGCTCGGTTTATTGTTTTACGTGGGAAGCGTTCTTAAAGGCAAGAGCGTGGGATAAGAGAATGAATGCATGGTATATACCTGTGAGCGAAAAAAGGTTGAAACTGGCAGAAAAACTGTTCCCAAGAGAGAAGTAGGACATGAGATCATCTGGACATAAAGGAAGCAAACGATTACGTGCCCTCGATCTTTTCCACGGGGCGGGGGGCAGCAGCTACGGTGCAAAAAAGGCCGGAGTTGAAATCGTTGCAGGCATAGACCGATGGCATATAGCCGGACAGGCCTACAAACAGAATTTTCCTGAGACAAAGGTCTATACGGATGACATCACTTCATTATCGGCAGACCGGCTTCGAGCAGCTATAGGAGAGATTGACCTTTTGCTTGCATCTCCTGAATGTACAAACCATACCTGCGCCAAAGGTGGCGGCGAACGGTGTGAGGAAAGCAAAATGACCGCTTTTCAGGTGGTCAGATTTGCGAAGGCGTTCAGGCCCCGATGGATCGTCGTTGAAAATGTCGTGCAGATGAAATCCTGGAGCAGGCACCCCGAGCTTCTGGAGGAACTGTGGGGGTTGGGCTATTATGTTAAGGAGGAGAAGCTTAACGCGGCTGATTTCGGCGTGCCTCAGTCCCGAAACAGGCTTTTTCTGCTGTGCTCCCTAACTGGAGAAGCCTCTGCTCCTGCCATTATTGACCAGCCTTACAAGCTGGCAAGTTCTATTATCGATTTGGGCGCAGATTACAGATTTACGCCGCTTTACAATGAACACCGCGCAAAGGCTACTCTTGAACGAGCGGAACGGGCAATCTCTCAACTGGGCCCGAATAACCCTTTTCTGATAGTTTATTACGGCTCCGATGGCAGTGGTGGCTGGCAGACTCTTGACAGGCCGCTGAGAACTGTTACCACCCTTGATCGATTCGCTTACGTCAAGCCAACAAAAACCGGTCATATGATGCGGATGCTTCAGCCCGAGGAGTTGAAGCTGGCTATGGGGTTCGATAAGGACTATCAACTTGGAGTGGGGTCAAGAAGAGACAAAATAAAGCTCATGGGGAATGCAGTATGTCCGCCGGTCATGGAAAGTATTGTCCGAACACTTTGCTAAGCTCTGCTCTCGTTGCAGCCTGTCAGCAAACGAATCCGAGGTGAGTTCTCACATTGTATAATAGACCGCAATATGAAGAGCCCACAGGCCGGGAGCAAGAAATACTTCGCCTCAGAAAGGCTATTATCAAATGGTATAAACAGAACGGTCGCGCCTTTCCATGGCGAAACGCGTCTGATCCGTTTAAACTGCTGGTTGCTGAAGTCATGTTGAGGCGCACGAAGGCCGATCAGGTGAGACCCGTCTATGACAGGTTTACCAATCTCTATCCTGATGCAAAGGCTTTGAACACAGCAACGGACGACGACATAGAGGCTATTCTCAGACCACTTGGTTTAAGGTGGAGGGTAGGTCCTTTCTGTGAAATGGTCAGAGAAATTGGACAAAAATATGGATTCAAGCTACCCGAAACAAGGGAGGGGTTAAAGAAACTGCCGGGAGTGGGTGATTATGTTGCCGGCGCGGTTCTGTCGATAGGTTTTGGCAAAAAGGAATGGATAGTCGATAATAACATCGTTCGGCTGTTTAAGCGGTATTTTGGCATTAAAACATCAAAGGAGGGCAGGCGGGACAAAGAAATCATAGAAATGGCGAAATTATATGCCGAAACGAAAGACCCTCGTTCAGCCAACCTCGCTATTCTCGATTTCACCGCGCTGGTATGTACTGCCAGAAATCCGAAACATGATGAGTGTCCGATACGAGACCACTGTGACGCGATGAACTCGGCTCTGTGAGCAGCACTTCACACGCTTCCACGTCGTAATCGTCACTTTTTTGGTCTATAGGCTTATACCGTAATAGTTAGTTATATTGGCAGTTTCCGCCACCTGACTTTTGGAACGGTGACAACGGATGATCCATTGCTATTCCTCACGCCGCAGTCCATTAAAAGATTTTTTGGCAACCCGGTTGCAGGGCGCCCGCCGGTACGACCGGATTGCCGGGTTCTTCAGCCGGTTGTTTTTATTTGATGTAAATGCTAAGATTAAAGCCA
>CAYRSQ010000045.1:0-7044 GCA_964427055.1 uncultured archaeon
TAAACAGCCGTCCACTGATACTCAGGAGCGATAGGAAGGATTTCCACAAATATTTCATACAATGACTATTTGTTCAGAACGCCGTCAATCAATTCCAATGTTTCTCGGATGTTTTTGGATCTAATTTCATAACATTCAACTCCGCTGAGAAATTCCATCAAGATTTCAACTCTTTTATTCATAAGAGAATGTAAATTGTATTTATTATAATAACAATAGGCTAGAACAAGATTTCTGGTGTCTCTTGTCTTAGTTAGATATGTATTAAGCATGATCATTGTTTCCAATGCGCTCTGTTTTGATATTTTTTTTATAGATTTTTTCCCGTAGACTGGTATAAATATATATTTTATCTTTGTTTTGTCTATGATATTTTTAGGTTCAACTCTAGAATAAATTCCCAAACATTTATTAACTATTGGAACACTTTTCCAATATTTCTTTATACCATCTGCTCCTTTGAAACTCTTTATTTTTCTTGGATAAGAATGCGCATATTTTTTGCTGACTATTGTAGTATCATCTGACAAGAAGCCTGCACCACGTTCTATAAATTTCAATGACAGAGACGATTTTCCACAACCATCCCAACCAGCTATCATAATCCCCTGTCCTTTATATTCTACGCTAGATGCATGTAATTTTAAAAGTCCCTTCTGAATGAATTTTAAATCAAGTATGAAATCTATGATTTTATAAGGATTGAATTGAGGTATTTTGCCGTATAACCAACTGAACCTAACCTTTGTATCGTTTTCTAAGTTTTTGATGAGGAGATTACATGGAATTATCATTCCATAATTATGGAGCAGTGAGTTCTTTTTAAAAAATAGATATGGTTGAGCCACAGGATCCATTCCTATTATACTATTGTTTCCTGTCTCTATCTGAAGATCATACTCGCCAGTAGTGGGAAGTTTTCCTTCCGATATGCAAAAATGAGACGGTATCTGTAAATTGACTGAACTTTTTATTTTCAATCCATGCACATTATAATACTGCATATATACACCATTGAGTATTGATTTGTTTCTTTTAAAATATGCTTCACTTCATCTGACAGAATATTCAATTCCGTTATATGTATGCGCCATATGCAAACATTTAAATTTATCTTGTAAATGCAACAACGACTACTGCACCCATACATATCTTCGTCAAATTCCACTCTATGTTTAAAAAATTAATAGAGATTTTAAAATAATTTGGGGTTATCACGTTGAAACTTAAAAAAAAGGGCGTAGTGTTTTTAACTCTACTTATATTGTCGGTATTCTCAATGATGTATTCGACATTATCTACTTCATTACCATTTAGAATGGACTCTAAGGTAGCAGGTGGTTACGAATATACCATAACATTCAGTCCAGAAATACTCCAGAATGAATTTGATTCGATTAAAACGTTGCTAGAAAAAAGGATGGAATACTACGGATTGTACGGAGCCCAAGTGCTAGCAGATGGCGAAAGCATAGCAATAATCTCTCCGTATGAAGCTAATCTAACACTCATTCTAATGAATGGTGAATTGAATGGGATAATAGACCAAACAATGACTCTAGACGGGGACAAAGGTATTATAAAAATAGGGACGACCCCTCATGAATTCTATTGGAATGAAAAGGTTCTGAAATATGAAAATAGGACATATTCGATAGAAGAAAGATTCGATATCGACGGCATAGAATTCAAGGCAATTAATTATACAAACAATTCCATAACATTCCAGTCTCTGATATTTGGCAATTCTGAAATCAGCAACTCTCAAAAAGCCAATGGATACATCATTTATGACCCTGATGTCAAACTTTACCAATACAGCGTTCCAGTCGAATTGTCTGAAAGTGCTAGCAAAAAATTTGCCGACATAACCAAAGGTATGTTATCAGGCATCCAACTAGCAAACAGCCCATTGCCAGGAAATTTGATATATTACATAGATGATGAAATTTTTGCGATACAAGCCGTGCCCTCCACCGATGCTGGAAAGGAAATATCATCGATATACATAAATGGAAGATCTTTGACTATGGATGAAGCCAAAGAAAAAAAACAGATACTCGAAATGGCAATAGAAGGTGAAATCAAGAGCGACGCAAATGTATCTGATGCCCAACTGGTTCCGTGGAGTTTTTCGTTCGGAGTGGTATCATTTGTAATTGGATTTGTATTTGGGAATATTATCGTATTTTCGTCTAAGCTCAAGACCGAGAAATCAGTGATTAAATCCGCAAAGTCGTTAATTCCCTTGTCAGCTACCGTGTTGGTCGTACTCGGAATATCATCTATATCACAATTTTTCGTGTCACCTGGGTGGATAATCGATGATTACTCTTTGGTTGGTATTGGGCTGATATCGCTGACATCCAGCTATCATATCATATCAGAATCCAAAAACTATAGAAAGGTAGGATACAAGAAAAAGCTTGACACGCTTGTGAAACTCTTTTATGCAATAGGTTCTCTTCTCCTGTTCACAGAATACATTGGAATAGGAATAGCCGTATCGACGAGTTATATTTTATACGCAATCAACAGAAAAGCCTATTCCGAAATGTAATACTTCGCTTTCTGAGTCCCTTTGTAAAACACAAGGTCACCATTGCACAATTTGCATCTCCCTAGCAAAGGTGGCCTTTCGTACGTTTTCTGGCATTTGTTACAAATCAGACCATCTAAAGAATTGATTAACGTATCCATTGATTGGTTGCCATTTGAGCTTGAACCGCTTAGCATGCTCATCAGGTTCATCTGCTTTCCTTCTCCCAGTAACTCCGATTTCTCTATCCCCATGGCTTCAAAAACTCGTTCAAGTGGTGGAAGCAGCTGGTTCTCGATATAATATTTTGAATCTACCTTTATACCACGTTTTTTGACGTATTCGGGATCTTCAGCCCTGCTAGAAAGCATCTGCAATCCCTGGGTGATGACGAACCCGACCCTATCTCCTACTCCAGGCGCCTCATTTGGGTTTCTTCTTCTCATCTTCTTTACGACTTCTATGTGAGGTTGTATTCCTTTGTAAGAACTTATTGGCCTTGACACGCTCTTCGTTATTATCAAATCCTCTATCGGTATCTCGTTTCTCTGAAGTTTCTTCAGGACTTCCCTCACATAATCAAATGCCTTCTTAGGATCCTGCTCTTTGAGTATAATTTCCAATACTGTGTACAATGTTTTACTGACTAACTCACACCAATCCCTTCTGACAGTTTCTATCCCTTTCATCACGAGCTTTTCTATCATTCCAGAATCTATTTTTTCGAAACTCCAACCCGCGTACCTTTTTTTGGTCAAAATAATCATCGTCTTGAATACACACTCGATTTTCATTGTCACTATGTTTTCAAGCGCTTCGTTTATGTGATTCTCAAGGAAATAACCTATCTTGTATGCTTCTTCTATGTCAGTCGTCTTTGTTTTCACCATTACGGAATCTGTATCACCGTATATGACTGTGTATTCTGTGTTGTCGTCGACTGTGTCCCTGGTTCTTTGTATCAAATCCCTTCCGCAGCTCGTTATCCCATTTGCTATGTCCAAGACATAGAGCTTAGCTCTTATGTATCCCGTATAACCATAGAAAGCATTTGCCATTATCTTTAGCGCGACTTGTTTCGCGTTAAGCTGCCTTCTCTTTTCTTTGTCCGAGACGGCGTTCATCTCCTTTTTCACTATATCCCTGTCTTTAATCAAAGTTTCGACTATCTCCGGAAGGATGCCTTTCTTGACATTCTTTGAAACGAATCTGGCCCCGTAAGGTGTCTCTATAATGTCCAAGTCGTGTTCGTCGAACAAAAGGGTAGTTGGACATATGTTATATGCTATATATATCGACGGGTACAGACTTTTGAAATCCATATAGACTACGCAATCCTTATGCAGTCCCGTTTCTGGTTCGAGCACAATAGCACCTTTCAATGCCCTAGTCTCTCTCTCAACCCTCCTTCTAGAAGTTTCCTCTGTCGTAGGTTTGCATGGAACTATGTAATCCCTTGAATTAAATTCTTTGAGAAGAAGATTCTCTATCCTCGATGCTTCTCCACTGGAAAGAGCGTCTTGCAACAGAACGCCAGACACCTTTGAAAGTTCTATAAACTTGTCTAGAAGATTTTTCTCCAGCACCAGCCTCATTGCCAATATGGAGTCCTTCCTATTGTATTCTATGAGTTTCTTCAATTGTTCATCAGTGCCTTTCCAGTACTTGGTTATCTCGCTGTGAGCCACATCTACTTTATCTTCGCCTAGAAGCTTTTGAGACACATCTCCCAACCCGTATCTTTTCAACTTCATAAGGCCCACTCTTGCGTTCGCTTTGATCAATTCGTATGCATCAACGACTACTCGCCCTATGACATCGCTTCTGTTTATCATTCCAAAACTCCTGCATATGACAGACTTCTTACTGCACCTTCCAAGCAGACACTGCATTCTATTTTGCCTGTACCTTTCGGCTAGATAAGGCATATCGAACCCGTTTATGTTGTATCCTATGATAGTGTCCGGATCGAACTCGGCCATCACCCTGCCGAATTCCTCAAGCATGTCCTTTTCGCTACTGAAACTCTTTACACTGTTGTCTCCGTTATCCTTGAGACGTTTCGCCATAAACACCATGGTATCCTGAGATTTGTAATTTGGGCTGAATGCCATGCTTATCATACTTATTTCATCCCTCGTCGCATCTGGCAGTCCCTCTCTCTCCGAAGTGGTTTCTATGTCTATCGCCATATGTTTCAACTCAGCGTCATCGTGCCTTTCCACCGGCGTGATTTTAGAAACGTTTATTTTATAATTGGTCTTTACAGTCCCTGTGGTGGATGGCGTGCCTTCCATCTCTATCCAATTCATTCCAGAAATACCTTTGTCAACCATGTACCTGTATTTGAACAGTATGTCCGCCTCGAATATCTCCTTCACGAATTTCTTTTTCCTCAATTCATCCCTTATCTCGGGCACCCTGCTCGGTTCAGTTATGGTTATTTTCGCAACTTCTGACTGTTGCTGTCTAAACCCTATCGGAAGAAACTTCCCCATAAAATCTACGCTAAGCAGAAGCGAGCCGAAAGATGACTTGAGGAATTCAACGAACTCTTCCTTCGGATCCCTTCCGTTGGGTTGCACATCTACCAACTGCGCGTAAAAGTACGGTTTGTACGTGTCATCGAACGCGCATACCGTTTTTCCCTCCTTGGTCTTTCCAAAAATCCTAACTACTGGTGTAGATCCGTTCATAAAGTAATCTGCATCTAGAACTTGGAATGTTAGAAACATACGTTTAATTTATGAGAAATCAGCTTTATTAATTTCTCTGGTCTTTAGGTCTATTTTCCATGCATTAGCTGGTCCACCGACCGACAGGATTGTGACCCCCTTATAATTTGAACTGAACACGTCGGATTCGTTGTCTGTTACGAATATGTCTGGGATGTCATCGAGGAATGTGCTTCCTATCCAGAATCCGCTGTCTTTTACGGATGCCCCTGGTAGGATGTCCCGCCTCTTCAGTATATTTACCGCGACATTCTCCGTCGTTTTCCAGTTGTCGATATAACTGGATATGTTCTTCCATGGACACATCAATATGGTTATACCGGACACTTTCATGATGGAAGCCGTATCCACAGTAACGTGATTTGGCTGGAAGTTATCCGGGGCTGCGGACATGAAAACGAACGTACATTCCTTGTCACCAGAACATTCTGACGATTTGGACGCGTCAATTCCCGACGGATTTGACACAAAAATCAGATTTGCGCGAGAGAGGGATTTACCTACTTCCCTTTTCAGAGGTATGTCTGGGTACACTACCCTGTTGACTGAAATTCCGTCCGGCCTGCGCACACACTCAAATCCGAGGATGTCTCCTTCTAGCATGTCTTCGTAATCGTCTTTCCCCACTGATACCCTGAGCGAACCAGACGAATCCTCTATTTCTATCGTCCCTTTATCAATTTTTTCTGAAACGGCCGCAATCAAAGAGAACGACTGCTGCGAAGACGTTCTGTTGATAGAAAACAATGATGACATCTTGTCCGACAGCCTTTTTTTGTAAAAAGAATATTTTTCAGTCCATTTAGATACGGCATCTTCTGAGGAGACTTTTTTCTTGTCGAAATGACTGGGATATATCGGTTTCAGTTCGATTTCTGGTGGAAGAACTCCCATCGTCTTGAATACATAATCCAAAGTAATTATCGGAGGTAACTTGCTCGTTGCCTTTTCGAGAAACGACATGAGAGCAATATCATTGTTAGAGAAATACTCCAGAACGGCAGAATCCAAAGACGCACCCTTCCCTAAAAATAGTTTCATGATTTCCTTGTTTTCCATAAACAAGTCACCTTTTCAATATATATACGGTTAATCCGTCTTTGCCTTCTTCTTTAGAATGAGGGAGTCGTATCACTTCGATGATATTGGTCTCTACCATCTCCTGTACATATTTTCTAACAGTGTTCCAACTTATTGTCTCACCAAGGCGCCCTGACACCATGATTGTCATAGACGATATGGTCAGAGGGGCATTAATCTCCTTCATAACGGCCAACAGAACTTCCTTTATTCGCGCCCTCTTACTTGGCCGTCCTCTTTTCATATATTTTCTATGAATGTGTATAGAAATAAATTTTTATGATGCTTCTTAACGGGATTTGATTAGGTGGTCGTCGTTGCTCATTAAATCATTCAATCGATTCTCAATGTTGTTGTTATTATTATTATATTATAACAGTGTTATAGTATATAGTATAGTAATAGTCGGTTGTTAGTAGCAGCGCACTGGAAAAAGAAACGTATATACACTCTTCGTATTTGTCTAAGAAACGTCGCAACTTTCTTTCCGATTGTTCGCATTTATTATTTGGAACACTCGCATAAAACAATTGGAATGTTCATAGAATAGTATACAAACTGTCGCATAAAACAATAAGAAACTTCATAGAAAATAATTAATAGCAAAAATCACTCGTTAATGTTGGCAAAAACATTTCTACACGAATTTAGTGAGTCCGTGTATTATGAAGAACTTAATTATGACCGCCC
>CAYRSQ010000046.1:0-7005 GCA_964427055.1 uncultured archaeon
ATGGGGTTATGAAAAATGGGTGCATGTTGTTGACTGGTTATGGAAAGATTTCGGCATTTCGACAGTTCTTGTCGGGGCACCGGAAGAGCGGGAGCCATCAATCAATATTTTTAAAAACTGTAATGGGCAAGTTTATAATCTAACCGGTAAGACCACCTTGGGTGAACTGGCCGGCTTACTTGGCATGAGCTGTCTCAATATTGGGGTGGACAGCGCAGCCCCGCATATTGCCGCGGCCGTGGGTACTCCTACGATAACCATCTATGGTCCGTCCAACTGGCGGGATTGGGCGCCTCTTGGAGAAATACATAGGGTTGTGACGCCGGATTGCGATTGTGCACCGTGTCAGCAAAAAGGATGTGATGGATTGGAGAAGAGCAAATGCCTTGAAGAATTGGAAGTTAATAAAGTAAAAGAAATCATACAAGATTTTCTTATAAAGACGATAAAGCAATAAATTATACATAGCTTTTGAATTAATTGGTTCTTTATAAACACAATTCATCTTTATAGAATTTAATGGTCTCAAATAATCCTTCTTCAAGCGCTGTCTTGAGCTTAAATCCAACAACTTCTTTCAGCAAGCTTATATCAACACTTTTATGCTTTGCCCCTTCTGGTTTGGTAGTATCAAATACAATCTCTCTTTTGGTTTCGGTTATCTGAGTAATTAACTGAATTAATTCTTTCATACTCGTTGCTTTTGTCGAACCGACGTTAACAGCCTTTGATATCGGGTATTTCTCCGTAACTAAAACCATAGCCGCAGCCATGTCTTTTACGTATATAAAATTGCGGGACTGGTTTCCACTGCCCCATACAGTTATAGGACCTTTACCACAAAGGACTTTATGAATCATAGAAGGAATAACATGGGTGCCTTCACCTGTAATAGGGTCTCGAGGCCCATAAACGTTGGCAGGTCTGACAATAGCTATTTCCATTCCATAATCTAAATGTAACCGATTTGCCTGTATTTCGAGAATCCTTTTTGACCATCCATATCCAATATTGGCTTTTTCCGGTTCTCCATTGAAGCCTTCTGATTCTTTTGTCGGTATATTGGCATCATCTGAATACACGCAGGAAGAGCTAACCGCTAGCACTCTTTTGACTTCCTTAATATGACAGGCATTAAGAATATTTGTGTTAAGTAAAATATTATGCGTCAATATTTCACTGTGATGAGTATAGCTATACGAAAGGCCGTAGGCGTCAGATGCAAGGTGAAAAACGACATCTTTTTTATCACATACTTTGTTACATGCATTTTTATCAGTTAGGTCTACTTTTGAAAATTCAATATCGTTTATTACTTGTCTCAAGTTCTTGACATTCCCTCTCTTGAGATTATCAGCGACGGTAACTATAGATCCCTTTTTAACTAATTCTTCTACAACATGGGATCCTATAAGCCCAGCCCCACCCGTTACCAACACCTTTTTGCCGAACCAAAAATTCATTAAATACATATCCTTTCTAAATCACAAGAAAACACAATTTTCAATAAGATTGGACAACAAAGAGCCCTTGTCAAGAGGGACGTATATTATAAATAACTCCTTGAATGTCAAGCAGTATATCTTGCATGATTACCAACATGTGATATATGCATAACGCAGGTTAGTAAGACCGAAGTATGTTTCACTTATAATTTTAGCCAACATTTAATTGATCGAAATATGGATATGACACTGGTTAGAGTCGTTAAGGGGTGGATCGGGCCCGATTTTTTAAATCAAACACCCTCCCAATCAGGGATGTGGGAGGACATTAGATTTACGTTTGATCCAGTGGAAGAATGTGATTTCCTTATAATGCTTAACAATCAGTTGAAAGAAGATATTACCGTAAAATGTCCTGAAGAAAACATATGGGTTATTATGCAAGAACCTTATATGAGAGGGCATGATGACTGGATGGTTGAGGGTCATGAGACTTTTGCCAGAGTATTCACAAACCATCTACCTTACGATGACGCCAAGTATGTTGTTTCCCACCCGGCAGATCCATGGCATGTTGGAAGAAGCTTTGATGAATTAGTTTCTTGTTCAATACCTCAAAAAGAAAAGAAAATTTCCTGGATTGCAGGAAATCCAACAGACTTACCTGGCCATTTCAAAAGAAAGACCTTCTTGAATTATGTTCAAAAGGATAATTCATTAAATATCGACTACTTTGGTAGAGCAATTCGATTTATTGAAGACAAATGGGACGGGTTAGCACCGTATAAGTACTCGATAGTCCTTCAAAATAGTAGCAGCCCTGATTACTGGACAGATATGCTGGCGGATTGCTTTCTGAGCTGGACAATTCCGATCTACTATGGTTGCACAAACCTGGAACGTTATTTCCCAGAGGAGTCTTTTATAAGAATCGATATAAACGATCATGAGTCAAGCTTGGAAACAGTCAAAGAAGTCCTCAAAAAAGATAACTGGAAAAAACGGCTTCCTGCATTGGAAAAGGCAAGGAATTTAATATTGCATAAGTATCAATTCTTTCCACACATGTCGAATTTGATTCGGTCTTATGGGAATAAAGGTAAAGAGAAAAAGAGGGTAACAATACCGGCATATAAAAGAAGCAAAAAAACGGTATTTTACCGGTTTTTATACAAGATAAATAAAAAGATATACAGATTTACATATTAAATCCCCAATAATATATTACTTCAAAATATGGCAGTCATGGAAAATTCAATTATCATTTGTTTTTATGAGCGTCTGGAATACCTGAAAAAATGCCTCGATTCTCTGAGTTTTTGCTCCGAGGATTTTCATGAGGTTGTTATTGCCGACGATGGCTCAAGTGAAGCTATAGTTGATGGACTAAGGAAATTAATGGCAACTTATGATTTTCCCATTATCCATGCTTGGCATGCCAGAAATGGCGCTAGACGTGCAGCCTGCCGTAATAATGGAATAAGAAATGCGTCCAAGGAATATCTTATTTTCATAGATGGAGACTTTTTGGTTGTACCTGGTTCAATTAAACGTCACGTTGAAGCAGCAAAACCTGGAATATTCTTGGCGGGAAGATGCAAATATCTGAGCGAAGAACTAACTCATAAATTATTTAATGCTCATATGTCCGATACAATGATTGAAGATCTTTATCTGCAGGTACCAGAAAAACCTATTATCAAAGAACATCGAGAGTTTATTAAATATGGTATTTTGCGAAAACTGGGTTTAGCAAGTTGCCGAAAACAAACCTTTGGCGGGCATTTTTCGGCTTACAAAAAAGATATAGAATCTATAAATGGTTATGACGAGAATTTCGTCGGCTGGGGTGGCGAGGATCAGGATTTTGCTTTGCGAATGGTAAAAGCCGGCTTTACCGGCCGCTCTGTTATTCGAACAGCGAGAGCTTTACATCTATGGCACCCGAGGGAACTGGGTGACAAGCATTGGAAAAAGGGCCCGAATATAGAATACTTTAATCGGAAGAAAATTCCAATTTTCTGCGAGAATGGGTTGCGAAAGAATGTTGACGATGATTAAGAAAATTATTACCGATATAATCGGGGGAAAAGAAATGGTTTCTGTGCCAGTGTATGACAAACGCAATATTTCTATTGGTATAACAACATTCGAAGAGCGTTTTGATTCGTATTTTGTTCCCTTATTGAAAAGAATTAGAGAGTACGAGAAAGAAATAGAGGTAATAGTTACAGTCAATGGAGAACACGAAAGAAAATTTAATGAACAATTCAGAAGAAATTTATTAGAGTTTATATCTTCACAGCCTGATGTTTATCCCGTTATGTTCCCTCGCTTCAGAGGTCCATCAAAATTGTGGAACTCAATTATCGTTCATGCCACTCATGATTATATTTTAATGCTCAATGACGATCTAATGATTTCTGACCCTAACTTCATAGACAAAATTTTAAAAACTTTGCAGCGTAATAAGGGCAGATCTTTTTTGATTAATCGATCCTGGTCGCATTTTGTTTTAAGTCGCAAAGAAATTGATAAACTGGGTTATTTCGATGAAAGGCTTCTTGGGATAGGAGAAGAAGATGGAGATATGACTTGGAGATACATTGAGAGGTATGGTTCAGAAATGCCAAGTTATAAAATGAAAGGATTTATCAATTATTCCGAACATTCAGTCGAGAATTACAAACCTCACAACATCAAAACCCATTCTGGGACGAAATACAGCCTGTTTAATAGAGAATTTATGTTTACCCAAAAATATGAGCAAGTTCCAGATGGAATCAAAGGGATGTTTGATCAACCGGTTAAGCTTAAGGATGCGGGTACAGCACAATATCCATACGAACGATTTTACAGAGAGAATAAAAAAAAATTATAAGCGCAGGCCAAGGCTGCGTTATTGAATATGACGTTTGAAAGAAAGTAATTATTCGTTGGTGCAGATGATTTCGCTATTTTTATTTAGATTATTTTCGCTGAGTAAAATTTCTGGATCAATTCTTTCAAGATTTACATCATAAAATTTTTCATAAATATTAATAGTATTTAAAATAGCCTCTCTTGTTTTTTCTAATCGGATTTTTTTGGGTAATAAAAAAGGATGTACAGACAAATAAAGTGTAGGTTTCCAGCTAAGTAACACTTCTTTGAAACTAGGGAGCAACATGTATTCAGCTCCTTCTACATCAATCTTTAAAAAGTCTATTCTGTCAATTCCCCAAATATCTATAAAACTATCAAGGGTCTTGCTTTCTACTGTGAAGGTGTTTTTTTCACTCACCGTTAAAATACTCGTTGTACTTTTGCCTATACCGTCGGGACATCCAAGATTAATAACTCCGTTTATATTATGGATAGCACATTGTACCGGTATAATATTTGGAATTTGATTTAATCTTATATTTGTAAGAAGTTTTTCGTACGCATGGGGATCAGGTTCGATACAATATACTTTCTTACAAATTCGTGAAGCATACAGTGCAATTGGACCAATATAAGCCCCAATATCTAAACAGATTGAATCTTTTTTAAGAAATTTGGACAGTATCTGAAATGTAAACGGTTCCCATTTACCTTGCTTAGCTGTCCGCCAAAAGTGCCAATCATCCGGGTTAACAAGAAATTCATGTCCTGCTAAATTCGTACGATAGTAACCACGGATTCTATAGAAATATTTATTTATGCTCATTATCTTCTATCCTGTTTGAAACTTGTAGAACTCATTGACCTTTATAATTAATGCCTGAACGAAAAAATCGGTTTTTAACTAGATTATGCTTCCAGTTAAAGTTGTTATTGTAAAAAACTTAAACTAAGTTCACGCCATAAAACAATCATGAGACCATACTTAGGGATTACCACGGCTATTTTTTTGGCGTTTAAAATCATTTATAGGTCTTGTTGGCTCTGTAATTTTTGAGAATCAGGTTCCGAATTAATACGCCATAAAATTGTAATCATGGCAAACATGGTATAGCAAATAATCGCAGGTGCATGACTTACAGCCGGTGAAAACATCCCTTTAACGAAATATGCAATAAAAGCGGCGGAGATATAAAGTCCCCAGCTTTTAATGAAATCATTCTTCCCATATTTAATAACACCCCAGCACGTCTTGGCAAATACTAATAGTATATATGAGAACAACATTAAACCAATAAGGCCTGTCCTAGTAGCGATACTGACAAATATATTACATGCATCATGTGCATTTGCTGTTCTCCACCGAGGAGGTACTTTGGCAGCATATTTATTCCAGAGATCCATGTCATGCCACATCTCCATTCCAAAACCTATACCACGTATTGGGTGTTCTTTTATCATTTCGAAATAAACGTACCATATGGGTACCCTTGCCTCGCTTTGCAACTTGCTATGCAAAACGCTATAGTTCAAGCGATTAACAGAAGGGATAACTTTAAAATACATTGCCATCAACAAAATTATGACTAACAAAGCAATCAAGATCACAGATTTTTTATTTTTAGGGAATAATGTTATTAGTAACGAGATTAAAGCGAGAAAGGTACCCCATGATTGTGTTAAAAGGGTTACAACTGTTGTTCCAACAAGTGAAATAATCAATATGAGCTTCAGATGCAACTTATTTTCGCTCTTCAATTTTTGTAACGCTAACGCAATTCCAAATACAGTTATAAAGCCAATAATGTTAATTGATGTTTCCTGAAAGTCAATTCTCGTTAACTGCATCGAGTTTTCCAATATCACATAGTAGTATATCATTCCTCCAATTGAGAAGAGAGTAGCTGAGATTATTATAATCCACGACAAAATAATAAGCCGTTTCTTGGAATTGAAAAAGTTGACTAGGATATAGTAAATGGCTAGATATTTCAGTAGATGGGCATAAAAATCGTGGATACTGTTTTCCTTATAAAGCGCGGAAAAAAGGCCAATGAAGGCCCATATGACAAAGAGTAAAAAGGGGAGCGTAAGCGGTGACTTGAAGGAAAAATCTATCTTTTTGAAATAAATTAAAAAAAGAACAATAAAAAGAGAAAGATAAAAGCATATTTCTTTGATGGCCGTTGTGTGAGAAAACGGATTAAAAAATATAAATATCCCCATTAATATAGGGACGCTTACTTTCAGAACATCAAATATTCGTTCGTTTGCTTTGAATCTCTCTATCTGGAGCACCGGATATTTAAGAAGGGTATTGCGCAAATTTTTCTACCATCTTTCAGTGAATATTTCCAAAAGGGTGTTTCTCACAACAGATTATCTGAAAAATCATTATTTTAATCACCTTACAACTGTGGTATGTTGGTGCGCCTATATCATGATTCGGATGATTTTATCAAACAATGAATGGAAAAGTGCCGCTTTCAGTAGCAATTATCACGAAGGATGAAGCAGAAAACCTGCCAGCCTGTCTCGCAAGTGTTCGGTTTGCGGATCAGGTCGTCGTGGTGGATTCCGGAAGCAGCGATGATACGGTGAAGATCGCCTCCGATTTCGGATGTGATGTGTTTGTAGAGCCCTGGCGCGGGTTCGGCCCGCAGAAGCAGTTTGCCATCGATCAATGCAGGCACCG
>CAYRSQ010000047.1:0-6482 GCA_964427055.1 uncultured archaeon
TATCGCTTTGACAAATATTACAAAGAGTTGTAACCACTCACACGAGATTCAGGTTAAATGATTTTCTGACAATCTTTTCTTTTACTGCCAACCATTTTTTGATACAGGATCGCCACGGCTATCTTTGGATATCTCATCATCATAACAATCTCTACATCATTTTTTATCCAACTTTTTTGAAACTGTCATTCGGTTAACTCCCAGAATTTGAGCTGTTTTCGTTTTATTTTTGCCAGCTAGGTGAAAAGTTTTTTCATAGATAGATTCTTGCATTTCGGAAATAGGGCCGAGTGGAATGGAAATTTCTTTTTCTCTCGAAGATGTTATTGCGAGTGTTTTGTTTTGTATGTCTTCAAAAAGCATCTCGATAAGCGATTGATTGTCCATACTCTCATTCAGAACTGCATATCTATGAACAAAATTCTCAAGTTCTCTCACGTTCCCGAACCAGCTATATTCTTTTAAGCGTTCTATAATTGGTTTTGACAATAAAGGCACTGCATGGCCAAATTGTAGGCAAAATTTATTACAAAAATGCTCAACTAATAATGGAATATCTTCTTGACGCTCTCTAAGGGACGGAATTTTCAAGTAAAGAATGTTTAATCTGAAATATAGATCTTGGCGAAAAGTTTTTTCTTCAACAGCTTCCAGCAAATTTCGATTAGTAGAAGCAATAATTCGAACATCTACTGGTATTACTCGATCTCCTCCAAGCCTCATAACTTCTTTTTCTTGGAGAACACGTAAAAGTCTGGACTGGAGGGGAAGCGGCATCTCACTTATCTCATCAAGAAGCAAAGTCCCCCTGTGGGAAAGTTCAAATAAACCAATCTTTCCTCTTTTTTTGGCTCCCGTAAAAGCGCCTTCCTCATAACCAAAAAGCTCACTCTCTAGAAGGTTTTCAGGGAGTGCGGCACAGTTTATTGCAACAAAAGGTTTAGGGTACCGTTTACTCAATCTATGAATGCTATGTGCAAATAATTCTTTTCCTGTGCCAGTTTCACCAGTAATTAAAACAGTTGAATCCGTATGACCATATAATTCAGTCTTTCCCTTGGCAGCTCGTATTTTGTAACTTGTTCCGACAATGTCGGTTAACTGGTATTTGGATACGAACCCTTTTGCATGTAAAAGGGTTCGTATTTTTTGCTCTTTTTTTACTAGCGCGACTGAATCAATGAAAGTAACAACACCCCCTACGATTTGATCATCAACAATTAAGGGTACACGGTTGTAAACAATATATTTTCCACGAACACTTGCGATTTCTTCACGCTGAACCCTTGAAGACTCATTGGCTCCCCAATTAGGAAAGATTTTGCTTGCATGCTTTCCAATTAATTCGTTTTGGGTCCATGACAAGATCTTCAAAGCCCAAGGGTTAACAAGGTCTATCATCCCTTCCTTATCAACTGAAACAATCCCCTCATGAGCAAACTTTAAAAGACTACTAATTCGTTCTGATTGAGCAAGATCCTTGTGCCTGATTTCAATAATTTCTCTTGCTTTTTGGACCGCTCGCCTGACAGTTTCAGCACCAACCTGCATCAAATAGCCTTGAATTCCAAGCTTTTTAGCTAGTTTAACGGTAATCTGTGCGCCAAGGACAACTTCTATCCCCGCATTCTTAGCTTCTTTAATGCGGGTTTCCAGTTCATCCTCACCGTCCTTCCAATAATATTGAAATATTTTTAATCCTAAGAGTTGATTAAGTTTTTCTATATCGTAAGAAACATTAAAATAATTGATCAACCCAACTTTTTTTACTCCTTCCACAGTTTTTAGTTTGATCTCTAGCAACGTATCAATTAAGTCCAAGCTTGTAACCTCGCAATTGATTACTGGAATTTCAACGGCTTGGCGTATAGCATTGGCTGTGCCACCTCTGCTGATAATTACTTTTGTTCCATCTCCTTGTAGATTTAAAGCAATTTTTACAGCATTTTCAAGGGATGCCTGATAGAAAGTCACATCTGGGGCGAGTTCTTTTTCGCCATCGGGGTTCAAATGTCCAGGAAAAATCATAGCAGCCTGACTCACAAATTACATCCTCCTTTGAGCATTGTTTGTAAAAATATTGACTAGAACCGTGGTTTGTTCTTGAAAGTCTTTATTGCTCTGACAATTTAGCATGACCAGTTTATGTGGCATAGGCGATCTTGGGATGTCTCAAGTAATGGTGGAACCTTCTGTCTGCTCGCGGTATTCTTTCAACCCTCAGGATCGGCATATCAATACTAAACCACTGCCGAATCAATAAATGAGAAGCATCTCGTTTCCACAACGCAGAAGGAAACTTCATTATGTCTAGTGTGTTATCAACCAATGACTCTCGGAACTCTAAACCCTGATGAATCGGAAGCATTCTCTGGTATCTCAATCGGCGAATGTCTCCTCTCCCAGCTTGATGGTCTTGTTAGGCTCTTTGCTTGTCTGCAACACAACCACCATTTGTTTCGAATTTTATTTTCAGACTATATTTGCGTGTATCTCCCTTATCCGTTCTGTACCACAAATATATCAAAATGGCGATACTCCTTTTTTGCAGTGCTTATTTTTATGGCAGTTAACTGCTATAAAAATAAGCACAAATGTTATGACGCTCATGAATCAGACGAATTTTCTCAAAAAATAATATAACAATAACAATGCTATAAGAAGAAATTATTTTTTTTGAAACATTGGCATTAAGTTTGCCTTTCGTTATGTTAGACTTAAAAATGAGGTGTGAGGTCTATGCTGGATAAAATGAGGCTTCGTAATGATCGCTTGTTTGATTTTGTCGTTTCAGACGATGACGCTGCCAAAATGATCCGAAACGGAATGACAGTTGCTTGTGGTGGGTTTACCTCAACCGGTTCGCCTAAGGCTGTACCGCTTGCGTTGGTAAGACTTATTGAGAGGGGGCAAGAGATTAAAATTAATCTCTTATCTGGCGGCTCAGTGGGCCCTGAAGTTGAAAATGAATTGGCACGAGTTGGTGCGATCGTTCGTAGATCGCCTGGAACTCGAGCTGTTTATAGCCACATGATAAGAGGCATTAATAATGGAGATATTGCATACAATGATAACCACTATAGTCATATGGCTCAAATGATGGACTGTGGTTTCTTCGGGCCTATTGATGTTGCAATTATTGAGGCTATTGCCATTACCCCTGAAGGGCACGTTATACCAGCAAGTTCAGTTGGTGGATCGCCAATATTGGCCCGCTTGGCCAAAAAAGTTATAGTTGAAGTGAATACTACTCAACCTCTGGAATTAGAGGGAATACACGACATTTATATTCCGGATAAACCTCCTTATCGAAAACCGATTCCTATTCATCATGCTGGTGACAGAATAGGAACTCCTTATATTGAGGTCGGCTTGCAAAATATTTCAGCTATTGTTGAGTCAAATTTTGGCGAGGCCTCATCAAAATTCTCTGAGCCGGATGAAAAAAGCAAGCGAATCGCTGATTATCTGATTGATTTTTTGCAAGCAGAAGTTCGCTCAGGGCGCCTTCCAAGAACCCTTCTTCCTTTGCAATCAGGTGTGGGCAATATCAGCAATGCTGTGCTTGCCGGTTTAAGCAAATCTGATTTTAATCAATTGGAATTTTATACTGAACTTATTCAACCATCAGTCATTGATATGATCGATAGTGGAAAGGTTAAGGTTGCTTCATGCAGCGCTTTTCCCCCAGACCCTGGGGTTGTAGAAAGGCTTCAGGGGGATTTTCAACGCTATCGCAATTCATTTATTTTAAGACCCCTAGATATCAGTAACAGTCCGGAAGTCATTCGTCGCCTAGGAGTCATAGCCTTAAATACACCTTTAGAAGTGGATATTTATGGCCATGCAAACTCTACTCATATCATGGGGACCAAGATGGTTAACACGATAGGAGGGTCAGGCGATTTTATGCGTAATGGGTATCTCTCTATTTTTACCACAACATCTACTACGAAAGATGACACCATTTCACGTATTGTCCCAATGGTTAGCCATGTAGACCATACAGAGCATGATTGGCATGTTTTAATTACTGAAAATGGAATTGGCGATCTGCGAGGGCTCTCCCCTCGTGAACGCGCTAAGACACTTATTAATAATTGTGCTCACCCCCAATATAGGCCTTTATTGTTGGACTACTTTAAGAGGGCTGAGAAGTTAAAAGGACATTCTCCACACAATTTGAAAGAAGCACTTGCTTGGCATGTTCGATATCTTGAAACAAACACAATGATGATATGACATGAACATTTATCATTAAGGAAAGGGGAGAGATGAAAATCAAAAAGAAATTGGTAGAAATTGGCTTAGAAAATAGCATGGATTATTGCGGTTTTTCCTCTATTGACCGGTTTGATAATCTTCCTGAGGGTCACAGACCAGCAGAATTACTTCCAGGTGCAAAATCGGTCATAGTGCTGGGGATGCGTATTCCAAATGGTGCGATCAAAGCTAATGATCGGGCCTATGAAGGGCTAAGGCATGCGATCTTCTCATACGTAAATTTTGGGTATAACAGAGTGAACGATATGCTTGATTATGCTGCTTTGGCGGTGGTCAGATATCTCGAAAACAAACACAAGTTTAAAGCGTATCCGATTCCTGCTGGTGGGCCACGTGATGAATATCTCATGATGGGAGCTATGTCGAATCGCTATGCTGCAGTCTGTGCAGGTCTTGGCGAATTTGGATGGAGTGGTTTTGCTCTTACTCTTCAAGATGGACCGCGCGTTCGGTGGGTTACAGTTATAACGCAAATGGAAATCGAACCAGACCCGCTGTACAGTGGGCCGAAACTTTGCAAGGGAAGTGCCTGTAGGAAGTGTGTTGATATATGTCCAGTTGGTGCCCTCAGCAAAGATGATGCCGTGAGTGTTAAAATGGGAGAATACAATTCATCTTACAGTATGCGCAATAAGCCTCTTTGTCGATGCGCAACGAAAGGTTTAGTTAAGGGGACGCCAGGAAGGTTGCAAGCTGAGGTTCCCTCCGGATTAAATACAGTCGAAGAGTGGTATGAATTAAATAAGAAAGATGATCCTTGGCAGCGAATGGAAATATCGCGAGGTATCTATTGCCATCGTTGTATGACGATTTGTCCTGTTGGTAAAACCGAAGCGTGATAGTATAGGGGGAAATTGTGAACCTGAAAGATGAATTACGAGAAATTGCCTTCAATAACGGCGTTAATTACTTCGGAGTTGGTTCTATTGATCGTTGGGATAACGCTCCTCTGGGACACAATCCGAGCGATCTGCTCCCAACAGCTAAGGCTGTCATTGTATTAGGTATCAGAGTCCCCATTGGGGCAATAGAGGGTAATAATTTGGCCTATCGGGGATTTAGACACGGGATCTTTACGTACATGGTTTTTGGTTATAATCGGCTGGGTGAAATACTTGACAGAGCGGGAATGTTGCTGCTTGCCCACTTAGAAAAAAACCATAAAATACAGACATTTCCTATTCCTGCAAGTATCCCTCGCGATGAGTACATGATGATGGGTGTTATGTCAAACCGCCATTCTGCAGTTTGTGCTGGGCTTGCTGAGTTTGGTTGGAATGGACTTGCCCTTACACCAGATGCGGGTCCACGGGTCCGTTGGATGCCTTTGGTAGTTGACAAAGAAATCGAACCAGACCCGCTGTACAGTGGGCCGAAACTTTGCAAGGGAAGTGCCTGTAGGAAGTGTGTTGATATATGTCCAGTTGACGCGCTCAGTAGGGAAAAATCTGTCCAGTTGGAAATCACTGATAGACTTTATTCCTATGCTGTACTGGATAAGCCACGTTGTCGTTGCGCACAAACCGGCCTTGCTCGGGGTTCGTCGGGGCGTTTGCAAGAAGAAATACCAGAAAGAATGAAGACGGTTGAAGATTGGCGGGCAATGCTTAAACGAGATGACAAATGGAACAAGATGGAAAGAGAAGCTGCCATGTGTGGACGTTGTTTTGTTGAATGTCCTGTAGGTAGATCTGTTGTGTTGAAGGGGGAAGTTGGTGAAAAGAGTAGTGATTACAAAGGTAATGTTGCTTATGGAGATGAACAGAACCCCCATGGAGGCGGTGAGGTATTACCGCATAGTCGTTGATCAATTTGTAAGAGAGGATGTGTGAGCAACATTGTAAATATGAAGATGCGTTTTTAAGCGTTAACTATCTAAATTATAAAGGAGGATTTACCATGAAAAAACTATTTGTGAGAACGTTTTTGGCTTTAATGTTATTGGCTTTGGTGGTAGTGGAGTCGACAGTGGCTGAGCCGTTTAAAATTAAAATGGGTTCAACCAGCGTTCGATCGGGGCTTTACGCGGTCACGGTTGCGATTGCAGAAACTGTTAACAAGACATATCCGGGTCAGATTGAAATTACTGTGGCCGAGACGGGTGGCTACATTGAAAACTTGTCAAGAATAGGTAAAAAATCTGGTAACCATTCAGCATAATTTATTTTCAGTTCTTTGAAAAAAGTTCTTGACACGGT
>CAYRSQ010000048.1:0-6023 GCA_964427055.1 uncultured archaeon
AAAACTCATACCAAATCAGGGCTCAACTTTAAATTCTTAATTTGGACAAGAGTGCTTTATACTATAAACGGTATCAAATCCTTTTTTAATATTTTTTGAAAAATTCTTACCTAAAATATCCTCACGAATTTTGATTTCTTCAAACATCTTTTTAACGATCTTCATCTCATACATGGCAGTATCATTTTTGTTATTTTCTTTAAGATCGTCAAAAATTCCTTGTAGCTTTTTTACACAATACGAAATCTTATATTCTCCCAAGTCAGGATAATCATTATCGTTGAGTTTCATTTTTCCGATTATTACCGAATCGTCCAGTTTGATAGAATGAACAAAATAAGTTTTTATGATAAGTTTTACAATACCTTCCAAAACAACTATCCCTGGTTGTAGGTACAAACTTCCATAGAGACGTTGCCGTTCCATCAGTAGCCCAACAGCGGCCATGGCAGACACTTCCGAGAATGAAAGATAGTTTTCTGGCGTGATAGAAAGACCATTCACAATATCTATAAGAAACTGAACAGGAGCAAGAGACGTTTTTCTTTCTGTGGAACTAGTATCCCTGAAGACATAATCAATTTTATCAGCGTCTATTGAACTGTTGATGATGGCGTCTAAGTATCCCACTCCAAAACTTCCATTGACGAGCTTTATTACATCCGTCACATTGTATCCCGTTTCTTCCAATTGTTTTTTTAGCTTTTGTTCGCTGCGGTTAAATAAATCTTCGATTGCTTTATCAGTTTGATATATGTGGGAATAATGATCTTTATATCCCGCCGGTTTCCAATTTAATTCATTAAAGACATCTTCTATCAAATGTGAAAACGGTAGGTGGCCTATATCATGTAGCAATGCTGCAAGCCTTAAGAATTGTTTTTCGGCAGGATTTTCTTCCACGTGTATCGTATTTTGCACTGCTCTTTCGTACAAATACGATGCTATTTTCATTACCCCAACTGAGTGATAAAATCTTGTATGGTTCCTTATTCTACTCTCGTCATCTTTTGTTCCCATCCAATATGATTTCAAACCTAGCTGGGCAAATTTATCAATTCCTGTAGTTCCCATCTCTTTTCTTACATCATTTTCTAATCTTGATAATTTTAGATTTATTGATCCTTCCAATGATGAATTATTTCCTACCTCTTTATCCCAATATTTATCAGAAATATCTGATTCATTATGTTCTACTACACTACTACTTGTCGATGGTTCTTCCACTAATACCTTTTTGGTTAAATCTTCCATAAATTGATCTGCTGTTACACCCAATACCTTAACCATAGCATCATCAGAAGTCTTTGTATCTACAAGCTCCCTTATAATGTATGTTGTTTTAGGTTTTCCCTCATCCTTATCGACTTCTTTTCCTTTTGGATATCGATCAACCACTAACAGTGGAATGTCTCTTTCGGCCAATAAGTCTCCAAGGAATGCAATTATGAGCGGGTCCCACTCACCACTTGTTCCAACCACAGTGACAGATCCAACCCTAAATGCAAGATATTTCCATACAATTGCCAACATGTCTTTCATGTCTTTTTCTTTTTCATAAGAACCTGGAAATGAAAGGAATGGAAAACCGATATTCCCACAATATGGACATGTAAGAAAATCCTCTGGCTTCCGCTTTTCTTCTCCATGGTTTTCTTGAGAGAAAGAATCAATGGATGCCCATAGCGAATGTTCCTTACCTTTATTGGGACAATACGTTTTTAAATCACATTTTACATATAAAATATCACCTCTAATCTGAATCTCTAAATATTCTTTTATGTTGTCTTCTGTATCTTCTGCGTCATGTAGTCTTAAGAAGAAATCCTCGCATTCCTTTGGCACTGGTAAAGAAAAAAAATTCTTTTTGCCATTCTCCTTCTCTTTTTTTCTCCTTACTTCAAATTCTCTTATCAACAGTCCGTCAAAATTTAATGTAATATTGATTGCGTCATAAGCTTCGTAAAGATTTGCAAGTTCTTTGTGAAAGGAAGTTGGGTCTTTCTCTATGATTTTGGGTAATAGCCACTGTATATTAAATGGTTTCCATACATTATTTTTTAACTTATTAGTTTCTTGAAAGGACTTTAACAGTTTTGCTATTGTGCCTCTGTCTTTTCTGTCACTACCATGAAATGCTCTCCATATTCCAAAAAGATCTTTAATTTCTGGATAGGATTGATCATATTTTTTATCTATAAACCTTTTTTCAAGCTCAGCAATTATATCATATAGATCGGGAATATCTTTCTCTCCATCCTTGGAAACACCCAATCCTGTTATAAATAGAGGAATAAGTCCTTTTCGATGCTGTTTTTTTATAAGTGCAGCCCATCGTTTAATCACCTCATCATAATTTTCACCATTGTAGTATATAATTGGAGTCTCTATTCCTTGAAAAACTTGGCCTGTCATTAGTTTATACCTCCGTTCTTAACTGTGAGGGCCACTTCAAACTTTGCCAGATATCCTTTCCAAATGATGAATATTTCTTGGACAATCCTTTTCCCTTTTACACCTATCTTTGTTTTTCTCTTTTTTCACCTTCCCACACTCTCCTCAACAATGGCGATTTCTTCTGCTGTCAGGCCGTAAAGATCATAAACCATACGGTCAATTTCGGTTTCTAATGCGCTGGTGTCGGCTTGCGGGTCGGATTTTTTCAGGGTGAGGATCTGATTCGACAGGGCAATCCCTTTCCCCATAGCCCCCACTACATTTACAGTATTAACCGGCGTCTGCGCCGGCGATGCTCAGATACTGCCTGATAAATATGTCAACATGGGATTTCTCCTTTGTTTATTTTGTTTTGCCATAAGAAGTGATGAACCCGTTCCCCAATTACCCATCTTTATTACTTTTTTCGGCTTTCGAACGTCTGATTTTTCTTTGCACAAGGAGCATCCACTGAGCACCCATTACAACGTGCCAACATTCGCGTAACGTTAGGCTGGACAGGGTGAAGAGGATGATTTTTACGCTGAAATACCATTCTTTATTAACTTGAGTTGGCCATTGCTTGTCAAATACAGACAGACCAGCAACTCCCCAAAAAACCAAAGTAACCAAAATTGTTAGAATAGCTGTCTGATAGACAAAAACATATTCCTCAAACCCTCCTTCATGAAAATCTGCCATCTCATCTATTTCACTGGTTTGCATAAGGGCTTGTGCATTTCCAGCCCATGCGAAGGATAGTCCCACAAAAATACCGGCTAAAGGTAGAAGCACAGCATTGGCAGCCGTCTGTAAATTAACTTCAACCAATAATGTCATCACAAATCCAATACTCAAATGGAGCAAAATCCATGCATTAAATATTCTTCTGAAACCCGCTTTAGCACCGCTTCCTTTTAAAAACCAATGCCAATAGCCTATGAATTTAGTCTCCATTATTCTGTACCGACAGTTCCTCTCACTCTCTTATAATTTTCCCTGATGTGCCGTAATATCATCATTTTGTGCTCGGGATCGGCTACGTCTTCTTGCCTCACAATAATGGGATTGCCCTTGAGTCTTTTTATAATCTTTTGGCTTGTCTCGCTTGGCTGCAACCATGCAGTAGCGTCATTGCCTGTCGAAGCCGCAGAACGTGCAATGTCTTCGAGACTTTCGGTATTTAAATTATCTCCTTCCACCTCGGTCTTTCCTTTCTCTCCATTTGAGTCTACTAACAATTTTTGCGTAGGTTTAACAAAGTCCTCATTTACATCAAAAGCATTCGGCCTCGAAAAAGTTACCCAAAATTTAGAAACAGAGAATGCTTGACGAAGATGGTCAATGAAATCCGTAGGGTCATTTATTTCATCAATATCAAAACTCGCCTCTATTTGTTGAGTACGTTTGGATTCGTTCAGTAGGCGAACAAATTGATTCGCTATACCCATGGTTTTAGGGGAAAGCTTAGGCTTTTTCGCAATGGCACATACTTCTATCCGAGTATCTAATATCACATGAGTATAAGGTGCAGTATCGAATTCCTGTTCATCAAAATTGCCGTCTTCATAAATTTCTAACGTTGACTTCGTTGTCCTGCCGATTCGGAAATATAGACCACCCTCTTCAATGATCGAAACGTTTCCAATATGCCAAATCATACCTTTTCTAAGTTCCGCAGAAGGTACTGAAAAAATTACGTCTTGAAGAATTTCTGATGGTGTTTTAGGCGGCTCAAGGAAAGATATCTGGTTAGATGGATAAACCTTTATACGAAATAGCTGAAATTCTAACATGTGACTTCCTCCTATATAACAATAGTAAAAGATTAACATCCCAAGCACATGCTGGCTAAAGTTTATTCCCTGATCCACCAAATTATTACTTCTTATCTTCTTACACTCTCCTCCACAATGGCGATTTCTTCGGCTGTCAGGCCGTAAAGTTCGTATACCATCCGGTCAATTTTTGCCTCCAGTGTGCTGGTGTCGGTTTGCGGGTTGGATTTTTTCTGGGAAAGAATCTGGTCGGTAAGGGCGATGAAGGGTTGTTGGTCAACTGGGGAGAGTTCAGAAGGAATCGGGAAAGGCATCAGATAATTTGTTTTGAAGCGAAAATAATTGCCTCGCAATATAGAACCAGTCGCAGTCACAAAATACCACAACAATTTTGAATTAAGCAATGCCAAGTAATATTTAATTGATTCATTGGAAACTTTCTTGAAAAGAAAACTATAAATTGTCGTTGTATGATATATTCCCTTATTATCAAGAGACATTTGGCACCTAGAAGCGATATCTGGCGTCACAATCTTCTCCCCTTCAAATTCAGTCAGGTTTTTGGGATATATGTAGGCATAAAATTTGTCGTGTTTCATTCTACCTCGTTCCCTGTTTTCCAGTTCCCTTTTATTTTCAAGCAAATATTTCCACGCCATGGGAAAGAACTTTTTAATTTCATTCTGCGAATAAAGAATTGCTTTACCATTCTCAATTTTATAGGGGAAAATGCTCCATATGTGGGGCGTAAGCGTCAAGTAACGATGAACATCCACGCCCTTTAATAGCGGTTTGACAAAATCCTTCTCAATTATGATTTTCTTGTTCAGTGATTTTGAATAAGCTGTAACGACACCATTCTCCTCAGAAATGTGCTCAAGAAAATAGATTTTGTCCGCACTGGTGGCAATACCTTGAAAAATTTTCGCACAAACATCAGAAAGGGTACGAGGCTGTGTCCTTAATTTGAAGAGGATTTCATTGGCATGACCAGCAGAGAAATACCATTCCTTTTCACTGACATCAGTATTGGATATTATTTTAATGGCAACTTTTTCCGTCTCGGTTTTTTCATTGCCGGTGATGATTTCAAATATTTCAGGGAGATCATTTACTATTGCGTCAGGTTTTAATTCAGCAAATTTGAAGCTGTCGTTCTGATGCGATAAAAATAATAGACAAGTATAGGTTGTTGCGGTTTCAAATACCTGGCTGCTCCCAAAATCAACAATCTGTCGCAGCATTCTTTTCGAAGAAATCAACTGCCTGAGATTCTTGCCGAATGTAGCTTGAAAGAATTTATGTGGCAGAATATACGCCAAGTTGCCTTTGTCACGGATCAGTCTGATCGCAAGCTCAACAAAACACGCATAAATATCAAAACTACCTGACGCAGAAAAAAAGTTATCCCTGAGCTTAGCAGCTGATTGTGAATCGTTCTTCTGAATTTCCTGTATTCTCAAATACGGCGGATTCGCTATCACCACATCAAACCCCCTGCCCTCCCCGAGCAGATTCGCATAGTAGAGGTTCCAGGGAAAAAAGTTGCGGACCTTATTGCCGTGAGTCATCTCACGCAGTTCATTCTCCACGACCTCAAAGTCAAACTGGTATCTTTTGTCCAGTTTGGCTTTTTCGGTATCATAACAATTCTTGCGATCTTCCTGTTTCGGAAAACTATTCGCCATTTTACTAATTCTATCTAATTCATTAAAATACTGTTTTTGTTGTTTTTTTATTTCGCAATGAAAAATTTTAATGATGGCATCTTCTACTTCATCTTTAAGATGATTCTTATCGCTGTGGTGT
>CAYRSQ010000049.1:0-5943 GCA_964427055.1 uncultured archaeon
CGTCGGGAGCATTCAATAATAGTAATGTTGTATATGGGAATGAAAACAGTATCATAGTATGAGAAAGAAAAAAGATGTAAATGTAAGGAAAAGTGTAGTATGGAAGATATTTGCATTGCTACTGCTGTTGCCCGCGGTGGTTAATTTTGGATTTTTGTTGACAATGGAAACGCCAACAGGATTGAATCGAACCTCACCGGGACATTACGAAGCAGACCCAAGGATAGCCGAGTACAACAAAAAATCATCTGAACTTATAGGCAGGATTTCTGGTGACATAATCGCCGGATATATTATATATTATGCTGTCGCATGGGTGTGGTCAAAAGTTGGTCAGCCTGAAGGGACAGTTCCCTCATATATGAACCTAAATATCCACGATTGATTCGGTGAATCAATTCTAATCAGAACATGTCGTCAAACTTACGTTTCTTCTTTTTTCTGGAATTAGATGTGCTAAATTCCGATTTATCAAATATGGAATCTCTTACTCGTTTTTTGCCAAACCATATTTCTTTATCCGACTTGTCAACAGGAGAAAGGAATGCATTAAAATCGTTTTGGAAAGAGTTTGAAGTTTCAAATTCTCTCTCAGTTATTACATGAGATCGATTTCTCTGTGCTTCTCTCCTCCCTAATTCATCAGCATAAGCTTCTTTTCTTATCTGTTCGAGATGTGCTTCTTTTCGAGTTTTTTCTTCCTTTTCCATTCTTCCTTTAGGAGTGTCTTGATATTTAGTCCAGTAGAACAAATGAAGGAAAGCTGTAACACCAAATCCTCCAACCATCGTCTGTAATATTGTCATTTCCATATTGGTAAGGAGACCATACGCGGAAAAAATACCAAACAAAATGCAAATCCAAAGCCAGAATTTACTTTTGGTTCCCACATGGATATTTTTATATCTTAAGAAAATACGTTGTGGAAGATTCTTCATGATTAAACATCGTTTTCGAATAGATTAAACTGTTTTGATTGTCGAAACAGAAACACAATCTGGCTACCGATTGCTTCCGCTACGTTGCTTCTGTATATTAAGAGTATATGAACCTAAGGTAACGATTACGTCGGGAGCATTCATGTTTATTTTAAATATGTCGATTTTGTTATCATTCGATATGGAAGATTATTTAGAATGGTCTGAGATCGATGAAGTGTTTAGATACCTCTATGGAGAGACTCGAGAAACAATCTCCATGAATTTATCAAGCTATCAATATAACGTTCAAAAAAGCAAGAAAAGTGATAGAGGACTTGATGAATATGATAGATTGCTGGAGAATGTTCTACCTGAAGGAATCTTTAATTATATGAGAGGATCTCAATATCATTTGGAAAATCCAGTATGGGTGGACGTATGTTGTGGTCAAGGAAGAGCTCTGATTGACGCCATAAATAAACAATATGAATCTAAGAATGATACTCATATGTCTTTTATAGGAATTGATATCAGAAAATTGGAAACTCATTTTGATATAAAATATGACAATTGTGCATTGTCGTTTGTCAATCAGGATATAAATGATTTATCATGCTTTCAGGTAAGACCTAACTTAATAACTGATATATTCGGGCTCTGTTATGTATCAGATCCTTTGTCAGTCGTAGAAAATTTATACAATTCTCTTGAAAAAAATGGCATACTAATAAGTTTGGGTTTGAACAAAGTGTCTGTGAAGGATAATAAAGTTTCATCCGAAGAAGTTTCCGATTTCAAAACCTGGATGATAAAGAGAATGGATAAAAATTTAGAATATAAATATTCGATTGGTTGTGATGGGTCTGATAACGCTATAGTGTGTTATTTCAGAAAGTTAAACTTAGATTCGAAACTAAACTTGAATCTGAAATTGGATGATTTCAAACTTTCACCGTATGGTAAAGTGCTTTCAATATATTCAGAATTGTAGAACCTTTTTTTAATCTAATTCCCAACTATCATCAGGTAGTTCAATGAGTCTCTGGAGGAAACTGCTTCATCGTTTCGGTGTTTGCACACCCGGAATAGACAATTTCTGCATATATTGCGGGAAGCCGGTGTGGAAGGATTACAAGCGTCAGCAGGAAAAGTACAGGTACTGAATATTTTTATAGTGTGACATGCATATTCTATTCATGTCATTCGTCGATAGGGAATACTCGTACGACTTGGGCATGCCATCCATACAGAGATTGGATAGTGGCGGAGGTTCCGGGACTGCCGTGCTGATAGCGTTTGTCCCCGCGATAGCGGTCTTTTTTGTGAGCATGTTCCTTTTTGGCATCGGCTGGTGGACATCCACAATGCTTGCAACGTTCACATTAGTACTTGTGTCCTCGTCAGTGAAGGTGAACAACGAGTGGGAGGAGGCCATAATACTCAGGTTCGGAAAGTACAAGAGACTGGTCAAGTCCGGCCTGTACTTCAAGTGGCCGGTCGTAGAGAGCGCGATAAAGAGGGACAGGAGGATACGAACCTTGGACATAGCTAAGCAGGAGGTCATAACCCATGACAACATATCTGTCGGGATAGATGCGGTAGTTTTTCTGAAGGTCATGGACACGAAGAAGAGCATAACCGAGATACAGGACTTCGTGTACAGTGTGCAGCAATACGCTCAGACCACGCTGAGGAACGTGATAGGTCAGAAGGATTTGGACGAGCTGCTGTCTAACAGGGAACAGACTGCGAACGAGATAAAGAAGATAGTGGACGAGGTCACGGACATGTGGGGAGTAGACATCATATCGGTCGAGCTCCAAGACATAACCCTGCCCGAGGACATGAAAAGGGTGATGGCCAGGCAGGCCGAGGCCGAAAGGGAGAAGAGAGGAGTGATTATAGCGGCTGAAGGGGAGATGGAAGCTGCGCAAAATCTGAGGAAAGCATCGGATGAACTCTCAAAGTCAAAATACGCTTATTCGCTTAGGCAGCTACAGACCATATCCGACGTCTCGCAGGACCAGAGCAACACTATAATATTCGCGCCCACAGAGGCACTAAATAGTCCTATACTGTCTTCAGGTGTTAGCACAAAGGTGCAGAAGCCGAAGAAAAAATAAATACAGTTTCCTAGTCTATTATTTTATATCGTGTATACTATGTATTATGAGTCGTGAGGGTAAGTTATGAACGGCAGTTTCTCGAACATCCGAAATATAGTATTATCCCACCGTGAAATTTTTATATTCTCATTCTTTGCCTTTGTATTTTTGATATATGGTAATCATTCCTATCCTGAAATTTTTTGGGCGGATGATGTTTACCATCTTCAGCATTCACATATGCTTTCCGAAGGAAACATGAAGTATGCCGTCGACGGATGGACAAGGCCCATGTACGCCATACCATGCGCGGGAATGATCAGGTTGTTCGGCTATAGCATGTTCTCGTGCAGGCTGATGAACATATTCTTCGCAGTGTCGACCGGGCTGCTTCTCTACTTCATAGTGTACCATTTCACCGGATCGAAACTGATATCGTTTTTTCCAGTTGCCGGATTCCTTTTGACTCCTTTCGTCATACACACTATGTATTCCACGCTTTCGGAGATCGAACTGGGGTTTGCGATAATCGCCGGAGCCTGTGCACTCGTCTACAAAAAGCCGAAATTGTCGGCTTCCATAATAGGATTGACGCCATTGATTAGGAGCGAGGGACTGATAGTGGTAGGCATCTGGCTTTTGTATCACTTCCTCACCGAACGTGACATCAAAAAGCTTCTCGCGGTCGGGGTTTTACTCGCCATTCCATCAGTTCTATGGAGTATCGCGAGCTATGTGCTTCTCTGGAACTGGTTGCCATTCACGTCCTATCCATTGAATTCTCCATATAACACGCCGAGTTTCATCATATACGTATTTAATACTTTAAGAGGGTTCGGGGTCATTTTCTCGATTATGTTCATCATAGGAGCTGTCTGTATACTAAAATCAGAGCTTACGGAGGATAATCTGAAACTCTTGCTGATGGCATTCGTGGTGCTTACTGCGTTGTTTTTCCATGCAACAATCTCTCACTTCTACCTGTTCGGTTCCGTGGGATCGACAGAATACATGGTTTCATTCTTCCCACTTGCGTTAGTCATAGTGTCGATATTCTTGAATGGCATGTTCAGGGGAACTTCAAGCAGGCGAAAGTTGTCTGTATGGAAGATTTCTATATTTTTGTTCTCTATATTGGTATTCCAGGCATTCTTGTTCTATAAGACAGTCGGCGACAACTATTTCAGCAGGCCATTCAACCAGGATACGATATGGTTCGCCGAATTGTCCCAGTATTTTTATGATGAGATATTACCGAGAAACGAGACCGTGAAAGTCTGTGGAGTTCAGGTGTTGTACAATACAGGAGACAATTATTTCGACACGCCCATACAGATTAGGTTCCAACACAATCCTAAAGACGAGATGCTTGAAATCTGTCCTAGTTGCTCATACTGGGGGTGGGGAAATAATTACGATACTGTATGGGTGATTTGGAACGAAGGGTGGTGCAAACAATGGGATGGAGGATGGCTTATGCCGGAAAAGATGTTGAACTCGAGTTACGAACTCGTGAAGGAAATTGGTTCCAAGAAAGTGTATAGAATCTCAAGTTGAAAACTATCAGTTGAATCTCTCCTTGAAGAGCATGACGCACGTTCTTAGGCCATCCATGACCGTTATTTTTTTACCTTCTTTTCCAGTTCTTGCGGAATAATCTATTGGAACTTCAATGATTCTATGCCCATTTTTCAGTATACGTGCCGTAATCTCGGCTTCTATTTCAAATCTGTCGCTGTCGAGTTTATCAAATTCCAATACATCTCGACGGAATGCCTTATAGCATGTCTCCATATCGGTAAGCCGTGAATTGAAAAGAACGTTCGTCACTGCGGTGAGTATCTTGTTTCCTATGCGGTTCGTCAGTGATATGTTTTTGATGTTCCCCTTGAATCTGCTTCCGTATACAACGTCCGACCGTCCTTCCAATATTGCATCAACCAGGTTCTTTATCTGGGATGGATTGTACTCGAGGTCCGCATCCTGAAATAGAATTATATTTCCGCTAGATTCTAGATAACCTCTTTTCAGGGAATATCCTTTTCCCATGTTTTTCTCGTTCTCGATAAGTCTTACGTCTTTGAAATGTTTGACAATCTCAGGAGTTCCATCGGTGCTTCCGTCATCAACCACAATTATCTCCTTGTCTACAGAGAGTTCGATACTGGTGACCTTTTCCAACAGGATGCCTATTGTGGCGCTTTCGTTATATGCGGGGATAATTATGGATACCTTGTTTTCAGTCATGAGTTATCCCTTTAGTCGATTGTCTGTGCCATCGGATAGTCCTTTCGAGCCCTTCATCGATGTTTATCTTCTGTTTGAATCCTATCAGGTCCTTTGACAGGGTAATGTCCGGGCATCTTCTCTTTGGGTCATCCTTTGGAAGGTCCTTGAACACGATGATTGAAGGACTATCTGTCATGTCTTTTATCATCGTGGCCACGTCGAGTATACTGCGTTCATCGTCGCTACCAAGGTTAACCACGCTGCCATTGATTCCATCTTTCATAAGTAGTCTGAACATGGATTCTATCAGATCCGTGATATATGTGAAGCTTCTCGTTTGGGTCCCGTCACCGTATACTGTGATAGGTTCCCCGGCAAGGGCGAGATGTATGAATCTTGTTATCACTCTGCCGTATGCCGACGGGTTTTTCGTGTCGAGCCTTGGGCCGTAGGTGTTGAATATACGGGATATTCTCACCGGGACTCCTCCCTTGAAAAACGAATAGCAGTAAGCCTCGGCGGCTCTTTTTCCCTCGTCGTACATGCTTCTGGGGCCATACGAGTTGACGTTGCCGTAGTATGTCTCTGGTGTCGGTACGGCAGCAGGATCGCCGTACACTTCCGAAGTGGACGTGAACAGGAATCCTTTGACTTTCTTCCTCGCAGCCATCTCCAGCATCCTTTTCGTT
>CAYRSQ010000050.1:0-5775 GCA_964427055.1 uncultured archaeon
TTTGTAAACTTAATCAAATTTCACAATCAAAGTTTAAAAATATAGTCATCAAGTAATATTCCGTTTTATGGGTCTTGCAATAGCTTTAAAAATCTTACATAGAACAAATAATAAGGGATTGATATGCAAGTGGTTATACTCTGTGGAGGTGCTGGAACAAGGATGTATCCAACTACGGAGCAGATTCCTAAACCCATGTTGACAGTCGGTGATAAGCCGATATTGTGGCACATAATGAAATTCTACTCTAAATATGGACACAATGATTTCATTCTATTAACTGGATTTAGGAGCGAAATGATAAAAGAATATTTCAATAATCCTTCTAATATAGAACCCAATTGGAAAATACAGTATTCTGATGCAGGATTAACTGCTAGTAAGGGAGATAGGCTTAGGCAGGCATATAGCGGAGGCCTGATAACCGATGATAACTTCCTTTTGGCATATGGAGACGATTTATGTAATGTTGACATAAACGAAGTAATCAAGACTCACGAAAAGAATTCTAACCTCGTCACTTTGACATCCGTACCGCTGGTGTCAGATTTCGGTATATTGAAGCTTAACGAAGATGATTGCACTGTCATGGAGTTTGAAGAGAAACCGAAACTGAATCACTGGATAAACGGAGGTTATATTGTGATGAACAAGAAAGTATTGGATTACCTTGTTGAAAATGGTGGCGACGAAACTGATGCGTTCAAGAAACTTGCAGTCGACGACAAAGTTCAAGTTTTCAAACATGATGGATTTTGGAAATCAATGAACACCATAAAAGACATGAATACCTTGAGAGATATGTGCAGAACAGGCGAACTACAGAAATACTTGGAAATCTACGGTTAGTTGACTTGGAATTTCGAGAAATATTCTTCATACCATTCTATGGTTTCTTTAAGACCTCCTCCTAACGTATATTTAGGCTTCCATCCGAGGACCCGTTCGGCTTTCTCGGAAGTGAGGTACTGTTCATCTATTTCAGCATCGGGTTTTCTGGTTCCCTGAATGTCCGGTTTTATATCAGTTCGACCAGAAACTTCTATTATCTTCTTCACTAAGTCGATCATGTTTATAGGATTGTTATTGGCAAAATTGAACGCTTCACCTTTCACTTCAATTTTATCTATCTGTTCGGCCAGTGTCAAGTAAGCGTTCACGGCGTCTTTGACAAAAATGAAGTCTCGTACAGGCGTACCATCGCTTCTTATCACAGGATCCTGATTCATGAATATGGATTTTATAGTTCCGGGGATTATCCTAGAGAAATTTATGTCCGCTCCCCCGTATATGTTGCAACATCTAGTTATGGCAACAGGTAGACCATAGGTTGTGAAATAAGTTCTGGCTAGCGTTTCCATGCAAGCCTTTGATGCATCATAAGGGTAATTGGCAAGCAGGAGATGTTTTTCCGATATAGGAAGTTCAATAGGCTCTCCGTATACCTTGTCAGTCGAAGCGATGACGAGAGATTTGAGTTTTTCCGAAGTCCTTGCGGCTTCTAGTACATTCCAACTTCCTTTTATGTTTACTTCAAATGTAAGCGTCGGGTTTCTGTTTGCTATTGACACTATAGGCTGGGCTCCCAGATGGAAACACGTATCAATTTCATATTCACTGAAAACTCTTTTTACACTGTTGTAATCAGTCAAATCTCCCCTAGGTACGGCAGCTAGCTTGTCATAAATGCCCATTGTCCTTAGAGGCATATTCGGTATCTCATCTCTAACAAAACCTATTACATTTGCCCCTCTCTCAACAAGTTCCTTAGCCAACCAAGTTCCAACAAACCCAGTGACTCCAGTAATCATGACATTTCTGTTTTTCCAACTCATATTATCACTTTATCTGATGGTTATTTAAATCCTTATACAATTTCTGGAACTTTTTGTAGAAATTTTCCCATGTATATTTTTTTGAAAGAGTCGAATTGGACAAACCATCCTTGTTGGCCGCCTTAGGATGCGTCAGATAGTAGTTTACCCATTTTGCTATCGCTTCAGCATCTTTCGGTCTGATTAGCTTCCCAATCTGGCCTATGTCGATAGTCGAAACTATCGGGCACCCAGAAGTCATAGCTTCCAGTAAGACCAAGCTGAACCCTTCATTTAACGAGCTGCAGACAAGCACCCCCGCTTCGCTGTACAGTTCGATGAGTTTGTCATGCTTGACAGGTTTCAAGAGTTTCACGTTCATAGGATGCTCAATTTTTTCCTTGAAATTACCCAAAAGAAGGAATTCCACCTCAGGTAGCATCTCGGCGGCTTGTATTATGTATTCCAATCCTTTCGTCTTTATAGTTGATTTGTCCATGGAATAATTGCCGACGAACAGTGCATACCCCTTTCTTTTCGATTTCTTGATGAAAGTTTTATGGTCGATCCCCGGAGATATCGTCACTATCTTTTCCTCAGGGACTCCCATTTCAACCCCTATTTTTTTCGAAGATTCATTTTGGAATACATAGCAATCGAAATTTCTAGTCAGTATGAAATTTTCTACATATTCGAATATCCGTCCCACCACAGGCCCCCTTATGTCTCTCCAGTACTTGCCGAATATGTGATGAATCCATATCGATACTGGTTTCCTTCTAAGTTTCGCTACAATGTATGCTGGAAGTGCGGTGTTTCCGCTGCTGGTTTGGATTATATCCGCATTTTTCGACTCCTTCCATATGGCTGGTATAGACGCAAAATTCATCAGATATCTGTTGACAGGGACTCTCATAGTTCGTATTTCTTTATAACACTTTAGTTCAGGGTCTCCACTCGTGACGACTGATATGTCGTGCCCGTTCTCGGACAGGAATTTCGTCAACCTCAACACCAGTTTTTCCCCTCCACCCGCCACATCGGGTGGGAATAGCTCATGTGTAAAAAGAATCCTCATAAAATCAATCGGTTCTTAAATAAGTTTATGATTACGAAGGATTTTAATAACTTTACCTCTTTAATAGATATAAAGTGCTTAGCATGGATACCGATTCAAGTGGTAAAAAATTCTCACTTAAACTTGATTCAAACAGCATGTTCAGAACAATATTTGTAATCCTATTGTTATTTGCCGTGATGAAAATAACTGCATACGCCAGAATGAGCACTCTTGACTATCCCACTGTACTGGACTATGACCCTTGGTGGTGGTACAGGCACGCAGAGGATATACTGGAGAATGGTTTCGTGATTCCTAAATGGGACGAACTTAGTCATTTTCCGCCAGGGAGACCGGTAGAGGCATTCCACGGATGGAGCTACACGCTGGCTTTGATGTACAAACTATTCAATCCCTTAATCGGTTGGACACTGACAGACGTTGCCAAATGGTCGACCGTAATTTTTGCCGCATTGGCGGCAATCCCCGCATTCATGCTGGGGAGAAAGGCGTCAAATGACATAGGAGGGTTGATGACATCTATTTTTGGCACTCTCACTCCTGGCCTTGTTGCCGTTTCTATGGCAGGATATTGTGACACTGACATGGTCGTAGTTTTCTATTCGTTCCTTTCGGTATATTCGATACTGATGCTAATGAAAAGGAAATTATCGATTAAAAACCTGCCTTATTATCTATTTGCAATATTGGTCAACTTGGCATTCGTTTTTACGTGGGGTTTCGGCTGGATGATCATGTTGTTTTTCATTGCATTCGTCCCCGCAATGTTCATTTTCAAGGCGGTTGAACAAGTCATACACAAAAGAAAATTCGAAATTAGCATATCGGAATTGACCAAAGAGTTCGATGTGGTCTTTCCGATACTCGTTGTCATACTGGTGACGAACGTTTTCGGGACTTTGTTAGGGTTAGGTAATATACTAGACATAACAGGTCTTGGAATATCGTTCGTTCAGGGAAACCTTTTGAATGTCAATGTGTCAGTGGCTGAACTGCAGCAGATAGATGTTTTCAGCAGGTCTGGATTTGACATGCTAGTCGGGCGCGTTGGGCTGGCTCCAGTACTTTTTACTATAGGGATATGGCCATTGCCTGTGATTACATCTCCTTTGATGTTGTTCATGTTATTCAGAATATACAAGAAAATCAAAATCGATCCAGAGGAAATATTCCTTTTCATATGGGCGATAATCACGTTCGTCCTAATATTGAGAGGAGTCAGATTTTCACTGTTATTTGGCACTGCGTCTGCGGTGACAACCGGGTATCTCATAGGAAAGATTCCTAAGTACATCAACAAGGAATTCTTTAAGGTGACCTTTTATGGAGTCGTAATGGTATTGGTATTGGTTTTCATCTCAAATTCCATATATTCCGGCTCACTTGCAGGCGACAGCCTAAGGATAAGCGATAACTGGTATAACATGCTGGATTGGCTTAAGGAGAACGTGAGCGATAAATCCCTCATTGTGACATGGTGGGATCCAGGGCATATAATAGCCGGTTACACTGGCCTAAGAGTCCATGCCGACGGTGCTCACTGCGGCGAAGGTGTAATGGGATGCATACCATACGGCCACAATGATAGGATAGCTGACATGGGCAAGGTATTTTCCATAAGTGATGAGAATGAAGCGGTGAAAACATTGGAAAAATACAAAGGACTCACCGATGACCAGTGCCAGGAACTGATAGCTGACTACGGTGAAATTTTTCCAATTGAAGCGTGCGAACCCGTGCCAGAAATGTATGTCATAGCGAGTAGCGATCTCATACAGAAATATTACTGGCTGAGTTATTTCGGGACAGGCGAAGGAAAATCTTACATACAGTTTTCTATATCCAACTATGAGAATAATGTGCTGTACTATGGTGATGGGCAGGTTGCTCTGGTCGACAACGGCGGAACTTGGCTGCCTGTCATAAATTATCCTGAACAGGGAATAAGGAACGTTCCGGTTTCAGAGATAGTCTATTACGAAAACGGGAAATTAGTCCATGTCGTGCTGAACGAAACAGAAGTCATAAATGGTCTCGTCTGGGTGGATCCGAGCTACAACAGCATACTCTTCATGGGGCCCGAACTAAAGGATTCTATATTCACTAGGATGTTCTTCTTCGATGGCGAGGGGCTGGAACATTTTAATTTGGTCTACCAAAATTCTGAAATAAAGGTATTCAAAGTGATTTGGTAAACTTTTTATTGACTATAGAGAAAGAATTACTATGGAGTTCCCTATACTTCCTTTTGAAAGAATGATAAAGAAGGCCGGAGCTAAGCGGGTGTCGCATGACGCTGCCGAAGAGATGGCCAAAACCATGGAAGAAAGAATATTCGATATCTCAAAAGAGGCGGTAGCTTTCGCCAAGCATGCCGGTAGGAAGACTATCATAGTGGAAGATATAAGGCTTGCCAAAAGGAAATTCGAATGAAGAACACTCAAATTCTTTAGTTTTCAATCCTATATTAAATGACATGGCGCCAATTAATGACATACTCAGCAAGCTTGAATCTAAAACAGCTTTAAGTCGTGCGGAACTAAATGTCAAAATAAAACAAAAGCAAGACAGCCTTTCAGGATTGATTAGCGAGGAAGGTGCCGCTTATTTGGTCGCTAAGGATATGGGTGTCGATTTGACTGATAGTGGAAATCGTAAATTGGAGATAAAGAACATAATAGTTGGAATGAGGAACGTTGCCGTAGCAGGCCGTGTTTTCAAGATGTCCGATATAATAGACTTCAGGAAGAGCAATGGATCCGAAGGTCGAGTTGTCAACTTGTTCGTGGGCGATAAGACAGGATTTGTCCGCATACCTCTATGGAATGATCAGGTTAAACTGGTCGAAGATGAAATGATTAATTTCGGCGACATAGTACA
>CAYRSQ010000051.1:0-5722 GCA_964427055.1 uncultured archaeon
AAATGACAAATAATAATTATTCACCCCCCTCGCCTGGATGCCGGATCAAGTCCGGCATGACATTTGACATGTTTAATTGCCGAAGTAATAACCCATTAACTCCGTTACGATATCTTGTCAAGAAATATTACGGTGAGACTTCCAAGCGGTAACAATAGATTTTATTCTGAAACAATTCTGAGGGTTTGAAGGTGAAAACCAACTTTTTGCAATTGGATGAGTCTTAAAAATTGATTATTAAAGATTTGTTTGATTCCTGTCTGTAACTGATAAATTTGAAACTGTATAAATATTTGAAGATTATTGGCTTCTGATCCTTAACACCTCAACAGGTTTCACAACTTACTGCGACCAATTTTTTCATGCAGGAAAGATGAAAAAATATCAAGGTCAAGCTTATATGTCTGCCGCACTCCTATGGTATATTTATGTGGCTCAATAAAAGTGATCGGTGTTGGATATACGATCTGAATGTCTGCCATAAAGGCTCTGAATATTCCCACCGCTACTGATTGCATTTTACTTCCCGTTGGAGCGATTATTATCCTGCGAAATTCGTTATATTTTCCGTAAATATCGAAAAGGATATTAAGTGTATCCTCATAATTGAAAGTAGACAAATAGAGCTCTTTACTGCTAGGTATTTTTTCAATATCATTTAGTTTTCTTATAGCATTGGTTCGCCATTGGTTTTCCTCCAATAAAGGTACGCCATGAATAAAAATGTAGTAGTGGGGCTGAATTTCACTTCGCAATGTTACTAATTGTTGAGTATTAAATGAAGGAAATGCAATGAGATGTAATGGTTGGCCCTGCATAGCCACTGACGCAAGCTCAGGAACTAATGCAACGTGAAAGACGCCTGACGAGATAAACATTATTGTTCTAGTGAGATCTTCTGGACTTTCATTTTTAGCGAGTTCCTCATCAACATCTTCTTTCGTAGGTGGGTACTCACTTGCTTCAGAATAAATAATTGAAATATTTTTTGTGCGATTTTCTCTCAAAAAATAAACAAGCAACTGAACAATTAACAAACGTGACATTCCGGATATATCAATATAAGTTCGTCCTATACTGGGTTGTTGAATTTTATTGAAATTTTCACCTGCCCATGCAGGATCTTCTCGATCATATGTAATTTTTTCATAAGGCAAATTATTTTTGCGACAAATATCAATTATTTCACCCATCCGGTTTTGTTCAACATAAGGGAGATAATCAAAAATTATTACTTTAAAATGACATTGATTAACTGTTACAGTATGCTTAAAAGCTCCAATGGCCCTATCTTCAAAACCCGCACACAAAATGAAAGTATCGTTGTTAGTTAATTGGAGAGTTTCAATCGGTTCAAGTGAAGGCTTATAATGATTTCGGAGTATTTCATCAATACGTAGTATTCTTGTCATTTATTTCTTCACCGTTAATTGTTGAACAAATCGGTTTGACCTTCATTGAAAATTTTGTTTTTTGTCATTGTTATCTCGAATTCTTGTGGTCTTAAGAGTAACATTTCAAATTGTTTGGAGTCTACCTGAATGGAATCTCTTGTGCTAAATGTCAAGTTAAAATATGGAATCAGAAACCTTCTCAAGTACAAACGAGGGACAATATCACCGCGTCGGCTTTTCCCTCGTAAATCTTCTATAAAAACAGAGTATCGTAATAGCTCATTGTAGATTTTTTCTGCTTCCAGAGATAAAGTCGGCTGCTCGAGAGGCTCGATTCTTGAAGCCTGATGGGGAGGATTAAGATCTTCATTCCTAGAATCTTTTGTTAAAAGGTAATAATGTGCTACAGAACCAAATACATTAACTATTTTTGCCAATCTCTCTCCACCAGGCAACCGAATAAGATTTTTTAAGAAATTGCCAGCTTCATCACGAATTGCTTTGTTTTGTATATCGACGCCAATGGGTTTACTACCTAATTTTAACAATCCCTCCTTTCCTCCAACGTTTTGAACCATGTTCCCCACTAAGCTTATTATATAGTGAATATCGCCACTACATAGATCACAGAGAACATCTTTACCCTTTAGTGTCGGTTTCTTTTTTCTCCTTATATTAAGAGCCACAGCGTTGTGTGATTCAGAGGGACTTTTTCCTAAAAGAGTTTCAAGGCTTGACACTGGGTAGTGAGGAATAGCCTTAAACCTTCGAAAAAAGATATCTTCAATAAATTGTAATTTTTGTTTTCTATCTGCATGGATATATTCAATGCCAAGGTTGAGCAGTTCGAATTCTCTTCCTTCAACATAATTCTTACCGTCGATGTCATTTGGCACGTAAGACACCGGACTTTCTGTTGCGATTTTAAAAAAACAGAATGCTGTTCTTTGCATCAACAAACGATTGAGGTTTTTCTGTAAATCCAAACTAATTTTTGGCATCGAATAATCGTCAATAAAAAAGAAAAAAGGAAGACTATTGAGAAACAACAACATTCGATTAATCTTCTCGCATACCTTTACTAAGATTTCAGCGCCAAAATAGTACCCCCATGTTTGTTTGGGATCATGTGCAACACGTTGCTTCGATACAGCGCGTATCCTCTCTTTGTTAAGTTCATTGATGATGGATCTGAAACTTTCAGCGCTAGGATCATCAGGCTTTTTAAGGTTTAAAATGTTCCATATTTCTCTTGAGAGGATAGATTCGTTTTTCTTCCATTCATTAGAGAATTCTTTAACACTAAATTCCTCAATTGTTTTTAAAACCTCGATCAGCAATGATGCAGTTAAAAAGTGGATTGGAAGATCAAGAGCTCCCTCTCGCGATGGTTGTTGATACCTGGGAAAAGCAAAATAAAGATCATCACAGCGGTAGTATATTCCAAGATAAGCGACATTAGAAAGATCACGAGTTGCCACTCTTATTTTATAAAGCAGGCTTAGACTCTTAAAACTCGTACTTTTTCCACACCCACGAGGTCCTGTGAGTATCAAGTTGTACTTTTGCTCAATTTTATCGAGACCTAGAAAAAGTTCTGAGTATAATTCCTTTAAAAGCTGGTATGAATCACCAAATTGTTCTAAGCTCGGATAATCAAATGGTGAACTCATTGTGATGTTCAAGTTATTTGCTGCTCCATGTAGCCTAAGCTCCTCATTAATATTTATCAGCTTGTTGAATAATTCAGAAGGATTTCGGGCCAAGGGGTCATGAGTAGTATCTTTCTCAGTTAAATGCCGTGCAAGAAAGTCATTATTTAATATATTAAACAAGTACCTGTCACGCGAATCACATTTTTGATAGTCGGTATTCTCGAGCAATCTTCTCAAGATTATGGCTATTTGCTCATAATCGTCTTTGACTGAAGGGTTGCTTGTTTTTGATCCAACCCCAAAATCGGTCACTCTAAATCTATATGGTTGCCCTCGTAATGAACTTGATTTTTCAACTAATATATTGCGCTCGTGTAAATCACCATGGGTTTCAGTTTTTTGAACCATCTCATTCAAAAAATCGAACATTTCTTTTAAGAATTCTTCAATAAAAGATATGCTTATTCCGTTCTTGTGCTTTCTAATGTATTTATCAAGATTATCTCCTTTTATGAAACTTGCACATAAAACTACACAATCAATTTTGTTAATTTTATCAGCCCATTCTGCTACATGAAAATATTTTACGACCGTATCTATTTCAAGGCGATTGGCTTTAAGAACCTCTTCTTTCCATTGCTCTGGATTTTGTTCATAAGCGATTAGGTTAGTTTTGGGGATTACTTTACAGGTATAATAATTGTTCACCTTTTCATTATACGCTTTGAACAAGTGACCGTTCATGCCTGAATTAACATATTCAATTATAATATATTGTGGTAATTCAGGTATGGGTTTATTTAAAAAGTAATTTTTGTCAGGAAGATTAGTCCGCACATTAACACCTTTGATATATAAGAAAGTGTTCAGTTTTTATGCCTCGATAATTTCGCCTTGATCTGCGAATATCAGGAATACCATCTGACATTGTTTTTATTAATTTTAAGGAAGGGGCCTTCTCAAGAATAATATTTCTCACAAATTCAGATGGATGATTACCAGACGATCGATTCAATCGTTCGCCAATAATCATTACACAGTATCCTCCCATGACAAGAGATTTCTCAACTTTTCTTGCCACATTAGTAATTGATTGTTCAAAAGCTACCTTACTCCCTGTTAGTTGACGATCACTATTATGATTATAGCTTCTGGTTATAAACCATAATCTGAGACGATTATCTCTATTATAATCTAAGGCATTCATGTATGGTGGGCTTGTGATCACACAATCAATTCTATCCGGAAGTTCTGTATCTTCAATTTTACCTTGTATGTATAACGCGCGCAGTTCCTTTTTAAGGAGGCCAGGTCTTTTATAAGCTCTTTCAATTTTTGAAAGTAATCGTTGTCTGAGGGGTCGGTATTCATATAATTGAGGAAATTGATCTTTTGGATATTTTTTGTCTCTGAGATAAGGGACTAAATGACTACTTGGGAACGAGAGAAATCCAGGTCGTTGATGATGAAGAATCCCAAGTATGCAGGCCAATAAAAAATCATTTTTCAATTTAATGCAAATATCAACAGCCTTTAAAGTTTCTTTTAATGTCTTTGGGTGAAAAAAAGCGCGAACCCATGATGGTACTTTTCTCAGATCCGGATCAGATAATTTTTCAAGGGCAATGAATAATTCTTCAGCTTGATGTTTTGCCGCTTCCAGTGATGATGGGGCAAACAGCTTTGCTCTATTTAAAATGCTTGCATATGGATTCACATCACAAGCAAAAACATTACGATTGAGGAAAATTGCCTCAAGGGGAATCGTGCCCGAACCTGAATAGGGGTCTACTATTAGATCACCTGGTTTAGAATATTTTAGAATTAACTCTCGAGCGATAGAGCTTTTTAACTTTCCAATGTAAGGAGATAGTTGATGCAATGAGCCTTCTGTAGCGACACAGGAATTTTTCCAATTTAACGGCATTGATTCATAATGGTTATCGGAAGTGTTGCTTGCTTCAATTACAGTTGCCATTTCTTATGGTTTCCTTTTGGGCTCAAGAAGTGTACGCAGAGGGGTCTGGTCTGTCAAGAGGGATTTAGGTATTTAACAATAACCGTTAAACAATGGGTCAAGTTCACTTTTGACCCATGTCAACCTCATCTTTATCAACCAGGCAAAATACGGATAGCACCATTTTACGACACCCGTTTTTGTTCCTCATAAAACAAAAACCCCGCTACCTTTTCTCGAGAAACGGGGTTGTGTTTTCAATCACTCCACGGCTCCCTCCTTTGTCGGCTGTGGATGAAACGTCATAAGTTTTTAAAAGATTCTGTATACTTTGTTGAACTGATTGCGATAATACACCCTGAGACGAAAATATCAAGGGAAATGGCATAAGGATCAAGGATTAGAGGGGTACGGATTAAAAAAACCTATACGGGTATTGGGGATTATGGATTAGGGGATAAGGATTAAGAAAGCCTTACTGGATTAAAATTAAGGGGATTAATGTTGTGACCAAAGTTAATCGCCAAAAAGCATCATCCCTACAGCTTCCATTAATCTATATGTGTTTTTAACAACTGCTTTCATTTTCTCACCGAGGGTCGGCAATACAGAAAATACCTCAACAGATTCATCGTCGAGAGGAATTTTTACAATATCATAGCACTGCTGTCCAAATTAACTGAGAATTTCAAACATCCATATTGATATTATTGCCA
>CAYRSQ010000052.1:0-5637 GCA_964427055.1 uncultured archaeon
AAAATCGGCCCCAAAACCGGTCTCGGGGGAAATGGGCCGCTGTGCAAAGGTCTCAAATCATGCTGCCGAGCAGGTATTTTAAAAATTTATTTTACCGGAAGATTTTTATAAGCCAACCTTGCTGCCGGAATAATATAGAACACGCCAAATCCGAAAATGGTTGCCCAGACAACACCCGCAGCCTGCCAAGAGTGCGCTAAAACTATCTTGAGAATCAGTGTTGAAATGGCCGCGGCACCGTAGAAACCAAGCTGTTTTACGAGCGTGTATTGGTTGGCAAGGAAAACCGACATTGTAGAGATATAGGTTGATAATAATACCCCCAGTCCAATGCCTACAAGAAGCAATGTTGAAGGCACCAACGCCGGACCAACCCACCAGGCAATGATTTGTTTACCGAAAACAACCAACGGTAGCGCTATAACAAGACTTACGCTCAAGCTCAGAATCAGCGCTCTATTTAAAGTGCGGCGGGCCCATGCAAAATCTTTGCGCGCCATTGCTTCGACGAAAGCAGGCCATAATGGGCCAATAAAGTATTGGGTAATCATAGTTATTGAAAACAATTTTTGGGTTACGGCTAGGCTTGTAACCATTGAAGCGCCCAGCACCTGTGCAACAACAAGATTGTCACTGGAAAATGAGATCATCGCGAATATCTGGATTAGTAGAAATACCAGGCCTGAACCGGCTAATTTACGACCCTCTGACCAGTTAAATCCCGACCACCGGGGCAAAAGCCAGGGGCGCGACCAGCCGAATAGAACAATGCCGTTAAGCAATGTTGCCAATGTGGGACCACCCAACATCGCAAGCACAAGCCATGGAAGGCCTGCTTTGAAATATATTGCTAAAAGCAGGCCGATAAATCCGACCAGACTCCCTACAGTATACCAAAGACTCGGCACAAAACCTTCCTGATAACCTGTATAAATACGTTGAACAACACCCAGCGGCATGTTGATTGCGGCGAAAATGATAAATACCGCCATTGACTCGCCGGATTCTTTAATAGCAATATCTGAGACCACATTGAAAACACGTGGCCATGGAATAAACTGGTAGACCATGGCAAAGACCATTAACATTATGATCGCAATGCCGAGCAGCATAAAAAAAGCGCTTGAAACGGATTTGCGCGCGGTCTCGTGATCATCCTTGCCGCTTGCTTTGGCAATGGCATTTAAAAGCCCACTGCCCATCCCGAGGTCGGCAAATCCAAGCAGAGCAATCACGGAACTTATTGTCATCCACAAGCCGTATCTTTCTGCGCCGAGATAGTGAACAGCCAGGGGTACTGAAACAAGGGCTGTAGCAATGCCGATGCCTCGTGATAATATGGCGGAGAGCGAAGATAATAATACACGACGGTACCGCTCCTTGGAACGCCCTTCCAACGAAGACGTGTCGAAAGCACTGAACCGCATAACGGAGGCTACTTTTTGAACTGTCGCTACAAGATTAAAAACCATTTACAAAAACTTCCTTACAGGCTCGAACAAACTGGTAAAACCCCATAACCTTCGAGTATGTCAACATTAAGACGTTAAAGAACCTTGTTTATGGAGGAAATCATGCCAGTTCTATTAATATAAAACTCATCACCATGAAGCACAGCTATTAATTTAAAGCCTTTACTCCGCATATACTTTCTTATCCTCCCATCGTCATAGTTATTCTCTACGCTTATCACACCATAATATGTGTGTTCAAAATCAATATTTTTCAGTATGTCGAATTCGGACCCCTCAGTGTCAATGCTCAGGTAATCAACGTAGTTTATATTACTATCGCCGAGAATGTCGTTTAATCTGACGCACTCAATTTCTATCTTTTCCTTTTCACCGCCATATAACTTCAATTCTTTCTCAATCCGCGCAATATGATGGGTGTCATATTTATCAATCAAACCACTCAACATCTCACAGCGCCCCCCAATCTTTAAAAAAGTAGCTTTACCACTAAAATCAGCTACTCCGCATTTTTTACAGGTGCATTTTCTGTTTTCTATTAGCCTCTCATACGCATTCGGATTCGGTTCGAAGCAAAAACCAGTCCATCCCATATTCCTTTCAAGATAGTAGGTGTTACTGAATGTTATACCATCGTTCGCCCCGATATCGACAAACAAGCCATTTTCCCGCTCTTTGAACAGTTTTTCAGCAAGGAATTGATCCTGACCATTCTGTGAATAAAAACCTGCCCTTTGGGGATAGTTCTTCCCATATATCGTGTTCTTAATCCTTCTAATTAATCTATTTTTAAAATCCATTCAACGTCTCCTTAAAAAACTATTGCATCACAGGGCATCGCACTCACGGTGCATAATGCAGACCTCAAAAACCAAATTGGATAAACCGACATTCTCCATATCAAGAAAAAGTCAGGGACAGTCGCCAATCACCCCCACTATGGGATTAAGGCTGTAAAGCATTCGCCATTGCTCCGGGACGGCTTTTTACTTCGCAGCCGTGTTCGAAGTATTTCCTGATTTTGTCGTCGTCGAGGATGCCGAAGCAGTCTATGATCGCGGTGGGGGCGCCTGTCGCTTTCACGATGTATTCGGGGTCAAGGTCGAGGTATTCACTGTGTCTCACTGCGAGGACAACGGCGTCGGATCCCATGAGGGTGGCCGGCAGGTCTTTCGTTACCCTGATGTTCTGGAGGGGAAAGGGGACGCTACCCTTTTACTTTTCTTCTCTGCCCTCACGCAAAGGCGCAAAGCCGCTAATACTAATAATAGTGCATGAATCTCTGTGCCCCACGGAGAGGGCACGCTACTTCTGTTCTGTCTGGATACACGATCCCGATGCTTCTCTTCTCTTCCGGGTACACGATCCCGATTTGATGAGATGACAAAGAGATTGCCGCGTCCCTGCGCTCCTCGCAATGACAGGCTCTCTAAATCGGGTCATGCCACCGAGAATCCTCAAGATTTTTCACATTCGTTCGAAATGACAGAGGACGGACGTCAAGATTTCTCTCTTAAGATTTCTCGTCGTTTCACTCCTCGAAATGACAAACAATATCGTTCGAAATGACAGGGTTATTGTCCATTGTCGATGGGGAGCGGCGCTGCGATAAGGGCGGCGAGGACGGTAAACAGGAGCGCGTTGGCCGGGATGTGGAGGTTGAAGTCGCTGATGCTGTGCACAAGTATTGCCGTTATCCCGGTCATGGCGCCGATGGTAATACCCCGGACCAGACGGCTGGGGTTTTGCATCTTTCTGAATCCCTTCCGGTAGAGGGCGATAATCATCCAAGTTATGACTGCGATCAATGGCAGGCCTGCCTCGGAGATGAAGTGGAGGTAATCGTTGTGAGCCATGAAATAACGCGCCCCTTGGCCGGGCGGCTGATATTGGGTAAAAACCGTAGCAAAGGTGCCGGGGCCCGCTCCCAGCAGGGGATAATCTTCTATCATCTCAGCCACACCGCCCCAGACCGTTACCCGGGCGCTAAAGCTTGGTGTTTCAGTCTTCTGATCAAGGGTGCGGATTCGCTCCACCACCGGGGTGCTCGCCAGGATAATAACCACCGCCACTAAAAATCCGCCTGCCAGGGCCGCGATCAGTTTTTTCCCGGTAAAGTAGCGGTTTGTCAGGAGAACAATCGCCATGAAGGTCAGGCCAACGAGTGACCCGATCCAGCCTCCACGGGATAGACTGAGGATTAAGGCAATAAGGATTAAAAGGGTTAGGTAACAAAGGGTAAAGAGTTTACCCGTTCTATAACCTAACAGGAAAAGTCCCAGGATGAGGGGAAGCACCATTTCCATATAGCCGGCGAGGTGATTGTAATTCCCATAGGTGGAGGTGAGAAAATCGGGAACGTGCCTGAGATCGCCATAGTCCCAGAAGGGAAAGGGATTGATGCCGAATTTCTTACACAGGCCGAACACGGAGAGAAAGGTCGCCACCCCGATAATCAGATAGATAAGCTGTTTGAAATTAGCTCTGGTGCGAACGGTGTGGATTATCAGATAGAAAATTACCACATAGTTAATGAGCATAACCATTGCCCAGAGGCTTGCTTGACGATACTGTGAGAAAACAGCTGACAGGATTACTAGGATTAGCAGGATTAGCAGGGGCAGATCTAAAGGCGTTTTGATCCATTCCCATTTACCGGTCAGGCTCTTTTCGATGAGAAAGGCGGTCAGGGCTATCAGGGTGACCATCTGGATGATCGTCACGGCCCAGCCCTGGACGGAGCCGCGGGCCAGGGGGGTGAAGATGAGGAGGGCGTAGAGGGCGTAGCGCATTATGAATGATGGATGGTGAAGGTTCATAGTAAGATATGGAAGAGCAATGTTTAATGATAAATGTTTAATGTTGAATTAAAAAAGATTTCTCATCCCGATAAATCGGGATTCGGAATGACAAGATTAAAAGCTGATGGCTGGTAGCCGGTGGCTGACGGGTAAATGAGTAGCGCGCCCTCTCTGTGGGGCACAGAGGCCCCCACGCTACGATGACCGGAAGAGATTGCCACGTCCACGATTTCATCGGGATTCGAAATGACAGCAACCGATGGAGTTGATCTATTATTGTCTGTCAAAAAAGAGTCATTAGGGGGTCAGGTTTTCCTTATTGTCGTTATTGGTCGGGTTGCGGGTTGAAGCTGAACGATATATTTCCTTGTCCCGTCTCGGTCCCACGGCCAGAACAAAGACTATTACTTTTTTGTTGAGAACCTGATAAACGACTCTAAAATCTCCTATTCTCAGTTTTCGGAAGCCTTTGAGATTGTTTGATAATGGTGATCCAAATTTTTCAGGGGCAGTGGTAAGTTTTTTATCGATTGTCAACATGATTCGTTTTGCAGCGGCAGGCCCCACACTTTTCAGGTCATTATCAACGTCTTTATGGTAAACTATTCCCCATGTCATTTTGTATAGTTATCCATCATTTCGTCATGGGATATGGTCTCCAGAGGATTAAAGTTTTGAATGCGGACCAGCGCAAGCGCTGTGAGTCTAAGATCTTCTATCTCTTCTTCCATTGCTTCGTAAGATTCAACTGACATAAGAATTGCTTTGGGAGAATTATTTTTCAGAATGATTAATTTGTCAGTTTCGCCGGTTTCAATGGAATTGAGCGTTGCAGCTGTGTTCTTTGAAAGCTGTGTAGATGATAGATAATTTTTTATTTGCACAATGACACCTTTTTTATTGTTGTAATTATCATGATAATAACACTCATTATTGCATTCGTCAATATCTGTCTGGGTACACAATCCCGATTTGATTTAAGATTTCTCATCCCGATAAATCGGGATTCGAAATGACAAAATTAAAAGCTGGTGGCTGATGGCTCATAGGGGATGGTAAAGAAAAGTTCATAGTAAGATTAAGATTTCATCCTACGTATTCAGAAGTCTCCTCTCCAGTAAGGTCTGCATATCACGACGTCCGTCAGCGATCAGAAAGACATATACAGCGTCGTTGATCGTTCGGTAAATCACACGGTAAGGTTTAAAAAAGATCTCCCGGTAATCATGGATTCCCAGAGCCAGGAGTTCTTTCGGGTGGGGGCCACGCTCTGGGAATTTGGAAAGACCGTCTAAAGCCTTTTCGATACCTGTCAGCACGTGTTCCGCCTTGTCCGGCGCATCATGCAGGGCGATGTATCGATA
>CAYRSQ010000053.1:0-5565 GCA_964427055.1 uncultured archaeon
TTTTCAGCTTCATTATTTAACATTTAGTCATAAGGTAAAATCTCAAGAACTAGCTCGTTTTTCACCCTCCCCGAGGGGGGAACGAACTGAGAAAAACAAAGAGAAAAGACTCCCTCTGAGGGAGTCTTTATGGAGATATCCTTACATGCGAGCCTATTTGGTATAATTTCATCGTACGATGATGCTTATGTTGCGATTGAAACACGGTATTTCTTTCTTTGATTGCTTGATATTTATCATCGAGTGGCGTATAGTACCTACCCCACATAATTGAATAATGACCGGAGGGAAATATGGTAACTGTATTAGGGAAAGAAGGAGATAATTTCTATACGGCATTTTATGAGCCAGACCACAAAAAACGGAAAAAGTCACTAGATAAATGGGTAAAGAAAACAACCCCGGCGGTGCAAAAGGCAGTTACTGAAGAGTTGAAGTCCTTGGTAGATTTCGTAATGGAGAATAGATGGACTGATGAAGGATGGAAAGCAGGGGAAGAAAAATTACGCCGTATTCAACCAGATTACCATCTTGTTATGGACATAAAACTCCGCTCATTAACTGGGCGAGAGCGTAAGGACTTCAAGGGAGAATTACCTGCCTCGGCCTTCAAGAAAGAAGAGAAAGTGCAGGATAAGCAGGGAGAATTACCTGCCTCGGCTTTCAAAAAAGGGGGGGAAGAGCAGGGTAAGCAAAGTGGAGTTGAGGAGGATGGCGATGACTATGAGGATGCCGGTCGCTCTCCTAATGATGACCGGTCTGACTCTATGAATCCCAATAACGATGCCTATCAGGCATCAATGGACAATAGGAGCGACCAAATGAACCCCAACAATTCATCTTATTGGTCATCAAGGGGAAGGTGAAAAGGTTATGCGCGGTAAACGCAGAAGTTTATTGAACGGTATCAGAGTAGGAAGGGAAATGGCCAAGACTAAAGCGAATGAACTATTGGCTGGCGTTCCTTTGTTTGTCCCTAAGACTCAGTACTATACGTATAATCTGAAATCCAAGAACTTCTCGCTTTGAACATCCCGATATTTCATAACGTCGGCAATGCGATCAGAATACTTGAGCGTGACAGGTGTTCTAGACATTAGATTGGACGTGTTCCAATTCATCTTTGTCAATGCCAACACTTCACAAGCTAACACTTCTATAGAACGCTCGCCAAGGTGTTTGTGGATTTCAAGAGGTGCCGGAATATGAGCGCCTGGGTACGTTCCAAATAATTGCACAACTCCAGTAGTGTAAAGCAGGCCGCGATTCTCACTCAATTTAAGAAAAGTTCCCCGTTGTGGAGGATATCCGGTATTTGTGAATAGCCTAATGATTGAACTGGTCTGAATATGGACGAGGTCAACCTGAGGAATTTCACCCAACGCCTCCTGTGCACCCGCAAGTTCATCCCCTAAAAAAGCCGTTGACTTGTGAACTACAACCCTGAATGGTGTTTTCCCTATCGACTGAGAATAGGCAATTACAGCAGAGTGTAAAAGATTTCTCATTTTCTCACGGCTCAAATGATAGCCGCGGTCCGTTTTGAATTCTCTGTCCTCTATTGCACTGATAGTAATTCCTTCGCCATAGCTGTTAAACAACTCAGCGAGACCAATAAGTACTTCTTGCCGTCCTCCTGTACGCTGTATAGCAAACGAGATTCCTACATAGCATGTATCATCGATCTCAGCTCTTACGCGCCAGGGAGAAGCTGCAGCTTTGTAGTAAAGAGCCAACGACAAATTCCACATCGTATTGCAATAATCAAAAGAATTCATATTTGTCGATCTGTCTCTTACAAGTTGGGTGCAAATTCCTGTATCGACCACACGAGCCTTAGTGGCAAGCCGCAAATCCTTGCGCCCTTCCGGCATATTCATTGAGAAGAAATTCTTGAATACTTCAGGCATATGCAATATGACTGGAGAATGCTTCGGGAGTTTTTTCGTTAGTTCAACAGATGCTTCATAGTAAGCGTCAACAATCCGATCGAAACTTAGGTTCTGCCCCAAATTAATTACTTGCACCAACTCGGAGTCGATTGCTTCTGGAATTCGAAGAGGCCGCCTGTATACCGATAAGAAGCCCGGGTAATTTGTCCCTGCTCTATCTCTTTCACGCATAATTTTAGGAGAGTTTAGGTTAAGTAAATGTTTCAACAATAGCTGAATACTTTGCGGGGTCGAAACAACTCCAACTGTCACAGGAGTAGCCTTATCGACAAGTCCGAGATTGACATCGAAGGGACCATTCTTGACGAGCCCACGTCGCGGGTCAATCTCGGACTGAGTAACCGCTGCACCGAAATAAAGCTTCGGCTCATCGAATAACGTATAATCGGGTAAAGTCAGATGTTGCATGGTCATCTCGCTCGACCCCTATCTACTATCGCATAGTCACCAAATACCAAGCTTGTTTCTGATATTGGGGAGTTATCAGACCCAAGGGGAACCACAATTTCCCCTCCTTCTCCCAAGAATATACGCCATGTCTCAGTGCTATCACGTACGATATTATTGAAACGTTTGGAATTAAGTGGGGTCAGTATGCCTTTAGCGATTTCATTAGGAGCAATTGTTTGGCCGTCAGAGGTCAAGAACAATCTGGGTAGTAGCGCTAAATAATAATCATTATCTGACCTCTCCAAGGAAACTGACAAACCTTCGTGAAGCCAATAGATACCCCTTCTCCTAACTGCTTCAAGTGGCATTCCTGCCATGTTTATAGTTCGCGGTACCTTACCTGGAAAGAAAAACTCATTGCGTGGAAGAATCTTCAAACCTTTGGACGCCAGTAGTTTCCGAACCCCTTGGTAGAAAAGGTCATTGATTGGTCCCCTAATTCTGGCGATAGTAATTGCATCAAGTACAACATGTTCGACCGGCCCAAGTGTGAAAGGTCTGATAACGTTACGTATAACCGTTTCGTCACCGAAGAAATAAATTTTACCTCTATATGGAGACGCAAGCTCTCCGACAGGTTGAGTATGCTGCTGAAGCTCACGGTAATCAGACAAGTCTGAATCCGCAACAGCTACAGACAATGGGAGCGCGGTACATTTCAACATATTAGTTTTGAGCACCGATGAGTCGGTCGTGCTTGCAAGTCTCGCTTTCTGTACGTCCGTTTTTTCGCGTCTTGGGAGTTTCACAGTGACTGAGAAATCACCCACCTCGAAAATTGGAGCAGGCGACCCATTCTCCTTCATCTGATGAATAATGCGAGGGATACCAGTTCCAAGACCTTCCGCATATCTCATCTCATTGAGCACGCGGTGAAGAGTGATATTACGAGATCCTCGATTTGTTGACGACTTTCCCAAATTGTCTTTTGAAACTGTAGGAATCAACCCGCCAGGACTCATGATTTCCAAGCGATCTGAGTAAATGAACACGCTTACTGGGCGGTCAAAGTCAGAATAGTCACGGTGTGCAACTGCGTTCACGACTGCCTCTCTTACTGCAATCGGCGGAAAATCAAACACATCCTTAACAGGTATGGTTCTTATGTCCCTGGTCTTTTCGTTGTATTTTCCGACAAAACTCAGGACACTCTCGATAATTCTGGGTACAGTTCCGTGCAACTCCTCTTGTACTATTTCATCCGATGATTTGAAAAATGCGCACTTGACGAAAGCCGAAGGAACAAAACGGCGAGGATTTACCCCAAATAGCAACAAACCACTGTATGATGGTTTTAATGAAGAGCCATCGTCAACAATTACTAAACCCTCATCCGTCAAAAACTTAATTATATCGGCATCAGTGACGGTGGTTCGCGCGGTCTCCAGTTTCGAAAGGAAATCTTTAACCAAACCAAGCTCTATTACCGAGAAGCTGGCAGGAGACGCATCGTGAAGGCGAAAAGCCCCTGTAGGCTGATGTACAGCGGTCGATGCCGTACTTGCTGCCTCTACTTTTACTGGAACTGACTGGTCTACACGTGTTGACAGGACATCATCTTTCAAACCAAGGTGTGCAGTAACAGCTTGAAAAAACTTGTCCGCCGATTCGATCTCGCATCGGAAACAATTATGGCAGGTATCAAGCAGATTCAATATTGTGGGATTGAGCGTATCATCAGCCCTATGAAGCCAATAGAGCCCATATGGAATCCCCTCAGGTGTATTAGCAAGCGTTTCGAGAATATTCAGGATAGACTTATCGTTACCACCATAACCCACAACTATGAGTCCATATTCACTTAAGACTTTAACCAGTTTCTCCCTCATGTTTAAAAGTATTTCATCAGTTTCTGAATCTAAGTTTGCCGGATTATAAAGAAAGTCACCGTGCAACTTTATGACCTTAGGCCGATTTTCTGTTAGTCTAAACGTCTCGATGCGCGCTTCGTGGTCCACAACTACGGGGAGCTTCGCATCGACTACTCGCAAAGCGTCTTCAATGAGACGGTCAAAATTCGTTGAAAGAACAATATCGAACACGCCGCGCTTGATTGCCACTGCTAGATGAAATAAACTGTTGTTAGGTCGCTTACCTTCGAACAGGTTTTCCAAATACTTGCGGCGTGACGCTTCGGTTTGGTTGTACATCCGCATGAGTATGCTATACGCGTTCTCTTCACCCCGGCTCCTGTACCATTCCTGTTGGTCACGCCAGATGATAGCTTCTTCGAGATCTATATACGGCAACCGATTTGCATTTTCACCACGAGACGATATATAGAGGAGTTTTGTCAGTTCATTACAGATCTCGGAAGCCGTGGGTATACCGGAGCTATGGGAGGCTCCAGCTCCTATCAACAGGGCGTATTTATGTCCCCTTTGTGCTTCCAGATTGCTGAGGATGTTGTTCTGAGTTACGACCGTGACCATTTTCATCATTATACATTAACGAAGCGAAGGTAACCAGATTTTTACATTGCCAGTGCCTTAGACACTTATTAGGGAGCATTTGTTACGATTTAAGTTTTAGGCGTATCCTGAGGAGTGCCCCATTCGTTCATTAAGTCGATATGTGTTTTTGTTTCAGCCACTCTTTTATAGTGACTTGTGAACCTTGCCGTTTATAAATAAACCAGTATATGGTATGATTCCTCAACAAAAGAGATTTTTGGTTCTGGTTACCGGCGGGTTCCCGCTGATTATGGTTTTCACTGTCAGCCTCTATTAAAATTTCGGTCGCAATTTGAGTGCTAGGAGGTTCAAGTTATGAGTAAAGGTAGAGACAGAACTGTGTCTAGACGTCCTGACGGAAACTGGGAAAACAAGAGGAACGATGCTGGTCGGGCTTCGAGTGTTCACAGTACGCAGCGTGAGGCCGAACTATCAGCAAAAGAAATGCTAGGTAATCAAGGCGGTGGTGAGCTGACAACTAAGGGCGTCGACGGGAGAATCCGAAGCAAGGACACAATCTCACCAGGCAAAGACCCAAATCCACCGAAGGACAAGGAGCACTAACGGATTGTCGCGAAGACAACAGATTTGAAGACGGATTCGTATTTCGAAGCAGAGAAAACGAAATCTCACCTTCTATACGAATTCGACTGCTATTGGACCTTTAGAATGAAAGTGGTTTCCATCTCGTGGAGGGTTCTGTCTTCAGC
>CAYRSQ010000054.1:0-5562 GCA_964427055.1 uncultured archaeon
TGATAAATATTAATCTCTGAACCACAAATAATAAGTAATAACTTTTGATTTATAGGTGATATCAAACCATGGCAATAAGCGTTAAGGACATAGGAGACATGTTTGGGAAAGACGTGTTCACTACAAAAGGATACTACGCTGGCAAGGTTTCAGACGTCGAGTTCGACCTGTCAAGATTCAAGATGAGGTCGGTCGTGATCGAGGCCGCAAAGAGCGGTGTTCTCGGACAGATGGTTGGCGGGAAGAAAGGAATAATAATCCCGTTCCAGATGGTCCAGTCGATTGGAGACGTCATGCTAATAAAGCACATAACAAACATGCCAGACGCCGAAACTTCTCCTAATTCAGAAATGGAATAAACGGGATTCGAGCCTGCTCGGACCTTTCCTATTTTTCTTTTTACACTTGTCTTTCTTATCTTCAGTATAGCAACATCCATTCTGAATGAACCAAAATAGGAAAATCGACTCTGCTGTGTAGGCAGAGTCAGGTAAAAACAACGAAAAATAAAGAAGTTACCAAAACTCCTCTTCGTCTTCGTACATCTCTTCCTCAGCTGAAAGTGGGTCCCATATTTCGTCGTCTTCCACGGTTTTCAACTCCTCCGATTTTAAGGTTTTTAACATCTCCCTAAATAAAGTAAATGGGGAGACATCAAAAGATGTCTTTGATTCCCTAGGCAGATGCCATAAGATTATCTTATGACGTCTATACCCAAAGTCTGGCTTATCTCTTTGATAACAGGCTTCTCGAAACTGACAGGTCCCAAGATGTAAGGTGACTTTACTCCTGTTATTATGCTTATCACCTGGATCTTCCCTTCGAATTCAGGCAATATCCTGGCTCCCCAGAATACCTGCGCGGAAGGATCTAAGTGTTGGGCAACAGCCTCACCTATCTCGCTTACCTCATCCAGTCTCATGTCAGGTCCACCCGTTATGTGAATCAAAGCTCCAGCTGCGCCTGTATAGTCCACCTCTAACAACGGATTGAGCAACGCTCTCGTTATGGCGTCCTTCGCTCTGTCACTGCTGTTGCTTTCGCCCACGCCTATGGCAGCTACGCCACCCGCGTGCATCACAGCTCTTACATCCGCGTAGTCCAAGTTGACCAAACTAGGCAGCGTTATGGTCTCAGTGATTCCCTTAACCATGCTTGCTATCAGCTCGTCCGCAACTGCAAAAGCCTGTTGAATCGACAAGTTACCCGCAAATTTGAGCAATTTGTCGTTCTCTATGACTATCGCAGTGTCGCAGACCTGCCTCAATGAAGCCAGTCCGTCCTCAGCTTTCGCTATCCTGGAACCTTCCAGCTTGAACGGCATGGTCACTACGGCTATCACTATAGCGCCTTGCTGCTTTGCCATCTCACATACCACAGGTATGCTTCCTGTTCCTGTTCCTTTACCGAGTCCAGCTACCGCGAATACCAAGTCAGCTCCTTCTATGGCTTCCTTGAGTTCGTTCCTGCTCTCTTCGGCGCACTTCTTGCCGACTTCAGGATATCCACCGCATCCCAAACCTCTAGTGAGTTCCTTTCCGATTAGTATCTTCTTGTCCGCCTTGCCTACAGCCAAGTGCTTCGCATCGGAGTTCAATGAGACTGTAGTTGCGCCTTCGACGCCGATCTCTGTTAGTCTTGTAACGGCGTTTTGCCCGGCACCTCCGCAGCCCACTACGATTATCTTTGCCTTCTTGATAGAGAAGCCAAACTCCTGCTCAGCGAGCTTGTAGTAGTCAACGTTGGCATAAGTAGCACCGGAAGTGCTCTCTAGCCTGAATTTGTTCTGTGGGGAATCATCCATCATTGTTTTTTTCAGGGCATTGTTTACTATCGAATTCATACATTCATCCTCCTCGACTTGTTTCATTTTCTTTAATATACTATAACATATATTTCGGACAATCGAAAACCGTTTATTAGGGCTTCGACTATTATCTATACCTAAGAACTAGACCAATGTAACTGACCGTACCTAAAACCTAAACCAAAACCTATTACTTCTTTTATTTTACATGTTATAAATCGTTTTGTATACTGTTTACTATATATCAACAATATAATATTTCTTAAACATGTTTCAAATAACATATTACATAGAATATAATTATACAGAACAATATACTGCAAAATATGTTTTTCATTAGATTAGTTTCTGTAATGGCGTGCAAAGCATATTACGCAATATATATTTTCTGGAAGAGTGTCAACCGGGCAATCGCTCGGTACCTGGCCGGTTTTACCAAGGCTGACTTCTGTGTTCATTTCTGCTAAAGGAATGAACCAAAGTTTTAAATATCCTCCTTCCTCAATTAAAGAAAGGTGTAAAATGTGAAGGGTGGATGTTTTAATATACTCGAATTCTGAGACCTATCCAGCCCTTACTACACAATTCTACAATAACAAAAGACCAGATCTAGAGGTTGGTCTCAAAAACAAGAGGTGTATATGATGAAGGGTGAATATCGGAATTGAGCGAGATGCTCAGATGGAAAGAAGAAAGGCTGTGTTCAAGATACAGAGCGAGATTGCGAGATCCTCAAGGAGATTCCTTGAGAAGGAGGGATTCACTGAGATGCTGCCTCCCATATTCGAGATGTTTACTGACACCGGAATAGGGGATGCTGATTTCTTCGAGATAGACTATTACGGCAAGCGTTACAAACTCATGAGCGCGCTTACCATACACAAGCCGATACTGGTCACCCAGTTCGGTGACATATTCTCGTTCATGCCGTGTTCCAGGAAGGAATATACGAACTCCGGAAGGCATCTTTCCCAGTTCTACCAGATAGAGGTGGAGATGGAAGGGGATATGGAAAAGGCCATGTCAAAACTGGAAGATATGATAAAGTATGTAGTGGACGATGTAAAGGAATCGTGCCAGGAGGAGCTCGGGGTGCTTGGAAGGGACATAGGAGACATGGAGACTCCGTTCAAGAGAATAACCTACAGTCAGTTCCTAAAGGATGCGGAAAAAGCAGGATTCGACTCAGGAGACAACGGCATAACATGGGACCTCGAGAAGAAGATGTCGGAACACGTCGGGAAGCCATTCTTCATAACCAGATTCCCGACCAAGATAATATCTGACAGGGGATTCCTGTACAAGACGGATGGGGATACGTTGCTGGACTTCGACCTGATACTGCCCGAGGGGCACGGAGAGGTGTCGTCTGGCAGCGAAAGGGAGTTTGAATACGAAAAGATAGCTAGGAAGATAGACCCTAGCCAGATAAATTCATTTAAGTCTTATCTGGATATAATTAAATCAGGACTTAAGCCGACTTCCGGCTTCGGAGTCGGGGTGGAGAGACTGACTAAATTTATCTGCGATTTGGGCGACATATCTGAGGCTTCGCTGTTCCCGAAGATACCGGGGAGAAAACTAGGAGAGGAGATGAAAAATGAGTGATGTAACAATAGGAGAAGACGATTTCATTGGGATAGGAGAGATACTTGGAGGTATGACTGGTGAAGTAAAGCTGAGGGGCTGGATATCCAACAAGAGGTCTAGCGGCGGCATCCAGTTCCTTGAATTGAGGGACAGGAGTGGTTTCATCCAGTGCACAATAAAGAAAGACGATATTGGCGAGAAGGAATTCAGCGATATAGATTCTTTGAACATCGAATCTGTCATTGCAATTGAGGGCGAGGCCAAGGCGGACGAAAGGGCGCCAGGCGGTCATGAAGTGACCATAAAGAAGGTCCACATAATATCCAAGGCTCTACAAGACTACCCGATATCCAAGCCCGACCACAGTGTTGATTACCTGCTTGACAACAGGCATCTCCATCTCAGGGACAGGAAGTCACAGACCATGCTGAAACTAAGATCAGCTGTCATGAACATAGCGAGGAAGTGGCTGCTTGACCACGGCTATTACGAGTTCCAGTCGCCGATATTCATATCGGCGGCCTGCGAAGGCGGTTCGACGCTGTTTCCAGTCGATTACTTCGGAAAGAAAGCGTACCTCACGCAGAGCTGGCAGCTCTACGCTGAATCCGCGATATCAAGCATCGGGAAGATATTCACTATAGCTCCGAGCTTCCGTGCGGAAAAATCGAGGACCAGAAGACATCTTACGGAGTTCTGGCACCTCGAAGTCGAGGAGCCATTCTGCGACCTGGACTGTACGATGAAGATGCAGGAAGAGTTCGTATCTTACATATGTCATACCATAGCGAAGGAGATGCCAGAAGAACTGAAGCTTTTCGGCAGAGACCCAGAAGACTTGCTATCAGTGAAGCCCCCGTTCAAGAGGGTTTCATACGACGATGCCATCAAGATGATCAATCAGGAAGGCGAGAAGATTGAATGGGGGGATGACCTGACATGGCTGCAAGAAAAAGTACTGACCATGAAGCACAAAGTTCCTTTCTTCGTCTACAAGTATCCGAAGGGTGTGAAAGCGTTCTATCATATGCCTGATCCGGAGAACCCGAAGGTCACGATGTCTGCGGATCTGCTGGCTCCTGAAGGTTACGGCGAGCTGATAGGAGGGGGGCAGAGAATCCACGACTACGAACAACTCATGAAGAGGATAAACGATGACAATCTAGACCCGAGCGACTATGCATGGTATCTTGACCTAAGGAAATGGGGTACAGTACCGCATTCCGGTTTCGGGATGGGCATAGAGAGGCTGTTGATGTGGATACTGAAACTCGAACATATCAGGGACGCAGTGGCATTCCCGAGGACTATGACGAGAATCAATCCATGAGTTCCCAGATTTCCTCTTTTTCCTTTTTAGGAGGATAAAAAAATAATTTAAATTAGAAAGACAATCTAATTTAACAACCTGTGCCCTTGTAGCTCAGCGGTTAGAGCGGCTGGCTGTTAACCAGTAGGTCATCGGTTCGAATCCGATCAGGGGCGCTTCCGATTTTTTACAAAGTATTATATGAATAGAATCTATCTTTAGTTTCAAGGACCCGTAGCTTAACTTGGATAGAGCTGCCGGCTTCGGACCGGTAGATGGGGGTTCAAATCCCTCCGGGCCCATCAAATGTTAATATTATAAATGGTAAATTCATATGTTTTCAAAGGCTCCTGTCGTCTAGTACGGTCAAGGATCTCTGCCTCTCGAGCAGGAGACGCGGGTTCAAATCCCGCCGGGAGCATTCCGCAAACCCGGATTCTGTCCAGTCCCATATTTATTGATATTCACAGAACAGTATAGCAGGGATGCCCATGAAAACGCTCGTATTGATACCGACTGACTATTGCAACTTCTCATGCGAGCACTGCGGAGCCCTGAAATCTAAAACAAAGAATTACATCGACATGGAAACGTGTGAAAAGCTTTTCGGCCATGCTAGAAAAGAGGGATTCGACAAACTGCATATCACAGGAGGAGGCGAGCCGTCGACTGATTTCGACAAATGGTTGGATATCATAAGGTTGGCTAAAACTTATGGATTCAAACGTGTATCGTCCAACAGCAACGGTTCATTCATAAACTCCGGCGAGGACACAGTGACGACACTTAAATCCAGTGGTCTCGATACGCTGGTGCTGAGCATCGACAAGTATCACTTGAAATATCTGAGTTACGA
>CAYRSQ010000055.1:0-5467 GCA_964427055.1 uncultured archaeon
TCTCTTTGGTCAGGAAGTATCCGATATTGAAAATTTCCTCACCGAGCATTTCCATTTTCCCCCTGCCCCATTTTAAAGGTTACCCCTATAATATTATTAAAAAAGGGGAAAATCAAGCTTTATTTTAACATTTGTTAAAAAAATAATCAGTTAAGAAATCAATAGGTTATAAAGTATTTGGTGTTTTTCTCATTTTTTTCTTGTCTGACCATAAAAAAACACTAATATTGGAGTCATAAGGGAAATATCCCTAAAAACTATACATAACTATCCAATAATATTGAGAAAATAAAGAAAAACAATGGTCAGGACTAAAAACTCTATAAATCCTCCCAATAAACCTCAAAATAAAGGGGGGAGACCAAAGAAGGAAATAAACTATAAGGTCCTGGATGGCCTATGTAAGATACAGTGTACAGGGGCAGAGTGCTCCAGTATTCTGAACATATCCTATGAGGTCCTTGATGTTAAGTTATTGGAAGAACAGGGAATGGGTTTCCAAGACTATTGGGCTATTAAAAGCGCTGGAGGGAGACAGAGCCTAAGGCGTAAGCAGTTCCAGTTAGCCCTCAAAGGGGATAAGACAATGTTGGTATGGCTTGGGAAGCAATACCTGGGTCAGGCAGAGAAGCATGAATTATCCGGGGCCGGTGGTAATCCTATCAGGACAGACCAAAGAGTGACACTGAGTGGAATGACGGATGAGGCATTGGAATTATTAGAGCAGGCTTTATCAGGTAAGAAAGAGTAATTCATTTTACACTGGGGGCACAAGCAGGGTGTTGAATAGTTCCGCTCAAATACTGAAGAGAACCAAATATCCTATACAAGAGAGAGTCCAACGACTTTGCTCCACTTATAACCTTACAGAGGTTCGGGCGGAGAAATGTCGGCGGTCTCTTTTTTATTTTATGAAGGAGTTTTGGCAGGAAGTATCTACGGATGAGTTTAAACCAAATTGGCACATAGAATACCTCTGTAGGGAATTGGAGAAGTTAGCCCGCCAAGTGGCTGATAATAAACCGCGTGAATATGACCTTATAATTAATGTTCCCCCAGGTACCACCAAATCAATAACCTGCTCGGTAATGTTTGAGCCTTGGTGCTGGACTAATTGGCATTGGATACGTTTTATTGTTTCTTCCTATTCTGATAGTCTGTCATTGGAGCATGCTGAGTTTAGCAGGGATATTGTAAGGTCAAAGAAATTTCAGACCTACTTCCCCGACCTGGACATAAAGCAGGATAAGGATACCAAGTCAAATTTCCGATTGGTAAGGAAAGAGTTTAATGAAGCAGGTCGGGTGACAAAGATTAATTTTGGTGGTAATAGATATTCCACATCCGTTGGTGGTACCCTGACTGGATTTCATGCTCATATTCTAATCGTTGATGACCCTCTCAATCCTCAACAAGCTGCAAGTAAAGTAAAATTAAATACGGCGAATAGATGGATTGAACAAACCCTCTCGACCAGAAAGGTTGACAAGGCCGTTACTCCTACAATAATGATTATGCAGAGGCTTCATCAGGATGACCCCACGGGTCATATGTTAGCCAAGAAGAAGGCCAATGTTAAATTAATATGCCTACCCGGAGAAATACGTAATTATGCCAAACAGGTAAATCCCCCCGAACTCAAAGACCTATATGAGGATGGTTTATTAGACCCAGTGAGAATGTCGTGGCCCGTACTAAAAGACCTTGAGGCCGACCTGGGTCAATATGGCTATGCTGGACAAATAGGGCAGAATCCTACACCACCCGGTGGTGGTATGTTTAAAGTTGACTTCTTTCAAATCATTGACTCTTTGCCCATCCCTGTTAACTTTATGCAGATAGTTCGATATTGGGATAAGGCTGGGACTCCTGGTAGTGGGGCCTATACTGCTGGGGTGAGAATGATTAAGCTGAAGAATGGCAAGTTTATCATTACTGATTGCAAGCGTGGGCAATGGTCTGCGGAAGTAAGGGAAGATATAATCAAAGGAAGGGCGGAGGCGGATGTGCAGGAAGGAGTAATCTCTACACGGGTATTTGTTGAGCAGGAGCCAGGTAGTGGTGGAAAAGAAAGTGCGGATGCAACTATCAGAAATCTGGCTGGTCACTCGGCTGGTAAGGATCGTCCTGTAGGAGATAAGGTCTATCGTGCCGACCCTTACTCAGTCCAAGTTAATAATGGTAATGTGATGTTATTGCGTGGTGACTGGAATCATGAGTTCATTGAGGAGCATCGGTTCTTTCCCTTCTCTACTTATAAGGATCAAGTGGATGCCGCAAGTGGGGCATTTAAAGAATTGGCTGGTAAGAGAGTAGCAAAATCATGGTAATAATAATTTACAGGAGGTAGTAAGATGGAAAGAGAATTTAGTGCAACATTTGATGCGGCTGCTGAGGCCACTGGATGGATAAGCCCAGCTAAGAATAAAGGCAAGAGCTTGGGTCTGAGTATTGAAGTGTCCAGCGATTGGTCTGGTACCATTATATTACAGCGAACACGAGACAATGGTGTGACAGTGAAAGATGTATCTTCCTTCACTGATGACATCGAGACCAATGTTCAGGATGCAAATGATGGTGTAATGTATCGATTGTACTGTTCAGTCTGTTCGGCTGGGGAAGCAGAAGGATCTTTATATCGTTAAGGAAGGAGGTATTGTAAAATGAAACGAATTTGGCTATACATTTTAATATTTTTACTAATGGCTGGCGGTGCTGTTTTTGCCCAACCATTACATCCTCCAGTCGGCTATGAGATTAGTCAGACTCCAAAGTCAAATGCTGTACCACGGGCCAATACGGCTGGTAAATTAAGTTCTGGATGGTTACTTTCTACTGTAGGGGATGTACTTGGGCCAGCAACTAATTCAGCGGATTATCTTCCTCAGTGGAATGGAGCAAACAGTAAAACTCTTAAAAATGGATTGCCTGTAAATGCAACTCCGGGTGCGTCAACAGTTCCTTTGTCTGATATAGGAGCCAAACTTGATGCGTGGGTAACTTCTGCTACAGAATCTGCAAAAGGTTTAATTGAACTTGCCACCGATGCCGAAACGGTAACAGGCACGGCTACGGATAAGGCTACGACTCCGGCGAACATCAAGGCGGTATTGGATTTTAACAATGTTGGGAAAATCGGAACACCTGGACAAATCGGGTTTGGCGTTGGTATCTGTCCGGTAGCAAATCTTCCTTCCGGATTTACACCGATGGATGGCTATAACCAAGTTTGGCATCCCAACTACGGAAATTACCAGTACGCCGATGGTTCGATAATGGTTTTTGTGCCCAAGTTTTACTATCGGATGCACACGTGGGCAACCAACCAGATCACAGCAATTACGCAAGCAAATCCCGCTGCTGTAACGCAGACTGGGCACGGTTACGTTAACGGGGATATAATTTTTATCTGCAACGTAGGCGGCATGACGCAGGTTAATAACCTGTTTTTTACGGTAACACGGGTTAATGATAACTCTTACACTATCGGGGTAGATTCATCCGGGTATGGAGTTTATAGCGGCTCCGCTGGCGACTCCACCAAAGGATTTGGAACTGGTTTTGAGTTTAATAAAACCCTGATCACTCACGGGAAAAACTCAATATCAATCAGAGGCACAGAAACCTACGCTACCGAGGAATTGGCTAACGTTGATGGTTACGCCCTGCACAGGGCTTTTTGGGATGGTAATGTCGAGCAAGTAGGGTTTTTCGTCGATAAATACAAATGCAGCAAAAATGCCTGGGGCGCTACAGGTTACATCGCCTCATCTTTACCAAACGGCAAGCCGCTGTCATCTGCGTCAACGCATAATCCCTTCGCCGACCTGACCGGCGGCGCGAATTTTTATTACTCCGCGATTGATCTGGCGCACAGAAGGGATGGTGTTAATGGAGCGGTTAACGCATCGTCGAGATTTTTCTGCGCGTCGCAGTTTGTTCGCTCGGCGTTGGCGATGCTCTCCCTGGCGCACGGGCAATACAGTCAGACCGATACCTACTGCGCCTGGTACCACGCGACTTATAATTATCCGAAGGGCAATAATTCTAACGCGCTCAAAGACACAGATGACGCGACGGTCACTTACACATCAGATGGGTATAGTAATTCCGGGCGCACCGGATCGGGGGTGGCTTTGGAGAAAACGACACATAACGGACAGTCCTGCGGAGCCGCAGATTTAAATGGTGGAATGTACGAAATCTCAATCGGCGTAACCGCTATAGCCCCTGCCGCATTAACTATTGACGGAATTACTGCTGCTAACCCGGCGGAAATATCCGTCACCGCAGATCATGGGCTGACAACGGGCGACTTTGTGCAGATAGCAGCTATTGCGGCCGGGACTCTGGCTACCGCCATAAATGATAAAATATGGCAGATCACAACCACAGTCAATACGAAGCATTTTACCATTGTGTTAGATAGCAGTGGGTTATCCGCATGGGGATCGGGTGGAACGGTTCAAAAAGGTGTATTCTACGCCGCTAAAAAAGCAACCGCCATGAAAACGTTTACGGCCGGCGCTACCGTAGCTACAGACCACTGGGGCGCAACCGGCGTTGCGGCAATGATGGATTCATTAACCCCGCCGTTTAAGAGTGGATATGCGTACGGGATGCGCTTTGGTTCTGGCGTCAACCAGGTTTTGTCACCCTCTACGTCCGGCGCAGGATGGGTTTTGACCGGGCTTGGAATCCCGCAAGATGAGACAGGCGTTGACGCGACAGGCACAAACCTATTCGGCAAAGACTATTTCTATCAATACATTGTTAGTGATTTGTGCCTGCTCACGGCCGGCGCTTGGAGCAACAGCTCGTCTGCGGGAGTTTGGAATGTCTATTGGAACAGCAATCGAACGAATTCGCCCCACTATGTCGGTTTTCGCGCGGCCTGTTACCCTGATTAAATTGGAAATTTAAAGGGCTTAGATGAGTGTTGCAAAGAATGCTCCCGGAAACTACGAATGGAATATTACAAAAGAAAAAAGGTGAATTAACGTATATGATTAAGATTTTAAAGGAGGAAATCGCACATGGTAAAACTTTACAAATACCGAAAAATTACCGATGCCATAACTACATACTGTCTTATTGAGCCTGACTATAACCTGCTGAAGACCAAGGAGCGAGTTCAAGAACTTGCCACTATCGACGGCTGGACGTATGTGAGTGTGCCTGATTCGATTATACTGCCGGAGCAGCCCCCACAGATATATCTGGTAGAGACTGAAGTACCACAGGTTGCCCTGATTAATGAGCAGGTCGTGGAGAGGATCAGACGAAAATATTCAATTAACGATGAAATAAAAATGCTGCGCGTCGACCCGCCCAAAACAACGGCAGAATTCGTTGCATACAATAATTACGCCGAGGAGTGCCGTGTTTGGGGAGAAAGTGAAAAAACGAAGCTGTTGAAGTCAACAAAATGATAACAGAAAAAGACATAAGACAATTTATAATCCCG
>CAYRSQ010000056.1:0-5138 GCA_964427055.1 uncultured archaeon
GCAAAATTCCGGTTTTCTCGAAAAGGCGAGATAATAGGCACTAAAATATAATCATACTGTCCCAGGTTTTCTTTACACATTAACGCAATAAGTTTATTATTTTCTTTTATGTCATCAGGAGTAAATTTCAAATTTCTATGGATCGTGTCGCGGACTACATCTCCATCAATGATCATTACTTTTTCCCCTTTATCCTGCAACCTCTCACAAACCAGATTGGCAATCGTTGTTTTGCCGCTGCCAGATCGACCGGTAAACCATAACACCAATGCCTTCATGATATGAATACTTCCTCACCGTTTGATAGCTTATTTAGAATCAACTGAGAAATCTCCGGATGCATAAACCATTCTGGGGGCAACATCTTTTGTGTAAACATTTTTCTCGCTTCTGTCCCACTTATGTTCAATAGATCCTCGCTACCACATTCTTCCCTGCTCGTATAGCGCTTTAATTCTTTCGAATAACCGATCTCACCAAAAAATACGGGCTCGATTCCAAGATCTTTGAATTGATTAAAAATTTTCTGGGATGCAATGGGATCATAAAAATTACCGACACCGGTATGATCTCTTCCAACAACGAAATGACTACACCCAAAATTTTTCCGGCACAGTGCTGTAAAGATTGCTTCTCTTGGACCAGCATATCTCGAATAAGTTGAAAAGACTCCAAAAACAACCCGGTTTCTGGGGTAATATTTTTCTATCATAATTTCATAACTCTGTATTATTGCTTCGGCTGTGTAATCCCCTTTCTTCTTTTTCCCAACAACCGGATGTATAAATAAACCGTCACAACCGCATCTCTCCATTGCCTGCAACTGAATAAACTCATGAGATCTGTGGATAACATTTCTTGTATGAAATCCAACTATTTTTGACCATCCCAAACTTTCAAAGATGTTCCTTACTTGCCTGGGAGTCAGGCTGACACGTGAAAAGTTTGTATGGTTCCTTCGAAGCAGTTTGATTTTGCCCCCCAGTAAGTAATTTCCACATGTTTTCAAATTTTGGACGCCTGGATGCTTGCTGTCAGTAGTAAGATAAATTTCTTGTGCAAACTCATCTTTGTCAAAGGGATACATTTCCTCGAGTTCCAACACTCCATATACTGAATTGTCGTCCTTGGCTCCGATCGCAATCTCCTCGCCAATCTTCAGTCTGTACTTTTCCTCCTTATTTACAGGCAAGATAATCGGAATTGACCAGGGTACCCCATTAGTTAATCGCATGTTTTTCAAAACACCTTGATAATCACTTCTGTTCAAAAATCCTTCCAGTGGGCTGAAGGTTCCAATACCAATCTGTTCCAGGTCCATCAAGATATCTTCGCTCACTGATAATCGTGGCAAATGAGTCAAATCTTCATATATAGTCCCATCTAGAAAAAGATTTACCAATTTGCCTCCATGCGGTTCAATCAAAAATCCGTGAGTGTCCCTGTCTATCAAATAATCTATATCTTTAGCAGGGGATGGGCCGGTGAATCGTATAAAAGAATTGTTCACTTTTAATGATTGAGGCTGTGCCCCTTTTCCCTGCTGAATCAGGTTATTCATCATGTTTACCGTTTCTACAGGATATCTTCCCACTGCGGTTTCTTTTGTAAGTACAAATCCGCTGACACCATCAATTATAGTGTTTACAACATCGTTAACTTCCGCCCTCGAGGGTTTTAGCTCTGTCGCCATGGTTTCCAGCAAGTTTGATGCAATAAAAACTTCTTTGTTTGCTAAATTTGCTTTTCCGATTAAATACTTCTGTACTAACGGTATCTTCTCTACTGGAATTTCACGGCTCAAATCCCCTCTATCAACCAAAATGCCATCGGCATGCTTCATTATTGATTCTACGTTTTTCAATCCTTCTAAGGTTTCTATCTTCGCGTATGCAACCGCTTTCGGATAAAGACATTTAAACTCTTTTACTTCTTCCGCACTGTTTATGAATGACAGAGTAAAATGAACTATGCCGTATCGTTTCGATAACTCGATTGCGTGTAAATCTTTCTTGCTGAATGTGGGTAATATGCTCGTTATAGAATCACAATAGACTCCCTTTCGACTCCCAATAGATCCCTCTATAATAACTCTGCACTTAATAAAACCCTCACTGCTCAGTGGCGAAACATCTTCCACCCGCAATAATACTGAATTGAAATCCAAAGCTATCAGATCGCCCGGCTTAAAAAAATCAACAACATTATAAGGGGTGAAATATATATTTCCTGAGTCAGAACATATCTCGGAGTTATGAATTTTAATAATATCATTGCTGTGAAATGTGACCGAACCATGGTCGATATACCCAGTCCTGATCTGGGAACCCTCTGTATCGATAGCAATCGGTGTGTTAAATTTTTTGAGGAATACAATAAAGTCCTCTATTTCTTCTAAATCGACATGAGAGAGGTTTATTCGAACAATTGAAACACCTCGCGTCTCAAACCTTTTAAGGACACCTTCATTGAATGAGGAGGGTCCAATAGTACAGATTATTTTTACTTTTGGTTTCATCGGTTCCTGTATTATAATGATTATGGGAGTTTAATTGAGAAATTGACTAATGGGGTATTTCGCTACAGCGCTTAGATCGTGCCTGTTAGCCTCAGTGATTTACTTGCCCCGCCCTAGCAGATTTCGCCCATATTTCCTTAAGATACTCATCTAACACTTTGGCCTGGTAAACTGCAGGCGGTTCGTCCATTTCGCAAAAGTACTCTGTCAAAAAAGCCTTCTGCATTCGCAGGTGACTGTCGCGCCATTTCTGCCTGAAATCATTATCAGTTACCAATTTAAGCAATAAATTTTCAAGATTTTCAATTCCGTCTATATATTCGGCAGCCCCTTCGTAAATATTAAAACGCTGTTCGCCATCGAAAATACAGCTTATGATAGGACAATCAAATTGCATAGCCTCTATGCCAAGTGTAGAAAATTTACTAATTAGTAAATCTGAGGCATTGAGCGCGTGGTAGGGCAACATATTTTTATCGATAAGAAATGTATTTTTCAAGGCATGATCGTCAATTAAAGATTCCAAAATTCCAGGTTTATGGGCAGGGTGTGGTTTGATTATTAAGGCCACAGACGGTTGTTTGCTGGCAAATTTCAATAGAAAACTTATAACAGCTGCTTGTTCATTTGTCGAAAGATACCCTCTGAGTGCCCAGCCAGGATCCACAAATATATATGTGGTAAAATCAAACGGTATTTTCAGCTTTAGACAAGATTGCTCCGGACTGTTTTTTTCCCTAAATTCATCCAGCATCTCGTACTTCGCCTGACCGGAGATTTTAATGTTGGCCGATGGTATCCAATTTGACCTACTCACCATTTTTCTATGAGTTTCACCAGCAACAAATAGCAAATCAGTCTGGCTGTCAGGTTCTTCATAAGGCCAATCAATATATGCTCCTAATGCATAGAAGAAAACTAAAGGTCTTTTTTGAGGGTTCAAACTTTTATATGCCAGAAATCCTTGTTTCAATGCAATTGCCCCCCATAACTTAATCGCAAGCGGCGTGTGACTTTTGAAGTATTTTTTTAAGGTTTGGCAAAGTCTATAAGACTGAGGAAGTTCTGCTATAATAAAGAACCTGACAGAGGGCCAGAGCATAGCTCCGAGAGGCATCAACCGATAATTTAACGCTGGATGTGATAAAAACTCGCATTTTTTTTCTTTCGCCTTTTTCCATGTCCAGAAAACGCCTAAGATGCTTCTTCGCATATCAGAAGAAGAACACCATTTTTCCAGTTGCTCAGCTTGTAGTCCTTCCCGCCTAATCTGCGTTGCACCCGGATCCTTTGTGCATCTTTCATCTGAATGCCAGCAAAGAGCAACCGGATTGTAGCCCTTATATTTTAATGCTTTCATGAGAGGAACTATATTTTCGACGTGATAGTAACCTGAACTGCAAAGTTGAAAAACAATTTCCTTGTCAGCCACCTTGCTTTCTTTAGATTTAGAGCGATTACACAATTTGAATCTTAAAACATTAACTGCATAGTATGCTGCCCTGGCATATATTTTCAAGAAAGACCATGTGTTTTTAATCAAAGCACTAAAAGAATATCGTCCGACAAATTTAATACCAACATTCCTGCTTCGAGCAGTCTCTATCAAAACGTCATCTTCCCATCCCATGCCCGGCTGGATTATCACTATGGCACTGGTAATATTATAAGTATCAATCAAAAAATGATAAGAGCGAATCAAAAGCAGCAAATCCTGTATTCGCTGTGTGGTCATGCCACTCTCAACACTGCGTATAAAAAACATCAATTCTTCTGAAAATCCATGTTTATTATTGGCCAATGTCTTTAACCATTCATTCACTATCTCTGTCAGGCGAATGACATCATCAGCAACATTGTAAAATGACTCCATCTGCTCGATCCAGCAGATTTCATCTATCCACGGATATTTTTTTGTTGCGTCATGAACCCTTGGATCATCTGATGCCAGAATATATCGGGTCTGAGCATCTGGTTTGAAATTCGAAAGTTTGCGCACCGATTTTAAGTCACGGCAAATAATCAATATATTATTATTTGAATTGCGCATATCTATTACCTGCAAACGAATTCTTTCAGAAACTGCTTTTCCTTTTTTGAAAGTGCCCCCAAAGCCATAAGAACCCCAAAATAAACAATAATTCCCAAAGTCAATTCGCCGCAGAGCATGGCCACGGAGTTATCCCACCCTCCCTTGGATGAAACCCAAAACAACAGGGCAACCATAAACAGTGATGCGATCACGGACTTTATTATTACAACAGGCTGAAAATCAACCGGCCAGTCCACTTTAATGATTTTATTGATGTATATGAAAGCAATAAAATAGCTCAGAAAGGTTGTTATAGCAGCAACTATAATGTTTCTGAAAAAATAGAGCAAAATTAAATTTGCCAGCAGATTGAATACTGCCGCAAAAAGATTCATCTTAAACATTGCGTAAGTTTTCATGCGTACAAACAGGACGTTTGAAAGGATGATATTCAGGCCGTAAAAGAGCGTTCCCAAAGCCACAATGGGTGTAACAAGATATGCATTTCCCGCAACCTCACTGTTTGCTAAAAGAGTCAAAATCTGTTTGCCAAGAACTATTGTTAAACTTAGCAGATTTGGAATATTT
>CAYRSQ010000057.1:0-5108 GCA_964427055.1 uncultured archaeon
GCAATAATACCAATATGGATGTTTGAAATTCTCAGTTAATTTGGACAGCAGTGATGAAAAGTAGAAAATTATTGCTACGCTTTGCATCTTTTTTCTTAGTTTTGGTATTGGGATTTTCGCTTGTCAGTTACGCATCAGCATCGGGCCTCCCAGCGACAAACGCTTTGAGGCCTCCAGCACCACCAAGCATTATGCCAGTTGTTATTGTGAGTGGTTCAGATTATGAGATGGGTTACCAGTATGGTCAACAGGCAGGACAATTTATTGAGGGAGTAAAGGAGTATAGATGGTCATCAGCGCTTAAGAGCTTCAGCTACGACCAAGTCTGCCACGAACTCAAGGCGACCCAGCACTACATTAAGGAGTATGCCCCGGAATTAATAGACGCTATGAAAGGTATAGCTGCGGGAGCCGCTGCAGCTGGTTATGACATCTCATATATTGATATTCTGCTCATTAATACCGGATTATTTAAGTTACCAGGAAACGCTCACTACCCCTCTCCTGTAGCCGAACTCCCCCCGGAGCAATGCTCTATTTGGTCAGCCTGGGGTGCCACTACCGCTGACGGAAGCTTGCTCTGTGCCGACAGCAGAGACGCAACATTTATTCACCAAGTGGCCCTAGTTGCATTTCCAGATAAGGGTGAAAACTATATACTTACCTGTCGGGCTGGTGAAGTGGGTAACCATTTAGCCATAAATAGCAAAGGCGTTTTCCTTGGCCTCAACGCAGCACAAGGTCTTCGTGATATCGATAAGGATTATGGCATCCCGTTTCAAGCCCTTTGTGGACATCTAATTCGATTTGCGAAGACAGCGACTGAGGCTAAGGATATGTACTTGCCTTGGAAAACGTACTTTGTAACTGGTGGAATGAACCTTCATTTTTCTGATATTAGCGGTAATGCTTTTGTCGTGGAGGGGACTGCTGCGCTCAAACATGTCAGAACACCTGGATATTTGGGAGAAACTGATTTTATCTTCTCTACAAATGATTTTCTTATTAGCAAGATGAAATGCGCAGGTAAATGGAAATCAAACAGTAGCCCTTCACGAAATAAAGAAATTTTCGGGTTCCTCAGTAATTATCAAGGTAAGGTGGATGTCGATTTTGCTAAGATGATGTGGAGACACACGGGCTATCAACAAATATGCCACCAAAGTAACATGGACACAGTTGTCGCACTCCCTCGTGAAGGCGATAAAGGAGTGCTTTACATCTGTACAGGGCCAGCAAGTCGAAAAACGGGCAGGGGATACTGGCAGATAGCGCCTACGCATTCTTTTTTTAAGTTGAATCTAGCATCCAGTCCAGAAGCAGTCGTTAAGGAGGCAAAGAAAGCAGCAAACGACACCATTGGTACTGCACATCTAGAGCTACAAAAGTTAGACTTTAAAGATACGCCATACGCAGCACTTAATGAAATATTTGCTCAAGCAGTGACCGAGTACTATGCGGGCGTGAATAAGAGCTATAAAGGCCAATTTGCGAGTGGCAACGAGGCGCTTTTTTATTACAGTCAAGCCGCAACAGCATTTGCCAGGTGTCAAGCTCATGCCTTGCAAGTATACAATGCGTTGGTTTCTCCTGCAACCAATCCAGAAGGTCTTGGGCTCAAACCACTTCCTGTGACACTTAATCCCGTCGAGCCGCGTTAAAAATGGGTCTTTCGGGTTTATTGTGCATAAATTAGCTTGATTTCGGTTCTTTGATAAATGAGGTTATAACTTTGAGCATCAGATATTCCTGATCTTGAATGCGGTGGTGTAAGGTGTCTTGTGTAAATTTTTAATGGTGTAGAAAAAAGGTATTTTTCCTTTAAAAGGAGAAAGCGCCATGAAACTAGAAGTGAGTGTAGCTGAGCTTGTAGAAGTATTCAAGTAGATTCAGAAGCAGCCGGAACAGATCTTTGAAATGTTTCAACTGGATGTCAGAGAAATTGTCAGAGACTATACGACGGCGATGATGAACGCGGAACTTACCCCTTTTTTGGGAAGAGAGCCCCGTGCACGTAGTCAGGGAGATGTTAATCATCGCAATGGTTCCTCTGATCGTGCCTTTACGTTAAAAAACCTTGGAGAAATTGAGGTTAAAGTACCGAGAGTTCGTAAGGGAGAATTTATCACACGGGTAATTCCTCGTAGTAAGCAGTATGAAGAGCAGCTCTGTCGGGACCTGAGCCTGATATTCCTGGCAGGGATAAGCACACTCAGTCTTCGCATGATATCCAGAAGACTGAGTGGTCGGAAGATTTTCCATACGGAGATAAGCGGAACCAATGCCGAACTGACAGAGGCAGTTAAAAAATAGCGTATGCGGGATCTTTCAAAAGAGATCATCAGGCACCTCTTTGTTGATGACGTTAATTTCCGTTCGAAAAGAGTGTTGATGCACCGCAGAATGTTCGAAGTGATGGAAGTGGTAAAAGGAATGATACATGTCAACAATAGGATACGCTGAACTGTCGGGATAGTGCTTCGCCATATTACGCAAGGCAAGAGAGCAAGAATCCCTTAATATCAAGAACGAGGAGGATAAACCATGAAGTTATTTGAACCCGGCAGGATAGGCAGGCTTGCAATAAAAAATAGAATTGTGATGGCCCCGATGGGGATAGGGGGGCTTATAGAGCCTGATGGAAGGATGTCACAACGCGGGATCGAATACTTTACAGCTCGAGCTAAAGGTGGAACAGGTCTGATCATAACCGGTGCCCATAGGGTGACGCGAGAGATGGAGCAGGAGCCCATTAAACCGCTTAGCCGCCACCTTCTGCTTGATAGCATTATCTACGTTTCTCACCTCAGCGAACTCACCGACGCGGTGCATGACTATGGTGCGAAGCTTGCTGTGCAACTGACAGCAGGGACAGGGCGTGTTGCTTCTGCCAGTCAGTTAGAGACTTGTGGCGCTTTAGCGCCTTCTCCGCTTCCTTGTTTCCATGACCCGAAGATGATGGCTCGCGCGTTGACTACGGAAGAGGTTGAACAGCTGGTGAAGGCCTTTGGGATTTCTGCTGGATTGTTGAAAAAGGCTGGCGTTGATGCGGTGGAGCTTCACGGGCACGAAGGCTATCTTTTTGACCAGTTCATGACGCCCTTATGGAACAAGCGAACAGACAAATATGGTGGTGACTTTGAGGGGAGGCTCAGGTTTTCCCTTGAGGTGATCAAGGCCATTAAGGAGGCCGCTGGAGCAGACTTTCCCGTAATCTACAGGTTCGGGCTTACCCATTATTTTCCCGGAGGCCGCGAGATTCCCGAAGGTCTTGAAATTGCTCGTAGGCTTGAGGCGGCTGGTGTTGACGCGCTGGATGTTGATGCCGGATGTTATGAGACATGGTATTGGGCGCATCCACCCACCACCCAGTTGGAAGGCTGCATGGTCGATCTGGCCGCCAAGGTAAGGGAAGTTGTTAAGATACCCGTCATAGCGGTGGGAAAACTTGGCAATCCGGTTTTGGCAGAAAGCGTGCTCGAAGAGGGCAAGGCGGACTTCGTTATGTTAGGAAGACCTCTCATCGCTGACCCGCAATGGGCCAACAAGGTCAGGGGAAAAAGAGAGGAGGACATCATACCGTGTATTGGTGACCACGAATGCCTTAAGCGAATATTCGACCGAAAGTACCTGAGCTGCTCGGTAAACCCGATGACTGGCAAAGAAAGGGAGTTTTCCATCGTGCCCGCAGAAGTCAAGAAGAAGGTGCTTGTCATTGGCGGAGGACCTGCCGGGATGGAGGCAGCCCAGATTGCGGCTCTCAGGGGACATCAGGTTATCTTGTGGGAAAAGGAAAACTCCTTGGGCGGAAATCTGATTCCAGCGTCCGCCCCTGATTTTAAGGTGGAGTACAAGAGACTGTTGGATCATCTTGCCACACAAATACGAAAGCTTGGGGTCACCATTGAACTCGGGAAGGAAGCAACATCCGAGCTCGTCAAGGGAACGAGCCCTGACGTGGTGTTTATCGCCACCGGGGGCACTTCGATCATACCTGATATTCCGGGCATTGAGAATAGAAATGTGGTCACGGCCGTTGACCTGCTTCTGGGAAAAAGTGAAGCCGGGGCATCGGTAGTCGTGCTTGGTGGTGGCCTTATTGGCAGCGAAACGGCCCTTCACCTTGCACGCAAGGGCAAAAAGGTTACCGTTGTGGAAATGCTGGATAGCATAGCCGCTAATATGTATTCAGCAAATCGGAGGCATTTGGTGGACTTGCTCGAGGAGGCTGATGTAAAGTTTTATATAAATGCCACGGCCACAGAAATAACCGATGAAGGAATGATCATCAGGGGCAAGGATGGTGAGGAAATCTCACTAAAAGTGGATACTATTGTTATCGCGGTGGGCCTCAGGTCCCGACAGGGGCATTGGGAGGGTTTGAAGGAAACCGTACCAGAGGTATATCCCATCGGAGATTATGCGGAGCCGCGGTTTGTGTGCAATGCTATCTGGGAGGGATTTCGTTTCGCCCGGCTGGTATAAAGCAGGCTGATAAATGCAGCATTCCGTGTCTTTCTTCCTTGCGGTGTGACCTTTGACTTTGACTCGCCATCCGAACCTTCACCGAAGCGAAGATAGAGTCTTACTTTTGCCGACACCGCTGCCCTCAAGAGGATGGGTCCTATTCCCGGAGAGCTTGATGGCTGCGGCCATTATCGACCGGTTGGTCCACCACGCCAAAAAAATTTATATTAACGGTTCCAGCTATAGGCTAAAAGACAAACCTAAGAGGATAAACTAAAAAAGGGGGGGGCAATTTTATTTGTTTAGAGGGGGGCAAAGGTCTTGACAAACAACACCGAAAGGTTTTTAAGTACTTTGCAATATCAAAATAAGCCTTTAAACCATCAACACACATAGTTGATGGGTAAGATAATATGATAAGTACCAAGAAAGGGCTGGTATGAAAAAAGTGAAGCAAGATGTAAGACTTATACAAGGCAATGAGGCAATAGCCGAAGGCGCGATCTATGCTGGTGCCAGGTTTTACGCCGGATATCCGATTACGCCATCATCTGAAATAATGAACGATACCGCCATGTTCATGCTAAAGGTGGGCGGGATATTCGTCCAGATGGAAGATGAGATAGGAAGTATCGCCGCCG
>CAYRSQ010000058.1:0-4738 GCA_964427055.1 uncultured archaeon
AACTCAAAGCTTGCTCTGTTGCTGACTTTGATGTTTCTTACTACAGTAAAAACAGGAGTTCATTGCGCCTCTCAGTTTTCTATCCTTTCTCATTACCCAAAATGGCCACTGCGCTAATCAGAGGCGGACCTCCGAAGGTATGGGAAAGGCCAAGTCTTACATCCGGAATCTGCCGTTCCGGCAAATCCGCTTTACCTTGCAACTGCTTGTAGATTTCATAGGTCATCCGCAATCCGCTTGCCCCAATTGGATGTCCGAAACATTTCAGTCCACCGTCCACATTCACGGGCAACCCTCCTTCCCGGGTAAAAAAGCCCGAATCAATATCTTCCCTGGCTCTCCCTCTACGGCTGAAAGAAAAATCTTCATAGATAAGGAGTTCGGTAATGGAAAAACAGTCATGCACCTCGGCCACATCCAATTCCTCGCGGGGATTTTTGATTCCCGCCATTTCGTAAGCCTTATGGGAGGAATTGCGCAGAGCGTCAAAACTCGTCCAGCCAAATCCCGGTCTAAAATGAGGTAACATAGAGTCTGTCGAGATACCGAACCCTTTTAAATAAATAGGGTCTGTACGAAAATCCTTAGCCCTTTGGGCCGAAGTGACAATAGCGCATGCAGATCCATCACTGTTACCGCAACAATCATAGAGACCCAGAGGCCAAGCAATAATGGGGGCATTGAGAACCGTTTCCACTCTAATTTTATTGTGAAAATGGGCCTTTGGACAAAGGGCCCCGTTCTCATGATTTTTAACCTCAATCTTGGCCAAGAGCTCTCTTCCCTCATCGTCACTCAGGCCATAGGTCCTGAAGTAGCGCTGGGCCATCAAAGCGAATGTCCCCGGAGCTGTCCTTCGAGCCTCATAAACGGGATGCATTCCTCTTCCTGTCCCCAAGCCAGGGTATCCCGTATCTTTTAGCTTTTCTACACCGAGCGCCATAACTACATCATAGGCCCCGCTGGCAACAGCCATACAAGCCTCTAATAAGGCTATATGGCCAGATGTGCACCAGTTTTCATTTCGGATAATAGGTATATCCCGTAGCTTAAGAGCGTCAGCAGCTATGCTACCACCATGGCCGATAACCGGTGCCATGGCTGTGGAGAAATAACATGCTTCAATGTCCTTTTTGTCGATACCTGCATCTTCAAACGCCTCATAGGCGGCTTCGATAACAAGATCCCCCGGTCCCATATCCCACCGCTCACCGAATTTGCTGCACCCCATTCCTATAATGGCAACCTCGTCCTTTATACTGCCCATTATTTATTCTCCTCCTGGTTCACTGGTTTGCATTTCCAGAAATAATTGTGCATCCCTGCACCGTCATAGATACTTCTAAAAGTAAGGCCAACCGGCATACCCACGCTTACCTCAGATGGAACACAGTCTGTCATCATACCATAAAACCTTACCTTATCTCCTCCCAGCTCCGCCAGCGTTTGGACTACAGTTGGATCATCACTTCTGCCTGCAAGTTTATCGAGTGAAAAGGTGAAGACTTCTCCCTGCAGATCTGAAATTCTAATTTCCTCAAAATTATCCTTTGAACTACAGTTGTAACAAACACGCTGTATCGGATAGGTAACGACACCACAGCTGAGGCACCTGCTCCCGTGGCATCTGATCACACTGCTGCGGTCACGCCATGTAATGGTGGCCGATGGAAAAAGACGAAACGGCTCACCAGGAACTGTTTCAAGCAAACCTTTATAGCTCAAAAATCGAGCGTAGGATGACAACATCAGCTTCTGGTCTATGTAGTCCCTTAGTTTTCGCTGCGTTCTATTTCTTGCTATCTCTTCGGTAACCTTGAAGATCATTGCATCGGCCCCATCAGCATAAGATGCCAGTAGCAATACATCTCCCGGCCTTGACTCTTCAAGAGCACCCACTAACATCAAGAGGGGATGTGCGGTACCACAATGCCCTACATTGAACAGTAACGGATCCTGTATCTGTGATTCTGCGTCAAATCCCAGTTCCCGCACTAAACTCCTATGAGCACGAGCATTCGGGGCAGGCAAAATAGCTTTGGAAATGTCCTTCGTTGTGAGGTTGTATTTTCTGAAAATGCCCGTGATGACTTCCATCATGTGGTTTTGATAACCCTCCCCCATTATAAAACGATTCTCCCAAGTCCTGACAAACGTATCATCGGGCTTCCTCCATACATCCATCATTTCATTGCAGATTGAGTAGCTGCCCTCTAAAGTGGCCAAGACATTTTCTTTTGCCACTAATAGCGCAGCTGCGCCATCCCCGAACGTCTGTTCCTCGTCAGATATTGGATAGCCAAGCCTACAGTCGGCAGCTGTAACCAATATATTTTTTAAAGAACCGCCTTCAACTATATCAAGAGCGGCCTTGAGCGCGCCTGTTCCAGACCTAAGAGAGTTAGAAAAATCGGCAGTAGATATTTCTCGTTTTAGATCAGTTGCTGTGGCAATCAATGCCGAGTTCATTTTTTCTTGATAGGGAGAACTGGTAGTAGCAAAAAAGAGACCTTCTATTTCTTTTCTCTCGATCCCTTTCAGGCAATTTCTGGACGCTTCGACAGACATGGTAATACTATCTTCATCATTGTTCGCAACACTTCTTTCTCCGCCAATAGAAGTTCTATCCCAGATGTCTGCTATGACTCCTCGATCCAGTCTAAAAATAGGCACGTAACTTCCGCAAAAGGCAATACCACTCATTTTAATGCGACCTCCTTTAGTTTAATCTTTAAACAATGCTAGCATAGGGGTCATAGAATCAACCCCCCTTTATTGTTACATTAACGCAAACAGCTGGAAGGAGTTTACAAAAGCAATTCTTAGCCACAGTTTGTGTTGACGCGTTCAATGAATCAGCTTTTCATAATTTCGCCAGTATTTTTCCTTAATAGCCCTTTTTAAAACCTTGCCAACCGAACTCAAAGGCAGTTCGTCAACAAATTTTATTGTTTTGGGGGCTTTAAACTTTGCAATAGTTTGCTTACAGTGAGCTATTAATTCATCCTCTTTGACTTCCTCCCCTGCTTTCAAAATTACTTCCGCATGAACAGCTTCACCCCAGTAGTCGTCGGGAAGGCCTATCACTGCCGACATTTTTACGCTCTGATGAGAATTCAAACAATCTTCAACTTCTTTAGCATAAACATTAAAACCGCCGGTTATAATCATGTCCTTCTTCCTGTCAACCAGATAAATATACCCATCTTTGTCCATGTAACCTATATCTCCAGATTTCCAAAAGCCATTTTCACAGAAATTTTGATTGGTTTGATCAGGGTCCTTGTAGTAACCCTGTGTTACATGAAAACCCCTAATCCATATCTCACCCTTCTCGCCTATTGGCACTTCATTCCCATTATCATCAGTTATTTGTACCTCTACACCCGGCATCGGCCTACCGACAGAATTCAACCTTCCACCCTTAGTATCAGAACTCAAATCGTGGTCTTTCCTCCCGAGAATTACACATGGAGTCCACGTTTCAGTACTTCCGTATGCTTGGACAAAGATCATGCCAAACTGGCCCACTAGTTCCTCCAATTTAGAAGGCGAAATTGGTGATGCTCCATATCTTATAGTTTTCAGACTACTGAGGTCATAATGTTTTGGCAGCTCCATATCCAGCATCCGATAAAGAACCGTAGGGACTGTATAGATAAGGTCAACCTTTTCTCTCTCAACGGTCCGGCAGATCATATCAACATCAGGTTGGTTCAACGTCAACACAGCGCCTCCCTTAAAATAGACAGGAATAGCAAGGCTGCCTGCTGCATGCGTTAGGGGAGGTGAGAGTAATGCCTTAGGATTATCATATGGGAATACCTCAGAGTATTGTATCGCGTTGAAACCAGGACCAAAATAATTAGACACGGAAAACATGGCACACTTGCCCTTGGCGGTCGTTCCTCCAGTAAATTTGAGGAGAAAAATATGCTCATTGATATCATCTACTACATATTCCATGTTTACTTCTGAGGAGGAGGCCTCACCAATAATATCCCAAAAATAATATACACCTTCCTCTGTCGAATCGGGTTTATCCATGCAAATTATTATTATTTGCCTGTCTGTCAACCAATCACGGTATTTTGACAACAAATGGTTCTCAATGAAAATCAACCGTGGTTTTACGTAATCGATCTGCGTGAAGTGTTCATCAAAAGAATCTCTCACCCCAAGCCAAAGTGCTGTACTTAAGGATTTAGCCATCCATACGTGTAAAAAGCTCATGTTATCATTTTCTAACAGTGTGGCATAAACATCACCCTCTCCCATGGCAAATTTGTCCCGCAGCATGTTACACACTCTATTCGTCAGCTGGTGTAACTCTAAAAAAGTAAATTTCCTATCTCTCTCTACATTGATAATGGCTGTCTCGTTTGAATACCGTAACGCAATTTGTCTGAACAAACGTCCCATATTAAGTATCATTAAACAAACCCTCCCCTTCCAAATTTTATCCAAAGCTTGAATTCATTTAATTATTTACTAGGCTCTGTTTGAACATTTTCTATTTCCTTTATTTTGGCACTTCTTTTGACGACAAATAAAATAGAAAATCTAACAATAAGGCATAAAAATTTGATTCTATTGTTAATTACATCTTTGTAAAAGTTACTTGCCGCTATAATGCCGATAGGCGACATAACGAAACTTATCATCAACAACCTTAATCAAGGCAAAAGCCTACTTCCCTTTAAATGCTGGTTTTCGTTTTTCGATAAATGCTTGTGTT
>CAYRSQ010000059.1:0-4724 GCA_964427055.1 uncultured archaeon
GGGAGGACATTCGTACCCTCCCCAGCGATTTAGAGGCCCCCTGGTACTTCGAAGTCCGGAGTATCAGTAGGGAAGTGGCCGCCCTCCTCTACTACATGGTCATTACGCACGTGTATCCCATTGATGAGATTTCACAACATGACATCCCCGACACCATAGAACCGGGGCTTCTGGGCTTAGTGATCACATAATGAGTTCATTTGGTCTGTCAATTGATTTGTTAACATAAAAAGCATTATGTTAATCGGGAGAGATGTGGATAACTAGATCCCCCGCTCCTTCTCACTCTTCCTACAAAGTTGTCATGGTGTGTCATCCCGAGCGTAGTCGAGGGACGAACACAGCGAATATCACCCTTCGACTACGCTCAGGGTGACAACTCAAAGTATCAAAGTGTCATGGTGAGCGTAGTCGAACCATAGACGCGCGCTCTTCACTCTTTCCTCCAACTATGCCCTCCAAGTCCCCTACGCCGGCCCAAACTGCCCTGGCCAACGCCATCGAGCGCTATTTAGTCTTCCTTAGGAGCGAGCAGAACAAGTCGCCACTGACGATAGACTCGTACCGGCAGTCTTTGACCCTGTTTCAGAAATTATCGAAGCTTGAATCCCCTGCTGAAATTAACAAAGCAACCGTGCGCATATTCAAGAGTAATTTGCATATGTATCGCACCGCGCAAGAAAATGAGGTGACGATTCGTACCAAGAACCACCACTTGACGGTACTGCGTGCTTTCTTGCGTTATCTTATTTCGGAAGAAGAGATGGATACCTACCCGCCTGACCGTGTTACTAGGTTTAAAGAAGACCAGCGCAAGGTGAAAGTCCTCTTTCACGATGAACTGGAGCGCTTACTCAGTGCACCCGATACCGAAACGCGCAATGGCAAGCGCGATAAGGCGATCTTGGAGCTCTTCTTTAGTACCGGCCTTCGCTTAAACGAATTAAGGAACCTTAACCGCAAAGACCTGAACTTCGAGACACGCGAGACATCAGTGAAGGGCAAGCGCGGCAAAGTGCGTGTGGTGTTCCTCAGTGACCGCGCAGTCGATGCCCTGAAGGCGTACTTAGAAAGCCGTATGGATCACCTCTCCCCTCTTTTCATACGCAATCATGAGCAAGCACTCGAAGTTATGCCACCGGGTGAGGAATATCGCTTGTCGCGCATCTCTATCTATAACTCGGTGAAGAAATACGCCCTCAAGGCAGGAATAGTCTCAGACCCCTCCCCTCACACCCTGCGTCACTCCTTTGCTACCGATTTGCTACGTAATGGGGCTGATTTGCGCTCTGTACAGGAGATGTTGGGGCATAAAGACCTTTCGACTACTCAAATCTATACGCACGTAACTAATCCTCAGTTGAAGGAGGTTCACAAAAAATTCCACGGTAAATAGCCATAATCCCCTGCTGGCTTAGGGAGGCCTGTAAGCTGCAATCATGTAAGTATTTCGCGTATCATTCTAATAATGAGTACTTATCGATTAACAATTTTTCCATACCTCGGGTACAGGGGAGTGACTCATCTTTGGGGCAAAGTTTATTGTTGGAATTATTATGATGCGTGTAATGAGTATATTCATGATCCAATACTACGAAGCGAAGTGACTAGGGCAATTGAGGTGGATGAGCATCCTGAGTGGGTAAATGTACTATGGGAAGGTGATGATGTAACAGGTCGAACCATCTCAAGTAACCACCAAATACGAAAGGTGCAGTTGTTATTAATGTTCTGCACCATAGCAAGAGGTAATGTTTATCAAGATGATAAACTGTGGTCTTCTTCTGATCATTTCTCGTTTACATCTCTACGTGTTATCGCTGGCTCAACCAAATTCGAGTATAAACTCAATCCTATCTTCAAGAGACTGAAACAGTCATTTCCACTACGTAAAGGGGCAATTCAAACGCCAAAGCATATTGCGCTTCGCACTCCTAACAATGCTAAATTCGACGAAGAACTGTTGTCAGCACTAATGAAGCTAGAAAAGAAGAATCATGGTCAAATGTCGCGCATTTATAACGCACTAGAAATGTTGTTTTCGGTAATGATTAACAGCAATCTTACCCCCAACTCGACTATTTTGATTATCCTTGTTGCAGCCTTTGAAAACTTATTTATTTCGGATCGAAGGGGAGTGAAAGGTGAACTTGATCGCGTCTACCTTGGAAGTAAAAAGTATAGGAATAAATACGAGAATCGTACTGGTCAGCTACAACCCGATATTCCGCATACAAGCATTGCGATTTGGTATGAGCATCTATGTCGTGCACGTAACCGTGTTACTCATGGAAAAGAGATTCTTCAAAAACATGCAAGCTATGGCCCCCAAAGTCATCGATACATAGCTCTGTTAGTGCTTATTTCATGTGTTAAACATATCTTGGCAAATGAGATTGGAATATCATTGAGTGGGCACGTGATTCGATTTAAGGCACGAGATGGGAAACTTTGGTTTGAATATCGCAAATAACAAGTGTTGACCGCATGTTTTCATGTTCTAAGTTTAATTTTGACTTTGCCGTATACATCAAGAGCCGTTTCACGATAGTGCAAGCGCACAATGTTTCCATTGTAATCTTTCATCCAAGCGGCAATCACTTCTTTGCCATCTTTTACGAAGCGTGCATGCCATGCGCAGCCTGTTCTATTGAAATATGTCATGCTTCAAATGTAACATTAGCTGGATTATTCAGCTAGGCACTTCGCTTCACCCTCTTTCACTTATTTGATTTCCCGATAAAACGTTCTACAGTGTGAGGTAAACTCCTCCTTACATATGATCACTGATGCGCAAAAGGTTAAGATACTCTCCAATCTCAAGGCATATCGTCGACGGTACCTCGTAGCGAAATATCAAAAGTTGGATGAATCGGCTACACGTATCATGGTTAATAGCCTCCTTATTGATGTGTTGGGATATAAGGAGCTAGAAGAAGTAAAGACGGAGTATGCCATCAGTGGAACATACGCGGATTATGTGGTGCAGATTGGCCGTAAGAAACATTTCATCGTAGAAGTAAAAGCCATCCAGATTGACCTCTCTGAAAAGCACCTTCGACAAGCTATTAATTATGCGGCGAATGAGGGTATTGATTGGGTACTACTCACCAATGGACGCTGCTATCAGCTTTACAGGGTAATTTTTGGGAAGCCGATCTCATACCGAAAAGTATGTGGTTTTAATCTCAGTGATAAGGAGCAGCTCAAACATTCGGTAGAATGTTTTGCATACCTCACACGCAAAGCATCTTTCACCGACCATCTTGAAAAATTCTGGAAGCGTTTTTGTGCCTTGGAGCCAAAGAATCTTGCGAAACATCTCCACTCCATTGAAGTGGTAAAATTTCTTCGCAAACGACTTAAGAAAGATGCGAAGCTTCTCTTTCCGGAGGAGGATATTTATGACTCATTGCATCAAGTTATTGTAAATAAGATTGAAATAGAGAAGCCAAATTTCAAAACCATCAAGAAGCAAGTGAAAAAACGAAGCCTTCCGCAAAAGAAGCCTATACCTTCTTCATTTGACCACCTATTCAAAACTTAAATTGGGAAGTGATACTACTTAAGATCCCATCTTTGCTTGTTCTTCATATTATCAATACGCCAACCCTGCTCATCGTTGAGTTTCCACAGTTTTACCTGAGGACTTGTATATCGCTCCGCTCCATCCTGCGTGTAATCCACTCTACCCATTAATACATCAACGTAGGTCAATTCATTATCTAATACCGGATCTCCGATATTTATTGGAAACATCATGGTCCGTGAATACTTATTAAATTCTACACATGGATAGGGGTCTCTGTATAAATGCTTCCAGTTTCGCCACATGTCTATATCTGTATCGTGATTCCTAAACCATTCGCAATCTGTGCCAAATGCCCTGGAATAGTTATCGGTGAATGACTTTATAGAGCGATATAGCTCCGTATTCTCCAGAGAAGGATATTCGATATATGTTAGCTTTAGAACCCTATAGTGATAATTCAGCCACTGGGCGACGTCTGCAGCTGGCAAATATATAGCCCACCAAAATACAAGTGCAAAGGCAATTGCCGCAGCTGCTCTCCGCATTCCTGGCCCCGTTTTTATATCTTTCCAAAAAGCCAAAAAGAATTCTTCGATGTCCTTCCATCTTGCTTTCGCAATGTCTTTTACTTGTCCCCAAAACTCTTTTGCCTTGCAAGCGCACCACTCTCCTCCGGTTCTGCATGCCTCATATTCTTTTTTTGGGGACATTATCGATATTGTTACGTAAATTTGCTGCTTTAACAATCACACAACCTCCCCTACCCTCATTTTTTAATTAGATTGGGAGCCTGCAATAGCAAAGTTATGTATGTAGGCTGAAAAGAGGAGTAAACTTCACAATCATGCCCCACTTCAACAGAAGTATCTGTTTAGTCGCTTTATTTCTTGTTCCGCAGCTCGCCGTTGCTCATCCAGGCAGGACTGCAGCTGATGGCTGCCATTACTGCCGGACTAATTGTGATAAATGGGGAGTTCCTTGGAACGAGCGGCATTGTCATGGGGGATACACGGCCCCCACACCCACTTACACACCACCACCTAAGCCAAGCTGTCCTGCGAACTCCACACTCATTGGTGGTAAATGCCTTTGTAAAGATGGATATGCTGCTTTTCAAAGCTCCTGCATAAAGATACCCGCTAACGCTCATGCAGCAACAAATCCAAGTAATGCATGGGAGTGCGATGCTGGC
>CAYRSQ010000060.1:0-4573 GCA_964427055.1 uncultured archaeon
AAAACTCATACCAAATCAGGGCTCAACTTTAAATTCTTAATTTGGACAAGAGTGACTTTGTATATAAGAGATCAACGATAATTATTTGATTTTAATAAAGTATTATTGTACAAAATACAACATTCAACGAACAGTTTTTTAAAACCGGTATATTAAAGCTTACGTATATTAATTGTTAGCGGTGCAGGACAAAAGGAGGAAGAGAATATGAGGATAGCGATACTGTTTCTGATAATTGTTGCCTTTGTGAGTGGCTGCGCAACTTCCAAAAAGACGTACACCTCTGAGGGCAAAGAAGGATACAGCATAAACTGTTCCGGTAGCGCTTTGAACTGGGGGATGTGTTATGAAAAAGCAGGAGAGATATGCGGGGCAAAAGGATATGAGGTTCTCGAAAAAAGTGGAGATACAGGTGCTATGGTCACTGCCGGACAGTATGGTCTTTTTGGTGGTTCCGTTATCAATAGAAGCATGATTATAAAATGAAAAGATTAAACGAGAAGCCCATCGGTCGATGGGCCATTAATATTGATTTAGAAGGCTTTGGGCATCTATACGACAAGGAAGATCTTGTTCTGTTGTCACTCTGTGAACTTATGGAGGGAATCTATCGGATCGGTGTCCAATGCTATCCTGAGTCTCCTGATAGAATTTTTGCCCATCAACTTGGTGATGGATTTATCATCGTCAGTGATTTCCCAGAAGATTCTTTCGAAAGACCTGTTGCCATAGCTTTATCCTTGCTTCGTCATGTTGCTCATTCAGGCCGATATGCAAAGGCTACCATTTCAGAAGGTGAATTTGCGGATATTTTTTCCTGCTATCCTTCCTCGATTACAAACGCAGCAGGATCTGATAAAAGGGTTTGTCTGGGTCACGGGATAATGACGCTTTTCCCAGTTATGGGTACAGCACTCATTCGTGCTATTTCGGTAGCAAAAAAATGCCCAAGCGGGCCATTGCTGGCTTTGGCAAGCGAAAATCGGAAACGTATTCCTGAGGGGCTTGTTGTTCATGAAATTACATCCCAAGATATCATTGTTGTAGATTGGATTCATTCGGAAAATGAGCTTTCCAAAAATATATCAAGCAAATCAAAACTAAAGTGGCCGGATGCACCAACAATATCAGAACAACTAAAAGATTATTGTCAAAAACAGTCAGTCAAAGAGGAATGGAAAAAAAGCGTAAACAATTTCCTTGGAGTATCTACATAAGAAGAGCCGCTAACAACGGCATTGAGGGCGACGGCAAAAAGCCGCCGCGCCTCATGCCGGGCGTTAAACCTGCTAAGAGGAAAATGCAATGGGGGCAATACCGACATCAGACATGCCAGGATATCGACGATTGCATGAGCGCGTGTTTAATGCTCTAGATCGTTGTCAGGAGACGCAGGGCATCGACTTTAAAGAATCTGCACCATGGGATTCTTTAAAATGGCGGATAATAACGACTTCCCTTGGAATGGGTAACCTGCGAGATGGAGGTATCATTGTGATAGGAGCCTCTGAAAGAGGAAAGATATGGGAATTAAACGGTATAACTGATGAACATCTCGCTACCTATGATCCTGACGTAATTATTGATGTTGTTAACAAATACTCTTCTCCAAATGTTGAGCTGGATATTGTCTTGGCCAAATATAAGAATGATCGGGATTTCCTGTCCATACAAATAAATGAGTTTAAAGATACCCCTATTGTTTGTAAAAAAAATGGCCCAAGCGGAGGAGGTATAACAGAAGGAGCTGTATATGTAAGACCACCTGGAGTAGCAAAAACAACAAGAGTCATGAATTCATCACAAATGCATGATCTTTTAGAGCTTGCAGCTGAAAAACGGGCTCGTCGAATGTTGGAGGTTTCACGTCGAATAGGGTTAGTTTCAATACCGACTTCAACGGAACGTTTCGATGAAGAACTGGAGGGATTATGAACAAAACGAAATATCAACTTCCTGTTCCAGTTTTAGATGGTCCCCACTGGCGTGTAAATTTTAAAACAGATGAATATCATGACGATCTAGTCCCCACTTTAGCAAAATGTTTTGATATCATACAAAAAAATAAATTGAGCTTAAGGGGATGGGATTATCCTCACTTGAGTAATCGAGATAACGAAAGGGCAGTTGGAACTAATTGGATTGCCTCCTGGTCAGATTTTATGGGTCACAAAGAATATTGGCGATTTTACCAAAGTGGCCAATACCTGCATTTATTCAGTGTAAGAGAGGCAACAGAACCAGAGTTGCGACAGAAGATACAATCCAACATGAAGTCACACCTATCTTTTATGGAAGATGTAAAATGGGACGAAGTCCCTGGATTTATATCGATGCTAAACTTTATATATTCTATGACAGAGATTTTTGAATTTGCAGCACGGTTATGCCAAGCAGAGATATACAGTGGAATGCTTAGTATTGACATCAGAATAAAAGGGATAAAAGGATTCGTACTTGCAGCTGATTGGAATAGAGCTTGGCATAGCTATTATGCAGCGTCAGAAAATGATTTGGGCCGGTCATGGTCTTTGAAGTCCGATGTTCTTATAGCCGAAAGTTCCGAGAAGTCACTCGATGCAATAATCTGGTTTTTTGAAAGATTTGGATGGCTTTCTCCTTCTATTGAGGTAATTAGGAAAGATCAGGATAATTTTTTAAAAGGCCGAATCTAATACTTTCTTTCAGGACCTTTAGACCAGTATAAACATATAAAAAGGCTTAACATCGGGCTGGACAAGGACGCGCGGAAAAAACGTCCGCGCACCTGTCAACCCAAGCGTTAAGCGGTAAAGGAGAAGGCAAGTGGACAAACGGATAAAGACCTTGATTTTGGACATTAGATCAAACGAGCGAATTACCACGTTTGATGAGGCAACCACAAAGCAGGCGATTATCTTAAGACTTCTTTCGGAGTTGGGGTGGCATATTTTTGATACTGAAGAGGTTAGACCAGAATATTCCGTTTCCAATAAAAGAGTTGATTATGCCCTCCGCATTAACAATGTAAACAAAGTATTTCTTGAGGTAAAAAAAGTAACAGAAGATATTGAGCGCCATCAAAACCAGCTCTTAGATTATTCTTTTCAAGAGGGGGTTAAATTGGCCGTTTTAACAAACGGGGTCTCGTGGTGGTTCTATCTTCCTTTAAACGAAGGTAATTGGGAAAAGAGGAAATATTTTGCCATCGACATTGCACAGCAGGATCCGGAAGACACTGCAAAAAGGTTTATTGATTTTCTTTCAAGAGACAATGTAGCAACAGAGGGGGCAATCAAATTAGCCGAAACTTTGCTCAAAGGACGGGTAAGAGAAATTGAAATACAAAAAAACCTACCAAAGGCATGGAATAAAATAGTCTCAGAGCCTGATGAATTGCTTGTTGAATTGATAAACGAAACCCTGGAAAAGATTTGCGGACACAAAGCCGAATCAGAACAAATCGTCAGATTTATAAATGAACATATCAACGCCTCTATTACCCCTGGAGATAAGCCTGTAATACCACGAGCGTCTAAAAAACCCCTTAATGTGGAAAAGACATCAGGAAGTATAGAAATAAGATTATCGAAAGAAAATGTCGAGGCTAAACATTTAACTATTCCCACAAAATATCATCATTTATTCCCCCCCAAAACGCCTAGCAAAGAGCATGAGGCAAAAAGGTTTACAATGTTTGATTCTGATGGGGAAGAATATGAGACTCACATAGAAGGACATAATAGGTTGCCCGGCATCACACGGTTTTTCCATAAAAATCCAGAGCTTAAAAAAGGGGATAAAATCTATATCGACATAAAAGCTCCAATGGAACGATATCGTCTTAGGATAGGAAAAGGGACAGATTTATTTTCTGAAGGTGCTTAACCAGCTAATCCACCGGACGGCTTACAGCCGCCGGTGATCATTATGTTATATGAGGGTGACCTACAAACAACAATTACAAGAAAAGGGGGGGCTAATAATGTCTCAAAACAACAATGTCCGATGGGGATGGCTCAAGGGAATATATATTTATACCATCGTTGGCGCAGGTGGATTCGGGTTGGGAGTAATTGTAATGCCTGATGTCATGCGATCAATATTCGGCTGGCCAAGTCAAGATCCAATCGTTTTCGGTGTCACCGGTAGCGTCTACCTTGCATTTGCGCTTCTGTCCATATTAGGCCTGCGGTCTCCTCTCAAATTTGATCCTGTTTTGCTACTCCAGTTAAGCTATAAGGTGCTCTGGTTCATTGGTGTTGTTCTGCCTCTTTTGGTTGTAGGAAAGTTTCCAATGTACGGAATATTACATGTCGTAATATTCGCAACCTATGTTATCGGAGACCTCATCGCAATACCTTTCTCATACGTCTTTGCGAAACAGGCAGATCGGGAAATTAACGCTTGAGGAGGAGTAATCGAATTGAAGACAGCTTCTCGATCAAAGCGTGCCAGACTATACTGACAAATAATAGAACCATTTTCATATAACAAGTCAATCCAGCGGATGCGGTAAACCATGCCGCTCACGCAACCCGTTAGCCCATACAATATAGGATGAAATGAAATTGTCTATGAAAGATTTGCTCAC
>CAYRSQ010000061.1:0-4529 GCA_964427055.1 uncultured archaeon
AACATAGCATTGACTAAAACACCGTTAACGGCATAAATGAAACCGTTTCGCTTGTTTTCTTTGTGGATAGTAACGATATTGACTTCCTTTTCTTCATCCTTCATCGTTTCGGGGTTAAATTCAGTGAATGTATAATTCCAGTTAATTTGAATAATACCGGGAACGACCCATCCGCTAAGGTTATGCTTCTCTAATTCAACGCCAATCTTGTCGAGAATCTCTTGCTTCTGGCCGGGAACGAGAAAAAGCCCGTTTCCTTTTTCCTTTGTATCGAAGTAGAGGTCGATAGCAGCCTTGATATTTTCGGGGATTACGAGATCGAACATTGTTCTATTTCCTTTCCTGTAGAACAACGAAGCTAATTATTTCAGTTGACAGAAAAGCTACCAGCCCATTGACTTATTGATCTCGTTTACTTCTTTTTCAAGCTTTTCGATTGCAGTTTTATGTTCCGCGATTTTGTCGAGCCTACTTTGTTTCTGTGACTTTTTGCTTTCAACTTCTGCTTGCTGAATGTCGGCGGCATGGTTTTTTGTCCATTCCGCTACAGCCTCATCGAACAATACGATAAGGGATTTCCTAGCGGATTCCGAAGGATCGCAAGAAAACCGCTTATCATCTTGCCGAGTACAGTACAGATTTTTATGTTGTTGCCAAGGCTGTTGCGATTGTTCTCCCAGATGAAATTGCCCATCATCCCAAAGATAATAATGGGCCGTTGCATTATAAGGAATACCACGAATGATGATTGATTCCGAAGCTTCGACGTAGATATGGGCTTTGTCGGTCGGATTAAATTTGAAGTTATTCATGGTTATGTTTCCCTTTCCTTTACTTTGGGTAATTCTTCTATTTGACAGAAAAATCAAAGTTCCCTGTAATGAATAGCTTCTATGCGGAGGCTATGAAAGGCATTAGGAATATTTAATCTTTTCCGGAATTCAGCATTATCCCGAATAATCTTAGGCAGAAACTTTGCTCTTTCGAGACAATCTTTTTCTGCGTTAGGGTCTTTTTCAGGATTTGGAAATGTCAGAATATCGCTAACTGCCATATGAGTGTTATTAGAATTAGCATAGCAGTAGTGAATAACACAGACACAATATGAGTTCTTCATAGCTTAGGTTCTTTTTAAGTTTTGACAGAAAAAGAAAAAAGGGGAGAGAGTTTTAGTTTATATCTCTCTCCCCTTTTACAGGAAAGGTTTTTTAGATAATCGTATACTTCATCCCGTTAATCGTGATAGCCACGAGGTTAGCGATTGCATACTTGCGAACCATGATTTCCTTGTCGGTTCCTTGCGTATCGCTAGGCTTCCTTGACTTAAGCCACTTATTAACTTCTTTGGTATCAAGGGGAAGCCCTTGCAGATTAACGTAGGCATAACCGAGAGACTTTTCTACTTTGACATAGAAATAATACTGTTCCTTGTGTTCGATTACGCACGATGAACCGACACGATTTCCCCACGTTGGAGCTTGAGCGGTGAAATCAGCCTCTTGCCCTTCACGGACAAGCTGGCGATTAACAGCCGCTTCGTAGTTGAATTGGATTGCTCCGTTAACTTCGGCAATCTTACGGATATTAAAATCCTTAATTGCCGAATCGTAGAAGGGATTTCCCGTTTTGTTCATAGCTGGAACGGTTCGGGCAATAATGGTAACGAAGTTATTACCCTTGGGAAGATTCACCAGCATATTCACCAATTGAGTCTTGGTGAGGACAGGCACAACATGAGTCTTTGGGGCATTGGTGGTGGTTTTCGTGGCGGTCGCGGTCATTTGTTCTGTTCCTTTCCTGTTAGAACAACAGGGTTAATTATTGCTTTTGACAGAAAAAATTTAATTGTTTTCTTCTGAATTACATTCTTTGCAGGAATCAACAATTTTGGCGAAACGCCAATCTCCATCTTCATTGGCCCAATACATCCCACATTTACGGCAAATCTTACTTACGTATTCGCCGTTAAATCCTTCATCATGAGCAACTTGGCGTAACTGTTCGTCGCTCATATTCGGTGTAATATTAAGTTTTGTAAGATACATGATTTACCCTTCGTTTATGTTTGACAGAAAAATTAGAACTCATCGGAGAACAGAGAAACATTGTCGATTCTGTTGTAGGCTCGATGCAACGCACGACGATTGTTGCGACTCATTAATTCAACGTGGTCAATCGCTGTTTTAACAGAGCAACCCCCTTGCCTAGCTCTATTTGTCCACTTCTTGATATGCTTTGTAAAACGATGAATGATTTTTCGTGCCGTTCGGTATTTCATAGTATCGTCTTATTTTCGCCGTTGACAGAAAAATATTACCAACCCTTTAGCCACCGATGAAATGGTTGTGTTAACCTCATTTGAAACTGACCATTATCATCATAGTAAACACGAAAGAAGAACGTATAAGCAATCCACCTTCTTATCTTATTTCTCCCGTAAATAATTGTACTATTTAATGTTTATTTATGAGAGAGGACGATTTCTCGCCCTCTCTCGACTAGGGAAACTTTACTGTTACCATTGCTTTCGCAGTTCGCAGTTGGCGTTTCCAGCCATAACTAGTTTAATTTTGCAGTTGACAGAAAAATAAGAGTCAGTTTACTTCTTCTCATAGTCATTAAAACGCTGCTTAACCTTTTGTAGAGCCTCAATTGCGTTATCAACGGTTCCAAGACCAAGATGATAACAAAGTGCGTCTAAACCGTCACAGCCGCCTTGGAATTCATCCCCTATTTTACTAACTGAAGATAGATAAGCAAGAGCCATTCCAATTGATACTGGCCCATCTTCCCTAGAAGGGGGAACGCGAGACATTCCCAACAATTCGGTGGGGCTATAGTCGCGGTTGTATTGTCCGTTTTTTACCAGCATATCTCTACCTTAATTTGGTGTTTGACAGAAAAATTATGGCATGTTTTCATTACTTTTTAATGATAACGAATCCTCTAGCAGCAGCACAAGAGAAGTCTATTTGATGTTGCTCGCCTTTATGATAACAATCGCCAATAGTGGCGATTGTACATTTTTTCTTGTAAGGACATTCTTCATTAGCAGGAATCAGACCATTAACGAGTTGACTCATGATTATCACCTTTCCTTATTATAGTAGAGGTAATTATTTCTTTTGACAGAAAAAGAGAAAAGCCCACTAACATTATAGTGGGCTTTTCTTTACATCGCTTGTAGATAACCTCTCTAGGTTTTGATACATCTTTAACCCCTAGAGGATTTAGTTATGAATTAACGCATAACTGTTCTCCTTTTATTATTTATCAATCTTAGTTCTATTTACTTGATTGTTCTAAAATTTACATTCAATTTTTCTATATATTCTTAATTAGGTAGGGTTATTTTAGATCAGGAAGATACACCTCACATTCTTTTGTTTTGTATCTATTTTCAACCCATGCAGATCGGACTTCTCTTGTATTCTTAAGTTGATTCATGACAATTTCATCAGCTTTTGCTCTGTCTTCTTCAACAACGAAGGTAATAATATGATATTCGTCTTCCCAATAACAACCAGATGTTGAATCAGTAAGTCTTTTAGTTTCTGTTCGACAATCCAACATTACAGCGTATTGTGGTTTCTTTTCCATAATATCACTTATTTTTCAGCTTTGACAGAAAAATTAATCTAGTCGAACATCCATCGTGCTAGCTGCATAGTCAATATCCATCTTTTGCCTAGTATACCCATTAGTAGTATAGGCACGATAGGTATTACACTTAGGACAGTGTTCTATTACAGACTGTCCATCTGTTTTGTCATGTTCACGACCATTGAGATAGAGCCAAACGTGTTCTCTTTTTATCTCTTTCCAGTGATGCCGATGAAATATTTTCTTTAGCCATTTCATTTTAAAACTTTACCATTGCTTGAGCGAAGATAAAACCGAATCGTGGGTTAATATCATCGCAACGCTTAGTGATAGAAATACCGCCAATTGGTTGCCACCCTTCATCTATCTCGTGTTGTACCAACTGTGCAAAGGTTAGTTCTTGAGGATAATCCCCAGAGTGTTCCATGTACTTTCCGTCAGCGTCACAATTTTGGATTACAAGGTTATATTTCATAGTGTCGCCTATTTTTTGCCTTTGACAGAAAAATTAATCTCTGTCATACTTGCCGATACGCAAGGTCTGCTCAACAATATCAGAATCTTGTTCTCTTGATTCTTTTTGGAGCGACACACTTTTGCCGTAGCAATAAGCTTTTGGAGAAGTATCACTGACACCAAAACGAACAAACCCAGCAGAAACAATGTCTCCTGAAGGCATATGAGGAAGAATATCAGTATGTTGCATAAGGCTAGGGAAGATGATTGCAACTTCCAGCCCCATATAAGACGTAACAATATATTTCGTTTTATTCATTTATCTATTTTCTTTTTATTATGGATAGACTTGGGACTCTTACCCCAATAGGTTTCCTATTTTATAAGTACGCCTATAATCTAAGATGCACGTTCTACCGTTCTCTAAAACCTACAAAAATCTACAAGTCTAAAACCTATTGATTTTCTGT
>CAYRSQ010000062.1:0-4526 GCA_964427055.1 uncultured archaeon
CGCTTCAAGACCGCAGGCCGAGCAGCGGACGCTCATATTCGCTGGAGCGCTAGGTGCTCGTTTCACATCACTCTGTCCGCCCTCATCGTCGACGGGCACGGTACAACATTGAACGTTGAATTTGCGCTTCTTGCATTTAGGGCAACGTTCCCCTCTGCCTCTGAGCGCCCAATAAGCTATACCGCCAAAGAACGTCAGCGCGGTAAGCCAGAACTGAATGCCCAGTGAGCCGTGGTACCCTTCGACGAAGACCTGACCGCACCTCTGGCAGGTCTTGACATTAAATGAAACCATCTCATTTCCTTTGGATTGTGGATCATCATGAGATTCAGATGACAGTGTTTTCCCTTTCGTCTTCATTTTAACCTACCACCGCACTTAGTACAATACGTAGTATCGTCCGAGATCGGTTCTCCGCAGTACCTGCAGTACATTGCATTTACTGGTTCGATGGCCAGTCCTCTTTCCGAGACTACATCTTTATTCCTCATCTCAAAAGCATAAGCCAATGCCAGGATAGCTACGATCGCGATGATAGCGACTATAACTACGATGACCATCGAGGAGAGGAATCCATTAGAACCCCCGTCATCATTCGAATCAGCGCTGAACGCGGTCGGAGTGTAAGTGTAATGCACCGAGGCGGACCGGCCCTCATCATTGTTCAGTATGAGGTAATATGTACCGGCCTGGAGGAACACGTTCCCTTCCGCCATGTCACAGTCTGAGAACGTGCCGCCCAGATAGTATGTGTACGTATCCCCGTTCTGGTAGTCGCTAAGCTCGGACGCGGATATCAGAATCACGTCAATGTTCGGGCCCGAATGCACCAACACGGTGAACTCCAATACACCGTCAGTGGCCATGACGAAGGGCAGTTTGCAGTAATATCCCGGTTTGATCAACACATCACCGTTGACCTTGAAGCCCTCGGCAGCGGAAACGTTTCCGGTCAACGACAGGAACGTCAGAAATAGGACTAGGACGCATGCTGCAGATAAAAGCAGGGAATTGTATTTTTTAATGTGCGCGAGTGATCTGAGCTTGTTATGAAACGTTCTGTAAGGTCTTTGCGAGCAAGATGTCATGTCAATCTCCGGTCGCATATGTCGCATATATTTCTAAATTATATATCAATTACTATATGGTATATGGTATTGGTTATCCAGTAACAAATCTATCATATTTCCAGTTCTGATTGTCAATTGGAGATTGGCATTGGTCAAGCAGACAACGGTTTCGGATGAAAGGTCAAAGGTCGCCGAGGTCCTAGGGTTGGCTAATGCCGTTGATCTCATACTCTTGATGAAGGAGCGCAAGGAGATCAAGACGTCAGACATACGGCTGGTCCCAGGGGGTTATTACCGCCTGAAAGATGTTCTTGACAAGCTGATCGCCAGTGGTATCGTCGAGAAAAAACTGATCGAGAAGCCGTACATGACATTCTTCTTTACACTTTCAAAAAAAGGTGAGGAAGTGGCCGAAAAGCTCGTCGAGATAGACGACATCATCACATCCTGATGATGCCGAGAAAGGCGTTCGTGTGCTAGGCGCGATCAGCAGGATGAGATGAAAAAGACAATGTGTTATTTTTCAGGTACCGTAGAATAGAATACACATCTATCTAGGTTCTACCATCCTATGATCTCTTGTTTATTATAGGCATATGCGCGCGCGTAAGCAAGGGGTTGCACTACGTAGTTCAGGGGAGAGTGCACCGTCTTAGATGGGTATGGTAAACGAACAGGTATCTATGTCGTAAACGATATCGTAAACGTTAGATCATTATGACATCAGAATCCGGGGAAAAGGAGAATGCGAGAACGCGCTATGACGCCAAAAAGCCCACCGTTTCTTTTCGTGTATCAAGAGAGGAGTTTGAACGTCTTGAGATATTGAAAAAGGACGGCGGTCTTTCCTTCCGCGATATCGTCCTCACCGGGGCGGGAATTATCGAAAAGGACAAGGCCGCAGAGAGGAAGCGCCGCGCGGACGAGAAAAAGAAACTGGAAGACGCAATCAAGGCAGCAAGGATCGATGCGCTGAAGAAGGTGTGGATAGGTAATTGTTCGGAGTGCCATATGCCTATAACGTGGGATCTCAACAATCGCGGTAATATTGAAATGCTTTCTGAAGCCGTGAACCAAAAACAGTTTCGACATAAGAAATGTCCTGATTGATTCGGATATTCTCTTACAGGGGGGTGGGTCTTATAGCTTCATTCATCTAGCTCGGCCCTCAGCCTTTCTACGATCTCACTTAGATGGTCACCCATTTCTTTGCACGACCCGGGCTCACTGGTCAGACCTTTATCCATTAAATATTGGGAAAAAGAGATGAATGCATCGGCCATCTCGTTCATCCTATCATATATTTCCGGTTCATTTAGGGCAATATACCGGCAGGCGAAATGATGCACGCCCTCGTGAATGCTGAGGCACAATTCGTCCATCCACTTCATAAAACTCAAGGCGTGATCACTCTCGAGTATGCTTTTCATTAAGCTCAGCTGTGCAATGGTGATCTCCAGATCGGCCCCCATCGCACCCTCGTCCTTGATGAAGCGTTCTTCAATCCGCTTCAGATGCTCATCGTCCACGGATTCGCGGACAAGGTCCTTGCCGCTTTTGAACGCGTACACAACCGGCATCGGACCGGGGACGAAGGAGAGGTAATCATAACGCAAAGAACGACCGTCCTTTGACGAGTATCCCTTCCGTACGAGCTTTCGAACCGATGCTTTCGGTGCCAGTATGGATTCCTTGGCTATCGACGTTTCCTCTTTCTCATCGATCAAGATGTTGATCCTTAGTGGCACGGTCACCTTTACGAACTTCTTACCGTCCGCTTTCTTAGCCTCGATGGTCGGTAATCCCTCCGTCATGATCTTTCCAAGCCCTCTTTTTACTCTCGCCCGATCAAGGCTAGAGAGAAGACATATCTCTTCCAATGTCAGCCCTCTTTCTATGATGGAGCACACCTGGGGGAACAGCATTTGAGATAGGACGAGCAATCTGCCAGCGGGTGAGAAAGCTTTCCCGCACAGGTGACCGACGTCATCAGACGTCAACGGTTGCATCATTTCAAACAAACAGCCGATGCTGATGATCGTATCATGGACCGGCGCATAGTCTGGTGCCTGGCTCGGCTTGACTATTTCTGCGTTCCGGTCATTTTTTCTCTTCATTTCCAGTCACTATCGCCTTTCTAGGCATTTATCGTTTTATTAACGAATTGAACGGGTTTTGAGGTCGCTTCGTCGCCGTCTACTATCTGAGCGGTGAACCGACCTTACGCTTTGACGGTGAATGGCATGCGGAAGGGTGGTAAGAACAAGGGGAGGGGCGGAAATGATCGGACCGCCGCAAATCTTAGAAGCCCGTACCCCCTTTCCCGTTCCGGGACGAGGATATCGCCGCAAGACGAACAACTTGTCCCCGCCGGACCGCAACCTCCGAATAAGAGCAATAACCAAGGCAAGGGTCGCGGTCAAGCGGACAGCCACAGGAGAGGAACGACAATGGGTCGATATCCCTTCGTGTGTGCCAGCAATCGATATCTGAAGAACGCCCGGGCCCGCCTCGGGGAGAGCACCATCGAGGAGAGAGGACGCAAATTGCATTTCATCGCCTCGGTCGTGCAGGACCTGAAGGAAAAGGGCACGGTAAGCACCTCGAACCCCTATCTGTTCACCGAGAATGACGCCATCGAAATATATCTGGCATTGAAGAACAGAACGATAAAGGGAAGACCGCCGAAATGGTCCACCGTCCGGAAGCAGACGCAATTGCTAAAAGAGGTCTGCCTGGACGGCGGGAACCACGTCTTCGAGGAGCTGCTGATGACCGGTCGCATCCGCATAGGATGCGATCATCAGGAACCGTTCTCCCTCGACAGGGAGGAACTCCTGGAGATAATCAGCGCTTGCGAACGGGTAGGCGGATGGAGGGGCGAGATATGCCGCTTCGCGGTGACGATGCTCACCTTCCTACAGCTGCGCCCGGGAGAGCTGCAGAAGGCGTCCGTACGGGATTTGGACGTAAGGAAGTGGACCTTCCTGGTGTCCAACCCCAAGGGCAAGGATTCGTACGGCGAAGTTCGCCGCATATCCATCCCGGACGTCCTGAAGCCGTTCGCGCTCGATTTCCTAAGGGCGAGGGAAGAGATGCTGAGGACCAACGGGATAGCGTCCGCCGAGCAGCTGATACCGGCCGTTTCCTGCAAGGGCGTAAATTACTACGCTCAGCAGGCCTTCGGCCGGTTGAAGAAGGACGTCATCACGCAGAGTGGTATAACCTTCAAGTGGAAGGACTTCCGGCCTACCGGAGGACAGCTGGCGCTTGACGGCGGCGTCTCGATAGATCAGGTATCGTTAAGCATGAGGCACACATCGACGAAGACCACGGAGCGGTACTATTGCCGCACCAAGGCTGACCATGCGTTCGCCCGGGTCAATGAAACATACAACAAGATGTTTCGGACCGAGCCAGCTATAAATGCTGAAAACGATTGAATTGAATTCAAAA
>CAYRSQ010000063.1:0-4478 GCA_964427055.1 uncultured archaeon
ACCAATCCTCCAGCGTGACAAGGATTCAATGATCCAACCAACCTATTATGGTTCATAGAGGCTTGGGACATACTGAAATGAGGACTCTATCGCCCAGGAAGAAATCAGTCCTCCTGCCTTCCTATGAAAAATACTAATTATACACCATTCTATATGAATTCATGGTAGGAGGAAGAAAGGGGTAGTGCGGAACCTTGCGCCCAGAAGTAAATCATCAAATGACCTAATAACCTATTTGGCAAAACGCACAGGGAGAACATAGGGGGGGAGCACGCGACTGGTGCCCCCAGTACTTCTTGCCAGAGTGGGATCGCGAAAAACCAATGGAAACATAAAAATTTAACTGGTAAATTATTAACGTACAACTCTGGCAAAAAATATGCGAATGGGAGGGGGCTCTCCGTAACATAACCGACTCAAGGCAGATGGAGGAGAGATACTCATCTTAATGGGAGGACAAAGTGATATTTACTGAAGAACTAAAAAGACGACGTGGTATGAAATCGGAAGAGGTGGCCAGAGAAGCGGATATATTTTCTATCGACAAGTATAACGAGCTAGCCGCCAAGATTGAAAAAATCTTCTTTATAAATATCAATAATCTCCCACCTGAAAAAATCAAACATCAGGCATGGCAGACTGTGGGATGCTTTCAGACATATATGGAACAGGGTGGTTTTTGCTTGCCCGGAGAACGAGTTGTAATAAACGAAGGAGGCAGGACTCCCTCGCATAGCTTTAGGGTGGATAGAAGAGATCTTCAGTCCGCGGCCAATATTTTCAAGAAAGCTCTTGAGAGCGTCCTGGTTCTGACTCGAGATCCTGGGGCCTGGGATGAATTCCAGCTGAGATTGTGGGGATGTGTTGATACCAAAGAGGCAAGACAAACCCGACGTGACTTGTTCGCTCTTCAGGCGTTGTCTGGGTTGGAGATGATATCAGGAACCATCGATGCTATGCTCAATGAAGGAAATTTGTTTAAGCGAAGCAAGTGGCTACCACAAAAAACACGCCGTGAAATTATTGTCCGCTTGGCGTTTCTTTTTGAATCTTCAAACAACCCTGATAAGAACCCAGACACATTGTCAGCGTTACAAACTTTTCGCGACACTATGACGAAGACCTATGACTGGGGTGTCGGCAAGAAAACTCTCGGAAATGCCTTTGTGCAATTCGCGAAAGACGTATTCGATGCCTTGGGTTTGACGGATACTTCCACGGATGGCGCACTATCTGGTACAACAATACGTAAAGACATTATTACTGCCATAAAAGAATTTAAGGAAATTAAAAATATTTCAAAACCGGAAAACCCATGACAAAAACGTGCATCGGCTTTTCAGTGATTGAATAAAAAATTCATGGTTAGAATGCCCCAAAATCAATGGGAGGTAATCTTACCATGCAGAATAAAAGCTCTATTCCCACAACAAGGTTTATCCGGCCATCAAATGTATGTAGTTCCACCAGTCCCCCTCTTATCCCTGATACCTATAAAATCGAATACCTCCCAATGGGCACGGTCCACCTGAATGAGAGAAATCCTCGGCTTATCAAGGATGCGGCGTTCAAACGGCTGGTCAAATCCCTCCAGGAAACCCCGGACCTTTTCCAGGCACGGCCTCTGCTTTGCTCGGATCGCACCGGCAGATTGGTAATCCTGGGCGGGAACATGAGATATCTTGCCGCAAAGGAACTGAAATACACCGAGGTGCCGGTGATCATCTTAAGGGGTTTATCCGAAGACCAGGAGAAGGCGATTACCATAAAAGATAACGGCACCTTTGGCGAGTGGGACTTCTCGGTACTGGCCAGTGAATGGTCGGACCTTCCCCTTGAGGATTGGGGAATTGAATTGCCGAAGGGATGGCTGGCCGGATCGGATGAGGTTGTTGAGGATGGCTTTGACGCCGAGGCCGAAGCCGACAAGATCGTCGAACCCGTTACCCAAGCGGGCGATATCTGGCTCTTGGGAAAACACCGGGTTATGTGCGGAGACTCGACAAAGCAAGCTGACGTGGATCGGTTAATGGGGTCACAGCAAGGAGGTTTGCTACTGACCGATCCACCTTATGGCATTAGCATCGTGCGCAAGGTTGATAAAGCCACGGGCAAGGGTCAAATCGGCAGTGGCGGCAAGAGATATTCACCGATTATCGGTGATGAGACGACGGAAACGGCCAAGAAAATTTATCGCTTGAGTCAAGAGATCGGCATAAAAAAGGCCATCCTCTGGGGCGGCAATTATTTCACGGACTTCCTACCGTCATCACCCTGTTGGATTATATGGGATAAGCGCGTCGAATCTTCATCAAACAATTTCGCCGATTGCGAGATCGCATGGACGAGCTTCACGTCTCCTGCGAGGATTTATCGCCAGATCTGGAACGGCTATACGCGGGCAGGCAAGCGTGATGTCGAAGGGTTAAAAAGGGTGCACCCGACACAAAAACCCGTCGGCCTCTTCGCCTTCTGCATAAATAATTATTCGGATGCGGAAGAGATCATTCTCGACCTTTTCCTCGGATCCGGTCCCGCTTTAATTGCCGCCGAGCAACTGGGCCGCATCTGCTACGGCATGGAGATAGATCCAGTTTATTGTGATGTCATTTGCAAACGATGGAAAGACTTTACGGGAAAGAAACCAATTCTCAAACAAAATGGGAGGTGAAAAAAACATGTACAATGAAAAATCGAAGAAAAACCTGAAAATGTTCTCCTCAAAAAACCAGCCAAAGAAAAATGGCAGGTCCAAGGGGTCATTGTCCCTGACCAATGAAATAAAAAAAGTCTTAGAGGGGGTCGATGACGCAAGTAAAAAACAAATCATCGAACTCGTGGCAATTGCGGCGGCAAAACAGGCGATAAAGGGCAATGCAGCCTACTTCAAGGAAATAATAGAGAGGGTTGACGGCAAAATTACGGATAAAACAGAGCTTACACTTAAAAATGGGGAACCCTTAGAAATAAAGGTGACATATGAAGACTGAAATAAAACTATCCGGGCGTAAGCACAAGATTCAACAAGAGTTTATTAATTGCAAAGCAAAACGTATTATAATTAGGGCAGGCAGGCGTGGCGGAAAAACGGTAGGTGTTGCCAACAGAGCGGTAATACGATTTCTGGAGGGGAAACGAATACTTTACGCAGCACCCACTGCCGAACAAGTTGGATGTTTTTGGGCAACCGTAACGTCAATCCTAGCCGAACTGATACAGCAGAAGATCTTCATCAAAAATGAATCGGAAAAATATATTGAGCTGCCGGGAACAAAGCAGCGCATTAAGGCAAAAACAGCATGGAATGCCGATTCCCTTCGCGGTGACTATGCTGATGAGCTGATTCTGGATGAGTTTCAACTGATGAATGAAGATATCTGGGATGCGGTAGGAGCTCCGATGTTACTCGATAACAACGGAGATGCAGTCTTTATCTATACGCCGCCGTCTCTTCACAGTCGATCTGTCAGTAAAGCCATAAACAAGCAACATGCTGCAAAGTTATTCCGATCATTTCAGGAAAAAGAAAAAACTGATCCCGAGCGGTATAGAACCTTTCATTTCTCCTCACATGAAAATCCATACATCAGCCAAGAGGCTTTAACTGAGATATCCAGGGACATGACTTCTATTTCCTATCGGATGGAAATTCTTGCGGAAGATATTAATGAATCCCCTGGTGGGCTTTGGACTCGGAAGACTATTGAAGATAACAGGATACAAGAAGCACCCGATTTAAACAGAATTGTTGTTGCTATTGACCCATCCGTCACAAGTACAGGCGACGATGCGGGTATTATAGTTGCCGGTAGATGCAATGATGAGGGATATATTTTAGCCGACAAAACACTTCAGGGAAGTCCATTAACATGGGCAAAAGCCGCTGTTGATGCTTATCAAAAATATCAAGCCAATATAATTATCGCTGAAAAGAATAATGGTGGCGAAATGGTTGAGTTGGTTATCAAACAGGTTGATCCAAACGTCCCTGTTACTCTAGTGAATGCGAGTAGGGACAAGCACACAAGAGCAGAACCTATAGCCGCACAATATGAGCAAGGTCGAATTCATCATGTTGGCAACTTCCCTGCCCTAGAAGATGAGATGTGCCTTTGGCTGCCTGGAGATTCTTCACCTAACCGCATGGATGCTCTTGTATGGGCATTGACCGATCTCATGTTTGGATCGAGCATTGATTGGGTGGCGTTTATCGGAGAATGAGGAAATCGAAAACAAAGAGGCAGCGCGGGGAATTTAAAAGCCTTTGAAATTTGAAATTAGAGTATCTCGTTTATTTCTCGTTTTGTACGAGATTTTGTGTAAAACATTTTGCCAGATTGCCCAAATGCATCCAGACCTTTAAATTCATGCTGGTTGTTATGATAATTTCGCATAGAGACTGGTTCGCAGTAGACTCCCAGCACCACCAGTAAAATCAAGGGAACAGCCTGCTCCGGTTGGCCCCTTTCCTTCTGATG
>CAYRSQ010000064.1:0-4394 GCA_964427055.1 uncultured archaeon
ATGAATTTATAAACCTCCTAGAAAAACATGATATTGCACAGAGCATGAGTAGTAAAGGAAATTGTTACGACAATGCTGGTACGAAAAGCTTTTTTCATACATTAAAGACAGAGCTCATGTACTTTGGAAAATACAAGACTCGGTCAGAAGCTCGTCAGAGCATCTTCAAATACATCGAGATATTTTGCAATAGGATCAGGAGACATTCAGCTTTGGGATATGATTCTCCTGTTGACTTTGGAACATTACCTATGGCTGCTTAACCGGGTGTCTGTTATCTCGGAGGAAGATCATAGTGCCAAGTTTTTTTGCAATTACCAAAAAGAATGAGGTATTGAAAATGTCAATTGGTGCGTTATCAGGTATTCGTGTGTTGGATTTATCCCGTTTGTTGCCAGGACCTTATTGTTCCATGATGCTGGGAGATCTTGGAGCAGAGGTAATTAAAATAGAGGAGCCCGGTAGGGGGGATTATATCAGGGATATTCTTCCGAAATTAAAGCAAGAAGCCACTTCGTTCTTGGCTGTTAACAGAAATAAAAAAAGTATCACCTTGGATTTGAAGAGTATGCGTGGCAGAGATATCTTTCTTGATCTTGTCAGAAGCGCCGATATTGTTTTAGAAGGTTTTCGTCCAGGTGTTATGGATAAGTTGAAAATTGGTTTTAAATATCTTGAGAAGATAAACCCCCGGATCATTGTTTGCTCTATTTCTGGTTACGGTCAGTATGGTCCCTATAAGAGTCGCGCGGGACATGATATAAATTACTTATCCGTTGCTGGCGTTCTAGGAATTACGGGAACGAAAGAGGGCAGACCGATCATACCGGGAGTGCAGATTGCCGATATTGGTGCTGGTGGAATGATGGCCGCTTATTGTGTTCTGGCCGCCATCATTGCTAGAGGGAAAACGGGGAAAGGGCAGTATATTGATATATCACTGATGGATGGTGCCATGGCATGGTTACTATTATTTGCTGGAAAGTACTTTGCCGATAAAAAACCCCCAAAACCATCGTGCGAACGATTGACTGGTCAATTTGCCTGTTACAATGTGTACAAAACAAAGGATGGTAGATACATGTCCTTGGGCGCTTTAGAGCCTCAATTCTGGTCAGTCTTTTGTAAGACTTTAGGAAGGGATGATTTTATACCGATCCAGTTTACGCAAGGCAAGGAGGCTGAGAAACTGATTGCGGAATTGGAAAGAATATTCATGGAACGGACCAAAGAAGAATGGGTGGAATTGCTAAAAGACGTAGATTGTTGCTGTGAGCCAGTGAACAATTTTGATGAAGCCTTCTCTCATTCCCAGGTGGTAGCTCGTAACATGCTTTGCGAAATAGAACATCCTGTGGAAGGAACCATTCGCCAGATCAATTTCCCAGGTAAATTTTCAGAAACACCGGCTCAGATGAGATTGGCTCCTCCTACCTTGGGACAACACAACGTGGAGATATTAAAAGAATTAGGTGTAACCGATGAGGAAATAGGTAACTTGGCAGAAGAAAAAGTCATATAGAGAGGGGTTTCCCCTTAACATTAGACCTAAAACCTGCAATCGATTTCCTTGCTCTACTTTGAAATCCTCTGTCGATACTATTGTTGTTGCCCCTGAAAAACTTCTATCATTTCGATATAATTAGATAAAAGATGAATTATGTGTAAATATTCGGTTTGCCCCTTCGTGAGTCAATTTTTCAACAAAACTCTAAATTTCTTAAGAAGGGGATACACCCAGATATCTTTAGCTGATACCAATTTTTCCTGATTTTATCAATAACTGCCTCACCTTTTCCTTGTGTTCTTTTGACTGCAGCGCGATAGATTGATGAGCAGCTTCCCAATTCATCGCTTCCGGAAGGGACATATCCAAACTCTTTTCAAGACCTTCTTTGATAAGTGCCAACGACAAACGGGATTTTTGTGACAATTTATCGGCTAAGGATTCCACTTCCCGGTCCAGGTCTTCTTCTGCTACAGATTTATAAATTAGTCCAATTGAATCAGCCTCCCGGCCACTTATTTCTTCTCCAAGCAAGGCGATTTCCCGGGCTTTTGCCAGACCAACCAGGCGGGGGAGAAAGTATGTGCCTCCGCCATCCAAAATCACCCCCAGACGAACAAAAACTTCGCAGAATCGGGCAGTATGTGAGGCCACCACAAAATCACCGGCAAATGCGAGGTTCGCGCCGAAGCCATACGCAACGCCTTTTACCTTGCAGATTACCGGTTGAGGTAGTTCCCTTATCATACAGATCAATTTACCCGTGTTTTTCATTCTGGTTAACCAATCCGGCGCACCAGTTTCTTCGTGAAGCCGTTTCATATCAGCTCCCGACGAAAAATTGCCGTTGGCCCCGGTTAATACCACCACCTTTATATTTTCGTCTGCACCGATCTGTTCCAAGGCTTTTGAAAGTTCCGCATTGGTGTAATACCCTATCGCATTCAGCACTTTTGGTCGATTTAACATGATGGTCGCGATTCCCTTATTCTTTGTGACAGTAATTTCCTTATATTCCATTGTTTCCCTCCAAATTTACAGGTATTTTTCTCTAATGACTCGCTTTAACAGTTTTCCTGCCGGAGTCCTGGCCAGTTCATTTACAAAATCTATGGTCTTTGGACATTTGATGTGGGATATCCTGCTCCTGCAATATTCAATCAGCTCTTTTTCAAGCGACGGACCCGCCTCTGCCATATCTGCCAACTGAACAACCGCCTTGACCTCTTCCCCAAATTCGTCGTTGGGAATTCCGATCACTGCTACATCGACTACTTTTGGATGGAGGACCAGTAAATCTTCTGTTTCCTGGGGATAGATATTGACACCACCCGAAATGATCATGAAAGATTTGCGGTCCGTCAGATACAAATAACCCTCTTCGTCCAAATACCCGATATCGCCAATTTGAGCCCAGCCTTTTTCATTACGACAGGATGCTGTCTTCTCGGGTTCCTTGTAATAGGAAAAGGGCCTTACGGATTCAATATAGATAATACCGGATTCGAAAGGCGGTAGTTCCTCTTTTTCCGTCTCGTCCATGATATGAAGCTTTGTGTTGATTGCCTTTCCGACAGAACCTTTATGGTTGAGCCATTCTTGGGATGTGATTGTTGTCACGAGTGATGTTTCGCTTCCTCCCCAGTACTCGAAAAGAATAGGACCCCACCATTCGATCATCTGCTCTTTAACCTTTACCGGACAGGGTGCTGCCGCATGAATAGCCATTTGCATACTCGATATGTCATAGTTTGCGCGTGTCTCATCGGGCAGTTTCAAAATACGGATAAACATTGTCGGTATCCATTGAGAATGGGTTGCGCGGTGTTTTTCGATCAGGCAAAGAGCCTCTTCAGCATCGAATTTTTCCATAAGGACAACCGTGCCCCCCAAACGAATGACTTTCATTGCAAAAGATGAAGGTGCCGAATGATACAGGGGTTGGGTTGACAGATAAATCGTCTCATCGTTTAGCCCAAGTCGGTCATTTGCCGCTTTTTGTGTAGGATCCAGCATACCCACCGGAAAATCGGGCACGTCCCAAGTAATACCCCTGGGATAACCCGTTGTCCCGGAGGAATAATTCATGGGCATCCCCGACATGCTGTAGTCTATGGGAATCCCGTCATATTTGGCAATAGTTTCTTCAAACGAATCATAGCCGTCGATTGCAGTCCCCAGAATCATTCGATGGCTTAGATCGCTTGTGATGGCGGCAATCTGCCCGACCAAATCCGCAAACATCCCAGAGGTAATCAATAGCTTGGCATCGCAGTTGTTGATTACATATTCCGTTTCCTCTTTCTTTAAATGGGTACTGATAAGGGTGTAAATCAACCCGGCATCTGTTGCAGCCTCTATAATTTCAAAGAAGGTGGTGCAGTTTTCCAGGAGAATTGCAATATGATCCTTCTCCTTTAGGCCGATGTCTCTAAAATATTGAGCTATTTTATTCACTCTGCTGCTGAACTGCTGCCAGGTGACAATTTTCCCACTTGCGGCAGAAATTATAACGGGTGTGTTCGGTTTCTTTTGAACATATTTTGTATGGTGGTTCATTGTTTACACTCCAATTTACATAATATTATTGATCTAAAGTTTCACCGTTTTTAGAGTTTTTCGAACCAAGCCAAGCGATTTTTTCTCATTCAAGACACACATCACAACTATTTGGCATGAAAATCGAATTTCAATTATTATAACAATAATATCAATATGTTATATTCATTTTAGCTTGCAATTCACCCCTTTTCACGGTAGGATACATGCATAACTTGTTGATATTCAACCAGAAAGGAGCAAAAGGACATGTTTATGGAAATTCTTTGCAGAATACCCCGTGGCTTGCCGCGGGGAGCTTTACGTGTGCCCGGCATGGGCAGCAGCT
>CAYRSQ010000065.1:0-4311 GCA_964427055.1 uncultured archaeon
CCTTGGATGCAGATTTTCTGTTTTAACTAACTCAGGTTCATCTGCCAATTTGTTGGCTGTTTCCGCGCTCACATCCAATCAGATGGAAAATAAAATACATGTTGGGGAAGAGGCCATAATACCAGCTGGTGGCACCTTTCCGACCACATTAAACCCCATTATACAGAATGGTATAAAACCGGTGTTCATTGACGTGGAACTAGGGACTTACAACACAACCCCTGACATGATAAGAGAAGCAATAACGGAAAAAACCAGATTATTGATGATACCTCATACACTTGGAAACCCGAATAAAATGGATGAGATATTGGAAATCGCAGAAGAGAACAACCTGTTTGTGATAGAAGATACATGTGACGCTTTGGGGTCCAAATACGCCGGACGTATGTGCGGCACCTTCGGTGATATGGGTACATTCAGTTTCTATCCCGCCCACCATATGACACTCGGTGAAGGGGGCCTTGTAGCTACGGACAATCCTAAACTTAGAAACATACTCAAATCCATCAGGGATTGGGGACGAGATTGCCATTGTGAATGGAATGAAAATAACCCAAATGGTTCATGCGGGAAAAGATTCGACTTCGAAATGGATGGAACACCGTATGACCATAGATACGTATATTCCAATATAGGATACAACCTCAAGCCTCTCGATTTGCAATGTGCAATGGGCTTAGAACAGCTCAAAAAACTAGACGATTTTGAAAAAAAGAGGAAAAATAATTTCAGACTGCTTTTCAGGGGACTATCAAAATATAAAGACATTTTCATACTGCCTAAATCTTTGGGTAAAGCAGATCCTGTATGGTTCGCTTTTCCGATAACGATCAGGGATGGACTTGGAATTGATAGAAACATCATAACCAAATGGCTTGAAGAGAAAAAAATACAAACTAGAGTAATTTTCTCTGGAAATATAACGAAACAGCCTGCATACAAAGGATTGAACTGTCGTGTGTCTGGTGACCTCACAAATTCTGACAAGATATTGCGAGACTCGTTCTTCATAGGATTATATCCAGGGATTGATAAAACGAGAATCGAATATATGCTTGATAGATTCGACGAATTTATCAAGAACAACTAAGACCAGTTCGTAAGCGGATCTAGTTTCGCTTTTTTCTGTATGTTCTCAATCCATTTCCCATTCACTTTGTACCATTCCACAGTATCGGTCAATGCTTTCTTAAAATTTTCTGTACGATATTTTGGCTTCCATCCGAGTTCGGATTCCATCTTACTCGAATCTATTGCATACCTTCTATCGTGCCCTGGCCTATCTTTAACAAATGTCATCAAAGATTCGGGTTTCTCCAGAATTTCAAGTATCAATTTAGTTATTTCGAGATTGTTCCTCTCATTGTTGGCTCCTATATTGTATATGTCCCCAATTTTGCCTTCTGACATAACTTTGTCTATAGCGGAGCAATGATCTTCGGCGTGTATCCAGTCTCTCACATTTTTTCCATCCCCATATATCGTGAGTGGCATATCTTGCATTGCCCTCAGGGTAAAAAATGGTATCAATTTCTCTGGATACTGATATGGTCCGAAATTGTTGGAACACCTTGTAATCAAGACGGGAGTACCATAAGTGTGATAATATGCCCTGCATAACAAATCTCCACTCGCTTTAGCGGCGGAATAAGGCACATTAGGTGCCAGTGGAGTGTTCTCGGTAAATTTAGTTTCAGAATCCAAGTCAAGTGAACCATATACTTCGTCTGTCGAAATTTGAACGAACTTCTCTATACCGGTTTTTTTGACTATCTCGAGTATAGTATGAACGCCTACGACATTAGTCATTATGAAGGGTTGTGAACTCAGATGTATGCTTCTGTCGACATGGGTCTCCGCCGCAAAATTCACTATATGATCTATTTTCTCGGTTTTCACCGTGCTGTGCAATTTAGATGCATCAACAATGTCGCCCAATACAAACTTGTATCTACCGTCGTTCTCGATATCTTTCAGGTTCTCCAGATTACCAGCGTACGTAAGTTTGTCGTAATTCACTATCTTTATGTCGGAGTATTTACCAAACATATATCTGATAAAGTTGCTTCCTATGAACCCGGCCCCTCCTGTGACAAGTAAATTCATTTTTAGACACCGTCGATAGTTAAATTTGAACGAATAAAGTTTAAATTAGTTCTAGTTCCTGTAGCTTCTCTTGGCGTATTTGGACAAAATATCTTTAACTAGGTTGATTTCATTCCGCAGAATAGGAGAAGTTTTTGCAACCGTGTCCATTACGTCCATATCTTCCTGTATAAGAGAATTACTGAATAGTATCGATAACCCATAAACCGCCAATGCAGCAGACACCACGATTCCGACCTTCACGTATTCTAACAAAAATTCGACCATTCCAATATCACCTATTGGAAGAACAAGAAGTTGCTTCGAGTAATACATTATCAGGAACGGTATTATAAGGGATAGAATGATTTTAGTTGTATCTTTTATCGGAAGTTTGAACGAAAGAGACTGTTTTATGAAATAGAAACTTACAAAGAAGAGCAATACTGATACCGAAAAATATGAGATTGACAATCCTTCCGCGGAAAAGTTCTGTATCATGAAGATCGTTAATGGTAGATACACTATGGCTATTATTGCCCATGCTATGGTTCTTTGTTTAGGTTCTCCAATCGCATAAAGTGAAGACAAAAATAACCCTCCTATGGAATTCAATATCGCTGCTGGGACGAGGTAAATCAAGAATGCCGTCGCTGGCATATATTCTATGCTTGAAACGAAAAGTATCACATAATCTGAGAACACGGTCACAGCCAGTGCCACTGGCAGCGCGATCAGCAATGAATACCTGAAAACTATCTTGAGAAGGTAAGATTGTTTTTGTTTTGCTCTTTTGTCGGCCGAAAGTCCTGACAGCACAGGGAAAATTGAAGACGTCACTATCTGAGGTATGGTGGATATCAACGATGACATTGTCATGGCTATACCAAAAAGCCCGCTAATCTCGACCGTTGTCATAGATGATAATAGTATGTTCTGAGTGTTGCCATAAACCTGAACGAGTATCAAATACATCAGACTGGGTATCGCATAAGAATATATCATTTTTTTATCTACTATTGCCTTTTCGGAAATATGGAACACTTTTCTATCGAGTCTGGTTATGAGGATTACCGTAAATGAAACGAACAATCCGATGAGGGCCCCAAAATGGGAAAATCCGGCGTAAATCAGCACGAATGTCACTATTACTCTGGCAATCTGACCTAGAGCATTAGTTGTGAAGATTTTCTTCATATTCTGGTATCCAAAATAAATGTTCTTGAAATAATTTCCAGCGGTGTTCACCACGAAGAGAACTATTATTATCCAAATTATTTCCTGCTCTAACTTCAGAAAACTCGACAGATAAGGAATCAAAAAGAACGTTGCGACGGATATTACGACTATCATAGCCATCGTCACTGAAAACGTATGATTTATGACACCTTGTATTTTGTCCTCTTCGTGCTTTTCCAGCAGTTCTGGGATAAGTTTGTCTAAAACCATAGGGAACCCGAAAGATGCTATGAAAGACATGAAAACGGTGACTTGTAGAGCAGTTGCTATAATACCATAAGATTCAGGCGGAAGCATTTTTCCTACTATGAACCAGAAAAATACAGGAAGTATCGTTATCGCAACCCAATTCAACGAAAGGAACGTTGCATTTGTGACAAGTTTTTCCCGCATGCTCATGTTCTCAACTATCTATCATTGTATTTATCAGGTATTTTAAAAAGATAGGACCAGCTTTCAGTACTCGTCTAGTTTCATTTGAATCCTTAAGCATCAACTTCAATGTCTTTAGAATAAACTTAGGCCTCAAGTAAAACTCGGTTCTCGCTTGATTACACAGCTCAAGAACTTCTTCCTTGCTGAGTTCTGGAGTAGTCACCAATGAACTATGCCATCCTTTAGATGTGTTCCATTTAGAAAAATCGTAAGTAGTCAAATATTTGTTCTTCTCAGCCCATTCATAAGCAGAAGTGCCAGGATAAACTATGAGCGGGAAAAACTGAGCATCGTCAGGATCCAATTCCTTCGCGAATTCTATTGTTTTCTTTGCTGTTGCTTTGGTCTCTCCAGGAAGTCCTATAATGAAGCATCCGTGGACCATAAGGCCTGCTTCTTTAGCATTTTTAGCGAATTCTCTGGACTGTTCCAAAGTTATGCCTTTCCTAGCGGTATCCAATAATTCTTGATTTCCGCTTTCGTATCCTGGGATGACAAGTCTGCATCCTGCAGTTTTCATTAGTTTCATAGTTTCCAAGTCCAATGTTA
>CAYRSQ010000066.1:0-4183 GCA_964427055.1 uncultured archaeon
CGACAAGTGTTGAGAGGATTAAAGGGCTTGAATATGATATATGTTTTGTCTTTGGCTTGGAGAAGGCAGAGAACACGATGCTCAACTTCAATAGGAATCGCGCTTATGTAGCACTTTCAAGGCCTGCGCAACGACTTTACATGTTTTGTGAGCATATTCCCAACTTGCTGCATGGGGTTCACAATGATCTTTATGATGTATTTGATGCCCGATAAGGAGAAAAACTGTGTTTCCAGAATTTGAAAAATTTGTCAAAGATGAAAACCTTCTGGAGAAGAAATTTACCGGTCACCTCGCTGCGCAAATCCCGCGGATTGTTGGTCAAGGAAAAACGAAAGCTGTAGGCATGGACCTTCCGCCGTCACCGATTGAGCGGAAGCAAGAATTTGTAAACCTTGAGTTACCGTCATCTTTCAATGTTCCTACTGCAGTAAATGATGAACGCTTGCACATCAAAGCGGAGCTGGAAAAAGAGATGAAACAGCTTTGCTCCGAGGAAGGCGCCAGGAGTATGGCATCCAATGTCATTCGCAATCTCAAAACCGACCCACCAGGTGGACTTAAGAACAATTATTTTCATGCGGGACGGTTCCTTCTGATCCCTGACAAGAAAAGACTGTCCTGGTCTTGGTCGATTACAGCCCACTATCCTATCATAGAGAAAATACCACCGGATTTTGATTATCTCGTAAAGGCCTTTTCCATTGCTGAAGAAAAGGTCGATCAAATGGTGACGCCTGTGGAGGAATTCGAGAAACAAATGGAACTGAGTTGGCTGTTGGCTAGGCATTATGCCTTAGCAAGCGACAAGGTATTATTGAGCGATGTCGCAAGAATGTATGTCATAGCTTCTCAGGATAAAAAATTTTGGAGTAACCCCCAGAAAAAGAATTTTACGGATGTGCCGGATGCTTCTTTCATTGCCAACTTGGTCAACTATAAGAGAAATTATAAGGCTTCCTCGGAGCCGGTATTTGAGTTCATGCCGGCGACTCTTAATGATTCTTATCGTAAGAATGTCTATCATATTCCCCTTGATCGGGAGGGAACCCAAACCAGGCCCTATGTCTATATTGTGAAAAAACGCTGACCACTAAGATCGGAGGAGTAAATGGGCGCACTTGATAAATCAGAGGCTATTAGAATAAAGGCGCAACTCGTAGCAAATCCCGTTGCTCCAGGTGTCTATTCGCATTTTATAAATGTCGGTACAAACAGTATCATCGATACTCTGGAGGAAAACTACTTCCGGGAAGAAATGCCACTTGGCATTTCCTGCTTCAAGTATCTGCAGGGATATTATGGGAGCGGTAAAACTCAGTTTATCAACAGTCTTGCTGCCAGAGCCTGGCAGAATAACGTGGTAACCTCTATCGCCAACGTTGGGATTGACTGCCCATTCAACTCTCCTCTTGCCATCTATCAGGCCGTCGTCAGTAATATGATTCCACCACCAGAGCAGGGTAAAGACCCGGAAGATGAACGTGGTATCGAAGTTATTTTCCGTAACTATATAAATCAGAAGCTCAAACAATACGGTAGTGAAGGAGGAAGAAGTGTGCCTTCTGAGGTAAGGCAACTCATTGAGCAGCCCTTTACTGAAATGTACATTGGTGCACCTGATATGCAGGCGGCGATTGCCTTGCAGCAACTTGGAAAACTCATGCTCAATGTTGCCTGCGGAGGTTCTCCGACACCGGCAGACATGGAAATCATCTCTTGGATGCGTGGAGATAGCATAACAAGCAGGCACTTGAGGGATATGGGGCTGCATAAACCGGTCAAAGATGATAGTGCTTTCAACCGCCTGAAGACAATCATCATGTTCATGACGAAACGTATGGGGATGAAAGGTTTTCTCTTTGCTTTCGACGAGGGAACACGTACCGTTTCTTTTCGCAGAGGTACCATCGGACAAAGACAGGCCATAGAAAATCTTCTGACCATGATCAATGATGGTGCTGCCGGCAAATTCCCGGGCGTTATGTTTTTATATGCTGCTACTCCTGACTTCCGTAACGAAGTAATTCAAAAATATCCCGCACTGAATGACCGTATCGGAGATGTTGCCTTTAAACCTGGCAGTCCAATGGTTCCTTTTATAGATCTCGACATGTTGGATACAAGATCGATCGTCCGGAAAATCGGCGCACGTCTGTTAGAAGTATTCTCTATTGCTTCCGGTGTTGAGTGGAATCAGCAAATCCAAGAAAACAATATTGAGCGTCTCCTGATAGCAGAGGACAAAAGATATGGAATGGGGTCAGAAATACGCCGATCTTTTGTTTATCACTTCTGTATATTGTTGGGAGCCCAGATACGTAAACAATTCGAATTGTCAGATAATGATGCAGAATTGTTCATCGTAGATCATCAATTGCCTCAATCTGGGGATGAGGGAGAGTAATGGGGCTCACTAAGGGCGATAAAGTGACACACCCCGACTATGGTCAGGGAATTGTCAATCAAATCCTTGGCGACACAGTGGTTGTTAATTTCTTTGGTGACGATCTGGATGTTGATATACTCACTCTGGCTCCCGTTGGGAAAATAGCACCCCAAGTAACAGACCGAACAAAAGAAGATCGTAGTCAGGATAAAACTTCTTTCAGGGCAGCCTTTGAAGCGATCAATCTCGGTGTTGCCCCTCCCGATTCCGGACAACTCATTGATTTGACTATCAGGTCCGATGAACTAAAGAAGCAGGTTTCCGGCTGGCTGACCCATGCCCCAAAGAAGGGGCTCTGTAAGGTCGTCTTCGGCTACTACGGTTCCGGTAAATCACATATGCTCAAATTTGTTCGCTCTATGGCGCTTAAAGCTGGCTGGGCGGTGGCGTATCTTGAGTTTGATCCCAAGGCTGCTGATCCTGCCAAACCTCATCTGGTCTATCAAAATTTAATGGCTGCGTTGGAGTTCCCAAAACGGGAGGATGGTCGTCAATCTGAGGGGTTCATGGGGTTTGTCAAAGAGGTGCGTGACCATTGGGCTCAGAAAAATATCCGCAATAACGCTGTATTCAAAAGTAATCCCTGGTTTTCCCGGACCTTTGAGATTTTGATGAAATATCCTCATATGCCTGATGTAATGGAAGAGTACCTTGATGCTTGTCTATGGCTTGCAGGTAATCATAACTCATTTCAGACGGTTAATGCACTGGCGCGTGAAAAGGGTTTAAATATAAAGGTTCCCCGAATGCCTGTTACCAAAGAAACTGCTGACATTTATGTCCATCATCTGGTTGTCGTGAACACACTCTGCAAGCTGCTGGGATACAAAGGCCTTGCCATCATTCTCGACGAGGCGGAGCATGTCCGTGGCTTCAATGTCCGGCGGCGTGAACGGGCAAATAACCTGTTTGAGCTCTTGGCCCGCTCGGCGCATCTTCCTAATCCCGATGACGATGATCCGGCGATGAATGATCACGGTATGCCAGTCCCACCTTACTGGAATCATGGGCCGCATTTCGCACTGTTTGTCGGCTTGACCGAGGCTGATACCTTTCTCAACCAGACACTTAGCCTCAGGGATGCCTGCTTGTTTCTCAGAACGGAAGAGGATCGAATCATGCTGGCCAATCCCAGTAGAGCAGATTATGCGCAGTGGTGTGATCTCTTTCTGAAAAAGTTCTGCAGCTTCTACCCTCGCGAAACGAAACTGATCGGCACCGATTGCTTAAGAGCAAAGGTTGTCGATTGCCTTGCTCAGAATTACCAAGCATCACAGGACGGTGTCGCTCTTCGCAACATGATTAAGCTGGTGAGTCTTGTCCCCAGCATGCTCTTGTCCCACCCTGGGATTACCTTTGAGGAATTAATCAGTCATCTGAAGTCCATAGCGGGGGATTACCTTGGCAATGCACTCCCCTGGGAATAGCGAAACCAACCAGCTGATGCGCTGGATGCCGGATGCGTGGCCCCTGTTTTTTCACAAGCGGGGACCGCGTCCTATCCAGCAGCAGGCCATCCCTCTCATTCTCAGAGGGGAATCCGTCTTCCTTACTGCCCCAACCGCTTCAGGCAAGACGGAAGCGGTCGTTGCTCCACTTTACCAGCGTCATATTTCCTTTAAGCGTGACCACCTTGCCGTGCTCTACGTTGCTCCCACAAAGGCATTGGTTAATGATATCTACTATCGTCTGAGCGATTATCTCGGGGTCGGCAAAGAATTTTCAGGGATCTGC
>CAYRSQ010000067.1:0-4142 GCA_964427055.1 uncultured archaeon
TGACTCCCACCGACACCGTCAGCAGCAAAGGCAATGCGCGTTTCCGCCCTGTCGGCCACAGCAATATGGACAAGGCGAGGAGAAAAACCAAAGAAGACGGCAAATAACCCAAAAACGGAGCCAGGATCATGAAGGCCACGAAAAGGGCTATGGTCGCTGTCACCTTGCTCAGGGATGCGGTTTTCACATAGGCCTCAGCGCCCTCCTCATCGTCGCCGGTTTCAGCGCCCACCCTGGTAAGCTCCTGCAGCAGTCGGCGGAATTCATCCGGACCCTGGATGGCCTCCAGCCCAGAGTACTGCCTGATGTCCAGCTTCAAGGCCTGCAAATTTTCCTCCTGGGCCAAAAACGACCAAACCCTTTGGACAATTTCCCGTGGGGTGCCAGCCGGCACGGCCAGCCCCATCCACAAGCCCCACACTATGTCTATGCCCAATTCCGAAAGCGTTGGGGCATCAGGATAGTCGGCATGGCGCTCCTGCGTCCCCACGGCCAGAAGACGGCAGCTGCGCATGAATTCCTTCTGGCTGCCCGCAAGATCGCTTAAGGGACACAAGCCCACCGACATTTCGCCCGATTCCAAGGACTGAAGCATAAGCTGGGTGGATTCGGGAAAGCTCTCCCCGATTTCCACACCGGTTTTTTGAATCAAAGCCCGGCGCAACGGTTGGGCCACTTCTTGTTGAAATGAAAAACCAACGGGCTGCTCGGTTAGCCTTTTTACAAACTTTTCCGGAGAAAGCGCCTCTTGCCCTTGCTCCATCCCCTCGGTCTTGACCACGAATACGTAGGGGTCAAAGGTAAGAAGCGCCACGGGCTCATACTCCTTAAGGTTCAAGGCGGCGTTGTAGAAGCAGGAAGGGCTCGGCCGGTCACCGGTCACGACGGCGAAGATCGTGCCGTCTCGTTTGGCCTTGGTCGCCAGATGACGCGCCGAGAAAAAACCTTGGCCCGTGGCCCCTTTCACTAACAACCGCTCCCCAAGGTTCTTAGAAAGTATGCCGGCCAGCTTGGCGATCATGAGCCCCTGCAGCCCTCCCGGCGCAAAGGGCAATATGAGCCGCAACCGGATTGGGACGAGGGCTTTGGAAATGATGAATATCCCGGTTATGATTATCAGACTCAGGATAACTGCCGGGTATACGCCCGGACCGATGGTGCCAGCCACCGAACCGCTGAATTCAAGCAGATTAATGAACATATAAATGGCCAGCCCGATCAATAAGCCAGCCAGGATGGCATCCTTGGCCTTGATTCTATCCAATTGTTCCCTCCTTTAGATAAACCTTATGCCCATCTCTCCTCTGCCTAGGCCAGTCTCTATTTTAAAAGTTCCACGATCCGGACGACACTGGGGCAGGTTTCCAACTCCTTCACGATCCCGACCAAATGGGACAGGTTATCCGGGGGGATGGGTTTTGCGGCAAAAGCAGCACACTGTCGAAATTTGTCAGCGATCGCTTCGAAGGACACTGGATTTGCAGGACTTCCCTTTCGTTCATCAACGCGTACGCGGAAATGCCCACCGGTAGTCGTATGAACGTCGACAACGGCCGGCGTGATTTTACTACCTGCCTCCTGTTCAATTTCGGGATCAACCTTACATTCCACTTTGCTCGCTAGATTGAAAACTGCTTGATTACGTAAGGCTTCCTCTGTGAAGTCTTCAAGCGTAACGCCTGCCTTGATAAGGGCTACGGCGGCAACATATGGAAGGCTGAACTGGGCTTCCGGTATCGTCTGCGGATTCCGAGTTCGTTCGAGAGGAAAACATACGAAGTTGAGGGCTTGCTGGTTTATCCCTACCTTAATCTTTGCTATTTTATCGGCAGTAACGTCTGATTTTCTGAGTATAGCCAGTATTGCGTCAATTGTCGCATGAGTGTGCATGCAACAAGGGTAAAGTTTCGTGGTTACGTTGACACCTTCGTACCGACGCCCCAGATCGTCCAGCAGCGAATTCCGATCGTACTCACCCCGCTGGTACACGGGATAATAGCCGAATTTTCCTTCAAAGACATCTTTCGCCGCCGTAAAACCAATACGGGCAAATATGGCCGCAGATACACCACCTTGGGCTGCCAGTCCCTGGTTGAGGCGGGTCGCCAGAGTTCCTTCTAAAAGGTTCTGGGAATTGCCAGCTGTCTGCGTGTAAGCAAGCCCCATAGAGTGAATCATTTCAGTTCTGCTGAGTCCCAACACTCGTCCCACAGCTCCCGCACAGGCAAAGTACGCGCACTGAAACGTTGCATTCATTCCGCTAACGCCCGGCGGCACACAGTTAGCCACTGCCATTCTACAGAGTACATCGATACCCAGAGCAACCGCTATTAAGAATTCTCTTCCATCGCACCCACCGATGAGCTCCGCTGCAGCGAGTACCGCGGGAACTACGGACGCGCTCGCGTGGACGGTACCCGGTTCAAACACATCGTCGAAGTCGACGGCTCGGCACATGGTACCATTTGCCAAGGCGGCTAGAGGCGCTGGCACTTTCACCCCATCGTTTATAATTGTGCTCTCCTGTACACCGCCCCAATACAGAACTTGTGATACCAATTCACGGCACCCAGCAGCACTGGTACCTGCCAGACAACTACCGAGCACATCGAGAATACTTTTCTTTGTTGCCAAAACAACCTCGGAAGGTAATTCACAGAATTTCCTTTCAATAAAATGGTCCACAATCGGGATTACCGCATCCGTCATAGTATTCTTGGCAATCATAGCAAATATACTCTTCTAAAAGTATTGCTGTTATTAGAATTCTTGATACTTCTGCTCCCGCGGTGGTGACGGTTTCATGTCCATCCCGAGCTTTTCAGCAACGCGGGCGTAGCCTGGTTTCAGATCATACTCTTCTTTGTACTCTTGTAGCATGGGAATCCCCCAATTGTGTTCTTGAAGATATCTAGCGCCTTCAACAAAGTCGGGAAGCATTTCAGGTATTAACGAAAAAATAATCTCGTCGTCTTGGGCAGATGCCAAGCGACGATCTCCCTTGCAGGGTATGGCTACTGTACATTCCCCTTTTTGTATAGGAGGAACCACCCCATAGACACAAACAGCGTGGCCTGAAAGTTGACAATTGAGATCCTTTCCATCAATCCAATTTCTGACGATTATAAGCTGGCTTGTCATCATACCATTTACATGCATAATAATGACATCTGGCATGAAGTTGCAGCTGTTGATTGGCGCGGAGACGATACCCTGGTATGTACCATGTTCAAAATGTGGCATATTCTTGCACCATTCCGAAGCCCCTTCAAGGGTTCTTACGCTATCAGGATAACGGTGGTGTCCTTCGAGAAAATAGGGAATACGTTCAGAAAACCCTAATCCTTCGACAGGCTCAAAGCACCAGAAATCGTCTTTGAACATGGCAATCGTCATACCATCCCTTTGTGACTTGGCGAAACTCTGGCACAAGGCGTACTTGTGTCCCCAATCACGTGTCGGTATTATTGCTCCTTCAGGAACGTCATCTCTGCTCTTGAGCATCTTTATGGCTATAGGATGGACACGCATCCTGAGCCAAGATTCTAATTCAGTCCCCAACTTGTGAAGTTCGTCCAAATTCATATCAAATACCTCCCTTTCTTAAAGTTATCTTCTCTTTAATGACTGCCTAGATTGGAGATTTAACCCGTCTTGGGTAGTCAAACATTCCATTTTCTTTCTACCGCAACATACATGCCAAGATAGTGAGAATATCAAGCCTATATATTACAGCAACTTACAGCTGGACCATGATGTCTTTAATAGAGAAACTGAGCACAATACTACATAACCATACATTATGAAACAAAGCGCTACGAAAGGAGGTAGACAAAGTCAAATTAATGTAGCATACTATAATCCTGTTTTTGAGTTTTCCATGGGTTACCCTTTCTACTGTGGTTTAAAAGCTCATTTATGATTAGCGACCTCTGATAGCGAGTAAACATTTGACCTCTTGGAGTCACTATGCAATTTCTATTAGTTTTCCTAAATATTAAGGATTTCAATAACCGAAAGCTACTAATTGAAAAGATTATCAAATATTGTGCGACCCACGGGAAACTCGGAAGGACGATTATAGTATTTAACTCAACTTTCGGGTTTAGATTTCATTGATAACAAGTTTGTTCTTTGACAGA
>CAYRSQ010000068.1:0-4122 GCA_964427055.1 uncultured archaeon
AAATATTTGTGGAAATCCTTCCTATCGCTCCTGAGTATCAGTGGACGGCTGTTTACAGACTTACTAAGTATATGTCTCATCCCCTTTTCTATGTATCCAGGATCAAAGCCTGTCGCATAACAATATGCATAAAACATTTTATTCGAAAGATAATGGTCGAAGAAAGATTGAATGGTTGAGGCTATTATTCGGTTTATTGCAATGGTTTTGTTTAGTTTATCTGTCCCATTTCCAGTTTCTAGGAAGTAAAGCTGATCTATATCGGCCATTTTTTTAAATTCAGCCACATTGGATATGTCTACCATCAGTTTAGCACCTATGTACCGGTTGAATGGCGGTATTTTTGATATCAGATATCTTAAACTTAGTTCCAACGTTTGTAACTTGGTTAGTTCAAGTGTTTTGAAATGTTCGGATTTGAAAAAAACTCCAACTTTTTGTGGATAAGCATATACCTTTTTTTTGTTCGAGATTATGACAGCATCATCTCCTAGGAGCTCGAATGATTCATTTTCTATTAATCCGAACAGTGTGGAAGATTTTCCAACTCCTGGCCACCCGAATATAACACTTCCTTTCGTACCTTTCGATACGCCTCCGGCATGCAATAGTGTGAAGTGTTTCTGAAGTAACTTTATTTGGAAGAGTATGAACGCGAGTTTTTGGACGTTGAAAATTCTATTGGTAGTCTTCGTGAAATAGAGTTTGGTTTTCCCTTCGATGTCTTTTATAAGTATCCTGTATATAGGGATACCGTAGAATGTGGATTCGAAATAAATCGTTTTATTATCTCCGTAAAACGAGCCGATTTTGCTATAACTGTCCTTGTCAAATTCAAAGTCAGACTCTATAATCTCCAAATCAATGTCATTCAATTTGTCTGCTCTAAAATACTCCGGAAAACATCCTTTCAAATTCGTTTTTATTTTGACAATTCCGTGGACATCATAGTAACTTTTCATCAAATCACATATCAGATTTATATATAAAACCTCACTCGTAGTATAAATTTAAATTTACATGCACAGGTAGTTTTATGAAAATTTTGGATTTGGGATGCGGACTCAACAAACACAAGAGCGACAACCCCGAAGACGAAGTCATAGGGATAGATTATGTCAAGCTTCCTGGAGTGGATATAGTACGCGACCTCGAAGACGGTATACCTTTAGAGGACAATTCAATCGATATGATAGTGTCTAATTTCGCTATGGGTCACGTCAAAAACTTTTTTCTCCTTATGGATGATATCTATAGAGTCGGCAAGAATGGCGCTAAAGTGAAAATAAAAGCCCCATTTTATTCAAGTGAACGTCAATGGAACAATCCGACGCAGGTTCAGTTTTTCTCCCCGAGAACTTTCGAAATATATCAACCAGGTCACCTAAGGCACTATTACAAACAGGTCGGAGACACTAAATTCAAAGTCAACAGCGTTAAACTAGTGTTCGGAGCGGGGCGATCAAGAATGCTCAACTTTATAATGAATCCGATAATAAACAAATTTCAAAGAACATACGTAAGATTTTTCGCATGGAGCATACCTTGTTCTGAAATCCACTATGAACTTGAAATAGTCAAATAAATATTATCTTTTCTTCCCGATAGCCACTATTGTGCTTCCTATATTCCATTTGAAGGGAATTGAACATAATACCGATCTGGTCGGGTTAAAGTTGAATCTAGGGTCTATATGGACGACGTCGAATCCAAAATCTTCCATCATTCTTTTTATGCTCATCGGAGTCCATGTACATTTGTGTTTGTAATTGTCCCAAATGCTCAACATATTCGGGATACTTTTCTCGTTTCTCACTATGATGACAAAATGGCCTCCTGACTTCACAACCCTAGCGATTTCTTTCATGAAGTTTATCGGGGGCTTGTTAAGGTGCTGTATAAGGCCTTTAGAATAAACGATATCGAAAGTTTTGTCCTTAAACGGCAATTTTTCATTTTCGATGTCGCACTTGAACACAATTTTCTTATCCACTATTTCCGGGTCTATATCGACTCCTTTTGCATCCATACCAGAGGCATTGCATTCTTCTATGAAAAAGGTGTTAGGGCACCCGACAACAAGGACAGTTTTACAATTGCTAAATACACCAAGTTTTTTCAGCCCGTTAAAATTGGTTTTTTCGGCGATTTTCTCATGTTCTAGATGTGTATCGTATTTCTTCCCATATCTGTAGAATTCGTCCTTTCTAGTTGTCATTTAAATATGGTATGTAGGTTAAGTATTAAAATTTGATTGTTTATTATCCAATTGACAATTTTGAAGGCGATAACATCATGGTAAAAGACACTATTTTGATAACAGGAGGGGCCGGGTTCATAGGAAGCAACCTGACGGAACATCTCCTTAAGTTGGGATACAAAGTGATAGTCCTTGATGACCTCTCAAGGAGTACTACTCACAGCTTGAGAGCATGCTACAACTACTCACCTAATTTTTATTTCGTTAAGGGTTCCATATTGGATTTCGACATCGTGGACAGACTCGTCCAGAACTCGGACATGGTTTTCCATCTAGCAGCACAGGTTCACTGGGAAGAGTCAATAGATGATCCAGTATCCAGTTATGAGATAAATGCTATGGGGACTTTGAACGTACTGGAAGCCTTGAGGAGAAGTATGGTTAGGAGAAATCCCAGTAAACTGATGCTATATGCATCCTCTTCTGAGGTATATGGGACAGCACAGTATGTTCCAATGGACGAAAAGCACCCATTCAATCCGCAGTCTCCATACGCGGCAGGCAAGGCATCTGCAGACAGATTGTGTTCTTCATACCATCATGTATACAATCTGCCTGTTGTCATACTGAGACAATTCAATACGTACGGGCCTAAACAGATGCTGAAAGGGTATTCAGCCGTGGTTCCAAAATTCGTCAATCAGGTCCTGAATGGATGCCCTCCTACAGTATATGGGGACGGCACTCAGACGAAAGATTTCCACTACATAAGCGACCTGGTAGACGCATACACATTGATTATACAAAACTATGAAAACTTGGATCTTTTCGGAGAGGCTATCAATTTTGGTACCGGCAAGGAGACGAGTATAAATCAACTAGCCAATACAATCATTGACGTAGCTTCGGAAAAAATAAAAGGACATTCTAACGGAAAAATGGAGCCAGTTCATCTTCCTGATAGACCTGGAGAAGTCATGAGGTTCGCGGCGGATATATCATTGGCAAAGAAGAAACTAGGATTCCAACCAAAAGTCGGCATAAAGGAAGGCATATCAAGGTACATAGACTGGTTCATGAAAGAGCATTCTCCGTCAGAGAAAGTCTATTAGTTTTAAATCAATAACGACAAGTTTAATTTACGGATATCTATGAAGATACCTATAGCGAAGCCGTCTATAAGCGAGGATGAGAAAGAAGCTGTCCTAGATGTATTATCATCAGGAATTCTGACTAAAGGGGATAATATTGATGAATTCGAAAGAAAATTTTCCGATTACCTAGGAATCAAACATGCAATAACCGTAAATTCAGGCACAGCCGCTCTTCATATGGCCGTTATGTCGTTGGGCTTGAAGGACGGCGACGAGGTCATAACAACTCCTTTTAGTTTCGCTTCTTCTTCTAATTGCTTATTATACACAAGAGCAAAACCAGTATTTGTTGATATAGACCCAAAGACGTACAACATCGATGCGAATAAAATAGAGGAAAGCATAACGGAAAACACTAAAGCAATATTTCCGTTTTATTTGTAGGGGCAGGCATCCGATATGGAACGAATAATGAATATAGCTAGCAAATACGGGCTAAAGGTCATAGAAGACGCGTGCCAAGCTCATGGAGCAGAATACATTTCCAAAAAAGCAGGGACTTTCGGTGACGTTTCTGCATTCAGTTTCTACCCAACTAAGAACATGACTACCGGAGAGGGAGGCATGGTGGTAACCGACAGCGACGATTTGGCCGAATGGCTTAGAACCTTTAGGAACATAGGACAACCGAAAACGTATACTCACACGATGTTGGGGTTCAATTATAGAATGCAAGAGATGTCTGCCGCTATAGGGACCTTGCAGTTAGAGAAGCTCGACGAAAACAACAAAAAGAGGATGGAAAATGCGCAATTTTTCATCGAAGAA
>CAYRSQ010000069.1:0-4010 GCA_964427055.1 uncultured archaeon
ATAGGAATCTTGCCCCGTTTGTCAATATATATTTCCGACCTTCAGCTCCTTTATTCTCGGCAACAGCCCTTTTATGCGGCAGTGATCGCCTCCGAAGAGGAGGGACTGTAGCACTATCAGTTTCTAACATACCAAAGATCAAAGGGGTTAGCGTTCGGTACTTTTGGAAGGTATGCATTACCTCAAATGATATTCATTATTAGCTGTTGCCATTTTTCCCACATTTTTCCCACTGGGCTTTTGGTCCTTATTACCACAAAATACCCATCGAGGAAAGTTCGAATATTTTGATTTTATGATGTATTTTCTCTTTTTATTTTTTATGAAGTAAAGTAGAATTGCATGAAAGTTCGGAAAATACCTACCAAGTATATTAATTGTTATGCTGAATGAGAAAATAATAAAGGGAGAAACTAACATGCCAATTAAAACACTAATTCCTGATAGTCTTGAACAAAACGAAGACTGGGAAGGAAACAATGCTGCATTCGCATGTCCAGTATGCCAGAAAGTATTTATTGTTAGTGACACTCGTATGCATGTAGGTCCTCAAAAAGAGAAAGGATATAGGAAGTGCCCCGCCTGCGGTAAATCAATCGGTCGTGTAAGTGGCGGTCGGAAATCAGGCGGTACGGCAAGTATTGAATGGTGATCAATTTGCCGCATAGCAAGGCACTGTACTGGGTCGGCATGAATCTAACGGAATTCAGACGAGGCTTGCGGAATATCTGTATGGAGAGAAAAAAAGCATAACCCGTCAATACAGCCGATCGCTGCGCTCCGGCTGATTTCTACGTTATGCAGAAGGGGGCTTATGAAATCTGATGCCTTGCAGGATCGAATCGTAGAAAGTGTTTACAGCCCGAAGCTGATTGATGTAGGCAAGGACGTTGCTGAAGTTGCATTCGACTCTCTACTGAAGGATGGGATTCTAAAAGACCTACCGGTCATTGGAACCATAGTGGCTGTATTCATGGCAGGGATGGACATCCACGATCGTATCTTTGTCGCGAAGGTCGCCAGATTCCTCTTTCGCTTGTCAGACATGCCTATCGAACAGCGACAACTCTTTGAGGGAAAAATAGAGGCAAACCAGAAGCTAAAGCGGAAGGTTGGCGTGACTCTCACGCTTCTCTTGGACCGTCTCGACGACATGGAGAAGTGCGACTTCGTTGCCTGGTGCTTCCGCGCCTACTTGAATGATATGATCACCTTCGACATTTTCAGAAGAATGGCATCGGCTATTGACGGCGGATTTGTTGAAGACCTGAAAGCGATTTGCGCTGAAGGCATCAACCAAACCGAGGAAGGAGTGGACCTCCTGTTCAATTTATCAAAAACAGGATTTGTTGAGTTTAGAACGGGCGATATTAAGGGTACTTGGAACGAAATAGGTTCCGTCAAGTACTCCCTCTCTCCCTTGGGGCTACAGTTTGTTACAATTATCAGAGCCATAGCCAACGCGCCCGAAGGTCCTTCACATGCGTATTAAGGAGAAGGCGACAAGAACAGCATAACCATCGGATGCAGCCGATCGCTTACGCTCCGGCTGATCCGTATGTTATGCCATGAAAAAAAGTTGACTTATCTCAGAAGTAGTACTATATAAGAAGTAATACTTCTTAAGGAGGTCAACATGAGAATGATAAAAGTATCTGAAGAAGTCTGGCAAGCCATTGCCGAGCGGGGCAAGTTCGGTGAGACAGAAGACGACGTCCTAAGACGTGTGTTTGGATTGCCTATAGGGTCTTGCGCCGACGGTGTAGCCACAAAGGAACGGCAGAGTATGCCAACTCCGAATCTCGTTTCGTTTACGCGCCGTAAACCTTTAGCCAGCCAGAGAATGACATCATACATAGCCCGAAACCAACTTCACATAGAGTTTCAGGATGGCGCTACCTCTTCTTGGACACTGCCGAATCAGAAAGACAAAGCCGGGATTAGAGCAGTGCTAGATAAAGCCCTAAGTTTTACGCGAGAACACGGAGCATCCCTAGGCCAGATTAATGCGGCCAGGAAGACACTGACAAATGAAGGCTATCATTTGACGAAATAGGAGGAAGAAGATGCCCAAGTTCAATAACGGAAAATCATATCACGGCTCGGCGAAGATTACCCGTGGCCTGTTGGAAGGCGCAACAGACAGCACTGACCATTTCTATTTCTTCTGTCCGAAGTGCCCTGATCGCGAGATCATGAGGATTTTGGAATATGGAGAACACGCCACGGACCCTACTAACGAATACAACGCTCAATGCAAGAGCAAGGCTAAGTATGGATTTACCTTGGTGCTTAAACTCCATTGCGAAAAGTGCGGGTGTTCGGACTTTGTCAAAATATCAAACACGGGGTGGCAAGGTGGCAAACACTCGCAAGTGTTGCAGCGCGCATAACCAGACGCTTAAGCGGATCGTGGCCACTTCGGGCCACTCCCGTTTAGCTTTTCGTTAGGCGGACACCTTAAATAACAGGTTATATGTGGAGAGCAACATGAAAAGAATAGTAATCTTGTTAATCGTAGCTGTTGCATTGGGGGGTTGCGCTTCCGGCGTGCAGAAAATGCGAAAGATTGATCCAGGGATGAGCACATCGGAAGTAGATCAAATTATGGGAAGACGGGACAGTTTCAGGACGGTGGAGTACCAAGGTAATACCTACACTCTGTATCAGTACACTAATCAGTATTGCAACGCCCATGTAAGTCTTTACGAAAAATGTGATTTCTTCGTTATACTTAAGGATGGGAAGGTAATCGAAACCGGTATTCGAAATGTGCGGTCTCAAATGCCGAACATGCAGTTCCTATATTTATTCCACAATTGAACACAATCAGGTGGCAAAATCGCTATCGGAAGACAAAAAAGCGGATTAATTTGCTAAGAAGGTGACTCTATGTATCAAGATGATTCCTATCTGACCGACACGTTGGCTGTTGTTGCTCAGAATTGGGTTGACGAGTTCCGCAAAACATGGGGGCTGGATGCAATGGCTCCTCCAAGCGGAATGGAGCGTCTTAACTGGGAGTTCGTCAAGGTTTGCGATCAGATTGCTGCACAAATAGTTGCTGCCACTCGAACTCTTGAACATAAACGGAGTAATCTCGATGAACGCCTTAATATCCTGCGTGATAAATTGGGTCTGGAACTTGAACAAGACACATTCTTCGCTCATTTGCTTGAGGCCCATCTTGCCGGTGATTTGGAAGATGAACTCAACCGAATGCGCCTCCGAGCCTTGAAGCTCGTGCGGTATCTGGTAGACGTGAAATCGGAACGTGCCCGTTCTTATCTTGCGCGAGTTGGTGCTTGCTTTCTACGCGGTCTCAAAGCTGAAACCGTTGTGATGTGCGGTGCCGTGATTGACGCAGCGTTGCAAGAATCACTGGACGACAAAGAGGTTCGTGCATCAGGTATACGGTGTGGGCGGTATGTTTCGTTCGGAAACCGCATTGAGTTTATGGGCCAAAGCGGGCGCTGGGATAAAGATACCATCACAATCGCATTTAGGTTGGCGGACGAGCGAAACAAGGCAATACATACAACACCCGAGTTGGCTCGCGGTGTAGATAAAGTTATGAAAGACCTTGTTCTTCTTCTTAGCAGAATACCTTAAGATCCTAAGCGCTTGTGAACAGCGCCTAACCTGTCAGTCCAAGTGACAGCCAGGGCCGAGTCGCTTTAGAAAGATGCTGGGAAATTGGAAACTTATCGTTTTATTGAATTCAGTGGAAGCCCTGGCTGCCCCTGACTTCATAGTTAGGGCACAGATTTAAGAGAAGAGAAAATTATGGATGCATGGACACTCATAGGAATTTTCCTCGGCGTGATCAGTGTTGAAAAAAAGGAGACCATTTTGGACATATTATGGATGTACTTTCCCAGAATTTCATCGTGAATAGACGCGGAGATGATGGTTCCTCCTCGACAGAGAGGCGGCTGATTCTTACTGCATCGGCATTATCTCGAAATTCTCCTGGTGGAAGCTGTTGTCTGTTTCTACCAGGACCTTTC
>CAYRSQ010000070.1:0-3988 GCA_964427055.1 uncultured archaeon
TTCTACACGAATTTAGTGAGTCCGTGTATTATGAAGAACTTAATTATGACCGCCCTGATCAGTGTTTCTTTTCCTTTGGATGGGTTGTAGTTAACAGGATTCGTCCCTGTAATCTTTTCTATGAATTCATGCCTAACCAGATTGTCGAGCCTCTTTCTGAACGCTTCTCTACATATTTTCAGATTGTGACCAATCTTCATTTCTCTGTACAATATCGGAAAGCAGAATGGCTGTGTATCGAATGGGAACTCTTTTCCTGTGGAATAAAACTTTCTTAATATCTGGACATCAAGGAAGTCCAATCTATCTGCCAGCATCAGCGACACTTGTTCAATGTCGTCCTTCATCAGTTCCCGTACTTCATTCTTCATCAAAACTTCTACAGACACTTGTTCACCTTTGGGTTCGGAAATCGTATTTTTCCGTAGAGGGTAATTAACAATTAAGTCGCTGGGTATAAAAAACCTTTTTGGTTCTGTATACCTTATATCAGATTTACTATTTTTATGTCTGTGCCGTCGTCATTTATGTCAACAATGCCGCAGTATCCTTCAGGGAACCTGCCTGGATTCACTATCTTGCTCCTGCCTATCTCATCTTTCCCTCTGGCCTCGTGGATGTGCCCGCATACGACAGCATCTGGTTGGTGCTTCTCTATAAATTTCCGTACTGCGGCGGATCCAACGTGGACGCCGGTGGTTATAGTATCTACTCTGGTGTCCTTTGGGGGGTTGTGTGTCACCAGTACTTTATATTTTGCATCCTTAACATCTTCATATGACTTCCTTATACCTTCTTCCAGCTCGCTTTCTTCCGGCTCATAAGCTGTTCCGAACGGAGTCTTCGCCCCACCGAATCCATAAAATCCAACGTCACCTATTTTCTTTCCTCTTCCATGGACGCTTACGTCATCTTTCTCAAAGAAATCCACAAGATCTATGTCCCAGTTGCCGGGAACGGCTATTATGGGTTTTCCCGTGCTTTTCAGTTCCTCTAACAGCAGAATCCCTATCTCCTTCTGCGAGAAACCCTTTGGGGCGATATCAGTAAAATCGCCGGGGCAAACTATAACGTCAAAATTCATACTTTTAGCCTTGTCCAAAAACTGCAGCATGTTTTCTACGTCGTTGTGTATGTCCGCTATTGCAAGTATTCTCAAACTATCACCATTGTAATAACTATATTCAATCTTTAATTTTAAAATAATACATAGTCAATGTATGCCTTCTTCAAGAGCACGCGGATACAGGGGCGAGCGGAAGATACGCCTGTTATTCGATAAACACGGATGGAAGACTGTAAGGTCGGGTGCAAGTCTCGGAGAGGCGGACCTGATTTGCATAAAGGCGGGTAAATGCGTTTTAGTCCAGGTGAAGACGACCAAGAAGAAGAAGTTCTACTATTACGACTACATGAAAGGGGAGCTGCAGGGATTCCCGTTCTATCTGGCGGTGGATTTCGGGTACGGTAAGATAAGGATATTGAAACCAAAGAAAATAGTCACGCCCGACGATGGAACTGACATATCAGTTTTTTTGGACGACTGTAAATAATAAGCATTAGCTAGTGCAACATTAATTTAGTAGTCAACCCAATTAATATGAGGTGTGAAAATATGCCAATATCGGTCAAAGAATTGATGTCGAAACCAGCAGTAACGATAGATTATAAGAATAGCGCAAAGACGGCCGGAACCAAGATGCGAGAGCATAGGAAAGGATTTCTGGTTGTCACAAAAGACGGGAGGCCTATAGGTACAGTTTCAGATAGCGACCTCATAGAAAAGATCGTTGCCAAAGGCAAACTCTCCTCGCAGATAGTCGTCGAAAAGTTGATGAGTAAGCCCATCGTATACGCTGAACCAGATGACGATGTGAATGACGTCGTCGGCAAGATGAAAAAAAATAACATACACCGGTTGCCAGTCATCAAGCATGGCAAAGTTGTAGGAGTAATATCTCTCACCGATATAGCAAAAAGCTCCCCTGAGATGTCTTATCTTCTAGAATATAGAAACAAGATGAAGAGAAAGGAGTTTTCACTTAAGGAAAGGATAACTTCTGGCATATGCGGCGATTGCGGCAACTTTTCCGACCATCTTAAAGAGACGTCCAGTGGAGAATGGATGTGTGAACCTTGTAGAGATGAGTTGGAAAGTGAATATTAGACTAGAAGATATCAGCCTGAAAAGGGACGAAGACATAATCACAATATCTACTAAGAATATTATTTCATCCTTAGAGAACGAGTCTATCCGGTCGGTTGCCGGAAAACTGGTATCGGCAGAGCACAGGCGGATGCCGATACTATCCAAAAAGGGGCAATTGGTAGGAATTGTGACAAGGTCTGACATCTTGGGCGCGTTCCTAAGAGACGAAGATATGGATAACTCGGTTTCTTCTATAATGACAAGGGAGGTCATAACTTGCCAGGAATATGAAGACATAGAATATGTCCTCCATAAGTTCAAGATATCAAGAAGAGGAGGGTTCCCTGTAGTTGCCCGAAACAGGGTTATAGGTATGATAAGTGAGAGGGATTTCGTTGACAGAATGAAAGGATTGAACGCTGATATAAGCGCAGAAGCTATCATGACTTTGAAGCCGTTCTGCGTTCGCAATGGCATATCTTTGTTGGACTGCCTTAAAATGATGGTCAATACACACTACAGAAGGATGCCAGTCATAGACACGATGGATAAAAAGTTGGTAGGAATAGTCACTGTTACAGACATGCTGAATTACGTGCACACCAACGGTTACGACAAAACCAAGTTGGACGAGGACCTGGAAAAAGTCATCAAAACGCCATTGACAGTACTAGAAAAGGAAAATATCGGTAATGTAATTTCCGTTATGGTAAGGAACGACGTGGGTGGAGTCGTAGTCACAGATGAAAATTCATCTATGAAAGGAATCATAACTGAAAGGGATTTAGTCGAACTCCTCACATGAATTCAACCTGAAGTTTCCAAGCATCGTGTATCCTGGGCCGGTAGGGTTCAAAACGCTTTTAATCAGTTTTATGGCATTTACATTGATGCCGCCGATTTTCACATCGATATCCTTAATCGCTTTCGCGATGTCATTTGAATCTTCTATGGGGTTTAGTCTGCACAGAGTGACATGCGGTGGTTTTGAATCGCCCCCTATCTCCCCCACAATATCATTCGTTATGCCCTTCAATTTGTTCCCAGGATCTGATACTCCCATTGCCAGTACTCTAGGTTTCCTTTTGTTTGGTATGGTTAATATCCCCTCCAAGTCGATGGTGAATTCTTCATGTTTATCGCATATTCTACTTAGACGCTCGGACATGGACGGAATTTCAGTTTCTTCAACTTCTCCAAGGAACGATACGCACAAATGTGTGTTTTCAGGTCCGACGAATTTTCCCCTCACTCCGGCTTCCTTCAAAGCATATTGTGTTTTTTCTATCTTTCTGATGACATAATCGTCGAATACAATCCCTATAAATAGTCTCAACTGATCACTTCCGGAGCTGTCAAAGATTTATATTTTAATTCCTGTTGTTATAATATTAATTAAAAGGTGATTACTGATGGCCGATAGTAGAATAAGAGCAGCTGATATTGTGGGTAGGACAATTATAAGCGAAGAAACAGGAAGAAAATTCGGAATAGTTAGCAACATAGATTTCATTACAGAGAGCGGCGAATTACTGAACGTTCTGGTCGATCAACCTACTAAACATTTGAGCGACTTAGACCTAAAGATGAACGATTCTGGAAAGATCCAGATACCATTCAGCGCTGTAAAGAGCATAGGCGACTTTGTAATCGTTAGCGAAAACGAGTTGATTTAATCGGTCTGCCTATCAGCGGACCCAATTTACTTCAGCTTGGTCACTTCTCCAGTTCTTTATGTATCCACTTTCATTGATACTTGTTTTTCTTCCGTTCATGTAGTCCAGCATCCCGACCCATGCAATCATTATCCCGCAGTCGCCGCTGTATTTGATGTCCACT
>CAYRSQ010000071.1:0-3909 GCA_964427055.1 uncultured archaeon
TGAAACCCTAAACGATCGTGGTATAGACCTTACTCTATCCGACATGCTCAAGAATTTCCTCTTCAGCAAGGCTGGCATACGAATTGAGGAAGCCAAGACCCACTGGACACAGACTGTGACGCTGATCGGACAAGAGTATATGAAGACTTTCATTAGACACGAGTGGATGAGCAAATATGGGCAGACACGAGAAAAGGAACTCTACAAAAAAATCAAAGGTGAGATTCGCAGCAATCCAAAGGCCATAGAATACATAACGAATCTACGTAAGTCAGCCACCGTGTATGACGCCATTCGAAACCCCGATCATGATATATGGTCCCCCTATGGACCTAAGTGTCAACAACTATTGGAGGATGTACTTACACTTGGTCCTATTCAATGTTATCCTCTCATCTTGTCAACTTATATAGCGAAACCCAAGGACTTGCTACAAGTCTTAGAGTGGATAGTGAACTTCACCGTACGATACAGTATTATCTGCGCCAAGGGAACAGGGAATTTAGAGACAGCATATGCTAAGGCCAGTAGCACAATGCGTAAAGAAGACGCGTCACTTAAAGAGATAAAGCAAATCCTATCGAACATTTGGCCGAATGACGATGAATTCAAGAGCTCCTTCAAAGAAAAGACGCTCAGTACTCCTCGCATCATCAAGTATATATTTGCCAAACTAGAGAATACTCTATCCAGTGATCAAAGCCTTATCCCCAACCCTGAATTCCTTTCGGTGGAGCATATCCTTCCCAAGCGTCCAAGCAACGAATGGCCCGCTGCCATGCGGACGGACGAATATCTCAAAGAGCATGTCAGCAAGATAGGTAACCTGACAATTTTGACCCAGCCGATGAATCGAGACTGTGAAAGCCATAGCTTTCAATCCAAGAAGACTATCTATGAACAATCGACATATAACCTTACGCAAGAACTCTGCGCAATTGCTGATTGGACGGAAGCGGCTATCGATAAACGCCAAGCAGAATTGGCAGACATTGCTGCCAAAACTTGGCGTCTCTGAGCCACACTCAACCCAATCATATTGCTTGCTAATAAAACTTTTGGGCAATGCAGGTACATTATTGGTTGCCTAAGAACTCATTCAAGGCGGCAGCTTACGCTGCGCGTTAATTCGAACGTTATGCATAAAAATATATTTAAAGAGGTGATAATATGGCAACACGCGATGATTTGCCAAATTGGGTGATTGAAGCGTTACGGTCTCTGGGCGGCAGCGGCACAATAGTTCAAGTAGCAAAATATCTGTGGCAAAATCATGATTATGAATTGCAGGCATCAGGAGATCTATTTTATACATGGCAGTATGACATGCGGTGGGCCTGCACAGAGCTAAGAATTAACAATACAATCCTGCCAGCAAAAATGTCTTCAAAAGGTGTATGGCAGCTTAATACTACTTCTGCAGGCACTGGAAAATATACTAGAGAAAAAAGCAAATAAGGATTGAAGCAATTAATAAAAAATACGAAATGGAGCATAACGCAGCGCGCGTGAGGCAAAGGATAAAGGACGCATGAACAATCAATCACTGTCAGAGAAGTTAGGCTGTCACTTTGAAAAGGTTGTCTCTGATCTAAGACATCTGCTTCAGGAAATCAAAGTAAGGTTCGTAAATCTGAGCTCCCCGAACATTGCCGTTGTGGCACCAAACTACTACTGGAATCAACGTACGCCACAGCAAGAAAACACACGGATAAGGATAAAGAGGGATTACGAAAGGCTGTCTGAGATGCTCAGTCTTTTATTGATGCAGGCTCCCAATGACGTCACCAGACGCTTTGCTGACGCAGACAAGAGGTTCAGGATGTGGGTGGAACTGGAATCCGACTGGGGTCTGTCGGAAAGCATGCCCGACAATCTGAGGCAGTTCGACAATGCCGCTAAGGACGTTGTAGAAATACTTTCCATATTCGGTCAGAAATCGGATAGAGAGAGATTGCTGATCCCAGATACCAATTCACTCTTAGTAAGCTGTGATCCTGTTGCCTATCGAAAGGTGGCAATGCAAAATACGTTCATATTTGTTCTGCTTCCCAGTGTATTGGGCGAATTGGACAAGCTTAAGTACCTTCATCGAAACCCAGACGTAAGGGACAAGGCAGAAAAGGCAATAAAGAGGATTAAGGGGTGGCGGAACCAAGGGTCACTAACCGATGGAGTGGTGATAGACAAGACCATCGTTGTAAAGGCTTGGCATAAAGAACCCGACATGGACAACACTCTTTCGTGGCTGGATGGTACTGTTCAAGATGATAGAATAATAGCGAGTGTTTTATTTGCCCAAGCCGAAAATGCTTCGTCGGTGATCTATCTCGTCACTGGAGACATAAACCTCCAGAACAAGGCGGATGCTGCATTCATTTCTATTTTAGAAATCACCTAACGAGACAATGCAGCCGACTCGTTACACTCGCGGCTGATTTTTGCGTTATGCATTAGGAGTCATCAGATGTTGCTTATTAAGCTTTTGTCTGGGGTTGCCTTTGTTGGGTCGGTCGCTTGGTTTATTACGATACCTGGTTACGAACCTGCGATTGCGATAGCCACTTCATTGACGGCATTAATTGCTGCTTGGATTACTGATAAGAAACAAAAACGACAACCGAACCAGAGTCAGATCGTTGCCAAAAACGGCATAGGTATTCAAGCAGGTGGCGACGTTAGCACGGGCGATATTCGCAGGAGGAGAAATAAAACTGATGCTGAATAAAGATCAGAACCAAGATGTTGGGGATAGCGCAACAGCTATTCAAGCCGGTGGCAGCGTAACCGTAATAAACGTCGGCGTTACTTCCGCTGAAGCAAGAGCCATTGCTTTAGATGTAGCAAGGGCGACCTTCAATGAACTTAGCGGCGAAGCCAAGAAAACCGCCTCGGTTCGAGTAGAAGAGATTACAGATCAGGTTATAAAGAAGCTTGAAAAAGATTTTCCCGAAGGTCTTCAAAAGGCAAAAGATCCCGATTTTCAGTACGCGCTCTTTACCGTTCAAAAGGAGTACGCGCGAAACGGAGATAAAGACCTCGGTGATCTGCTTGTGGATCTGCTTGTGGATCGCAGCAAACATGATCAGCGCGACATCCTCCAGATCGTACTTAACGAATCACTCGCTACTGCGCCAAAATTAACTGACACTCATCTTGCAGCATTGGCTGTTATTTTTCTTTTCAAGTACACACAAAACTATGGTATTGGCAATCACCAGACGTTCGGGGAATATCTCGACAAGCATCTCTTGCCATTCGTCTCGAAGCTCTCAAAAAACCAAGCTGGTTACCAGCATTTAGAATTCTCGGGCTGTGGATCAATAGGGTTCACCGGAAATAGCCTCGAGAGTATTCTCGGAACTTTGTACCAAGGGCAATTCCTAAAGGGCTTTGACCAATCCGAGATCGAGAATCGGGCTATTAGTTTTGGAATGGATTCTCGATTCTTTATTCCGTGTCTCAACGACGCTTCACAGTTACAGGTGAGAGCGAACAGCAAGGAAATCCTTGAGAAGCACCTTGACGACCAAGGAGTTTCGCCGGAAGACCGAGCCAAAATTTTGCAGCTATTCGATCTTGGAAAAATGAGTGAAGCTGAAATAAAGGATAAGCTCATTGCCATCCGCCCATACATGGCCGAAGTTTTTGAGATTTGGACTAACTCACCAATGCGGGCATTCACACTCACAAGCGTGGGGATGGCGATTGGTCATGCAAATATAAAGCGACTAATCGGAGAATTCGCGAATCTTTCTATATGGATAAACTAAAGCATAACCATCGCATCAACCTGGACTGGCAATTCCGATGCGCTACATTGCCAGCCGGTTATGCGGGGCGTTAATGATTACTGGTACTGTCAACTTTTATGTGTAAATTTCTTATAGGCCAATTCTTTAAAGAATG
>CAYRSQ010000072.1:0-3853 GCA_964427055.1 uncultured archaeon
TCTGTTCCTTTCCCTGGGCCAGAGGAACCGACTACGACAAGCTCAACCTCTTCAACCACAACCACCACGACTATGACTGAACCACTACCCAGCTGCCCATCTGACAGGAGATCATGCGAGTCTACTGTAGATTACAAGTGTGTATGCGGCGGTGGAGAGACTTGTTATGTAGGAGACTACTGTTGCGCGGCATCTGGGCTATGTGAATATGGACTGAGCTATTGCCGACATCCGAGCGGTCCGTGCGCTGCTTAATTTCGAATCTACTCCTTGGAACGCAAATGTTTTTATCCAAGCCTCACCAATAGTATTAAATGCGCCAATTGGAGCTATGTATATGAAAAGGTCCCAAAAATGAGAAAAGATGCGGCAGAAAACGTGATTAAAATCGTTAGATGCCTAAAGGAGGCAGAAGAAGGCTGGCTTTGGACAAGAGAGATATCTAGACGCTGTAAATTGCATCATAAGACCATTTCCCGCCTTATTGACAACCATTTATCTATGTTTATCGAAACTCAGGATATGGAACCGTTCAATGTACACATGATAAGACTCAAACCAGGAACGGACATAAATGGAATCTTCAAGTACTTGTCGATAAAGGAGAAGCTCGGCTTTGAGGCGGCCGAACCTAGAAAAAAGAGCGATGTAGAAGAGATTTTGGATAAATTTTGATTATTAATAAAGAAATCGTTTCATTTTCGTTCAAATTTCATTAATTTGACTGGTTTTTGGGTATTTGTATGCCACCCACCCCTTCCCATCCACCGAAAACCTCTTTATTTCGTCCGTGCGCTTAGTGGAATTGGTTATGAGCCCTCTTAGAGATGATCTGCTTACAGACAATTCATTGACCAAATCATCATAACTTATCTTACCGTGCTGTTTCACAACTTCAACCAATTCTTTCATTTTAGGTGTGAGGGGTAGATTGGATTCTATCGATTCTATCTCTTCAAGCATCTCTTTCTTTAGGGGTTCAGGAGCCATTCTAGCCACATTAGACAGGCGATTTAAAGCGCTTTGGAGCGCTTCGAGGCGATTTGAAGCGCTTTTGTCATGTTCATCCACCATGTTTTTGATATCCAAAAGCAATTCAAGCGATTTATTGGTCTTATCTTCGAAATTAGACAATACCCAGTCCTTTGAAGTCATTTGTGACTCTATTCTATTCAAAGAAGACTCTATTTCCTTTATAGCACGGCCTGTGTATCCAGCGGCCACTCCTAACTGTAGGGATTCCTTCTGAAGTTCGACTGACGACTCTTCATCCTGATCCGTCCGTGAGACTTGCTTTATTCCATGAGAGCTTAAATTTTCATAAAATTCATTGGTTTTCTGCTCTTTTTCTCTATCAATAAGGCGCTTTGGAGCGCTTTCGAGCGCTTTGAAGCGCTCGTTCGAGCGCTCTAAATCGCTGCTGAAGCGCTTTAAATCGCTTTGAAGCGCTTCGATATCATCACCTTTTCCGAATATTTTCATAAGTTTCTTGATAATTCCCATAAAACTCTATGATTTTATTGGGTTTCCTGGTATAAATTAATATCACTTGAAAATGTCTCACTCGAAGAAAACCAAATGAACACTCACCAATAGTTACTAGAAAAACAAGCCAGCAACTCTCACTGTCCATGCTACCATCTAACAGCACCGATCACCTAGCTTAGACTCACTTTCAAAACTCACACAAAATGCGCCGAATAAATTCTTCTAAAATATATTATATAAAATATATGTTCAAAGATAATATATATTATATTGTATAACATATATATTATTATATTATATATATCATAAAAAAGTACCTTTAAATTATAATCAAATTTTATCAAATGTAACTAAAATCGTATATTTTTAACCATTAATAATTAATAATGCGGTTAAATCCCTCTATTTTAGCTTTGAACTCTATTTTCTTTCAATGACCAAAACTATATCAATTAATATACTATATTATATACTTATTCATAATAATTCCAGAGTTTTATCCATGTAATTGCACAATATAGTATGACTACTGGCGCTCTTATGTTATTAATAGAGAAATTTATATCAAAAAGCGGATTTTTGCAACATTTTCACCATATAAACGGGCATATGTATCTTTCCGGATATCTCCTTGTCTGTAAAACCGCTGCATTTCATATGCGTTATCTGCTTCTTCATTATGTTAAAATTGGTCATGTAAATCACATTAATGGAATAAAATGCTCAGTATATGGCTAGTAGTGGCGCATTTCACGCCTTTATGCTTTTGAACCTAATCATATTTAGGTTTCTGGCCTTATTAACTAGACCATTTCTATCTCTTTCTTGGCCAGTTCCACCAAAGTACGTTCAATGTAGTGGTAAAACATATCTGGTGTAAGCTCATAAGTTGTCTTATATTGCTTTTTTCCGTCGTCTGACACGTCCACTCTCCTGTGCGACTGTACCAGGTCCCACTTCCTCATGGACGCCAAAGGCTTGTAGAACAGGCTTGGAGCTTCCGTACGCGATATTCCGATCCTTTTTTCGAGTTCTTCTGCCTCTATTTTGCCGCCATTTTCCTTGATTATCTTGATTATTTCCACAATTCTCTGCTTCAGCTTGGCTGTTTTAGGGTGGTTTCCTACCAAAAGATACGGTATTAATTTCATATTTGCTCAGTCCTCCTCAATGTGTGGCGCAGTTTTCACTTTTTTGAGCGAAACCGGCCCTCTATAACTGCAATTTTTACACTCGTAAATCAATCCTGCGCTGAATCCGAGGTACGGCACGAGATGTTTGCCGCATTTGGGACACATGGATTCTTCATTGACTGATTTTTCCATACATTGATATTGATTTTACCAGTAAATATTACTTTCTATATATGGAAAATGGACCCCATGTCATAGGAAACCAGGGTTGGTTTTTACTTTTTATACATGAGAGAGAATGCGTTTGATCTTGATGATTGAAGAAAGACAGATCACTAAACGAAAACTATGGATTTATGAAGAAAAGATTCGACTAACTTTATACAATAAAAACCCTACACCCAAATATAGAATCACGATTAAAAACAAGGCATAAAGTATGATTAAAATAGAATTCCAAAAATATACGCCAGATGTTTCTAATATAAGCTTCAAATCATAGAGTATACCAAAAGCTGCTGCACCACTTAACGCTATCATAAAATCTTTGTAAACTTTTTCGCGAAGATATCTAAAAAATCCGCTTTTTGCCATATTTAGAATTTATTTCTAAAATATTTAAACCTATAGTCTCTTGTATATGGGTTATATAATATATTACATATCATACAATATATAAGATGCAGTCTCTAAATGCGCCAGATTATATACTGTAGTATATAATTACAATTCTCTCAGAGACCTCGGCTCCGGCGGCACTGCGTGTATTGCAATAAGTTCCCCTTCTGTCATGTCAAACCTCCTCATGACATTGGAACTCACCAGGGAAATGCTTTTCTCAGAATATCCGCACAGAGGGTCCAACTTTATCTCTCTGGCCATGTCACTCTTCTCTGCATCGAACGTATATTTCACCATTCTCCTTATCGGGTTCTCGTTGTTCATCATATGAACATTGACTTCCATCACGTACTCTGGGGCATCCATCCCCATAATCGGATAGACAGAAGCTAAGCTGGAAAACAAATAATCAGACAGAAACAGGCTGTCGCCTAAATAAAACTCTGTTTCACGAACCTGCGAAAGAACTCTGTGACCTCTGGATACAACTGCCATAAGAAAAAAGTTGTAAGTTAAGAGATTTCAATCTGACTGAAATCTATCTCAACGGTTTGAGTGAGATTTCTTTCAGCTTCTCTGACTTCTTAGTAGCTTCGTATCCGAATGGCTTT
>CAYRSQ010000073.1:0-3612 GCA_964427055.1 uncultured archaeon
AATCTGTTCATGATATCCTCCTCGGTATTCCTACCGTTTTGAAAACTGTAATTTTGCTACATTCGCAAAAGGTGTTATCAACGTGTCATTTCGAACGAATGTGAGAAATCTTTGTTACGCAACCTGTTGAAAAATAACTTATTTCTCCCTGCGGTCGAAATGATAATATGTCAAGCCTCTTTGTCTTGCGCTTATATAATGCAAATCAGCGTCTGATGCCAGATATTTCATTGATTTCCTTGCAAGACAAGGCAAGAACGGGTTCAGCCCATCATCCTCCGGGACCGTGAAGAGAGGTATCAAAAGAGGTGCGGGCTGATGAAATTCCCCGAATGTCTTTTCAATTGTTTTTTTCCAGGATCAAGTTAAGCTTTCTGATAATCTCCTCCTGGTTCTTCAGGATCAGCTTCAGGTATACAATGGAAGAGTCGGTTGAGTGGACCTTTGCCCCTGTTCGATTGGTATCTGTCAGGGCATCGTAGAACTCTTTGTTCAGGTCGATATGCACGCCTTTGGGGAGGTTGTAGGTTGAGCTCTCATCGGCCCATACGTTCACCGATCCCCCCATGATAACCCCGAAGAAACACGCGGCAAGAAGAAGTATAAACATGCGACTATGCCTTTTCATCACCCACCTCGCACTCGTTTTTTCTCATGATTATTCAAGCACAACCCGTGCCAGAAGAATAGCCTTGATGTGGTCTTGTTTTTCTCTCATGCACACCATACTCTTTTGTAGAGAGACTTCCTGTTTTCTCACACCTCTTTATGTCCTTGTATGATTTCTTTGACGCATGATTTCCTTGACGCGTCCGACCTCGCCACCTTCCAGGCGAACCTTTATCCCATGGGGGTGAACGGGTGATTTCGTCAGGATGTCCTTCACGATACCCTTCGTGAGTGTTCCGGATCGCTGATCCTTCTTTAACATGATATATACCTGTGATCCGGGGTGTATCTGTTCACGCCTTGTTCCGTCCATATGCCTAATTTTCCTCTTTATTTTGTCCTGACCAGCAGGGCCGCCAGATAACTCTCGGGCATGCGCCCGCTCCCGCGGAAATCCGTATCCTGGCCAAGCGGCTTGATCGACTTAACTTTTTCTCTGCCGCCGGCAACAACCATCTCTTCCAACGCCTGATGGGAAAGCCCGCTGAAATTTGTCGCCGCCAGCAGAACACCGCCGGGCTCCAGAATCTTCATCGCCGCGTCAATCAGGACGGGAAAATCCTTTTTAACGCTGAACACCTTCCCACCGTGCCGGGCGAAAGAGGGCGGATCAAGGATCACACAACCAAAACGGTTTCCCTTCTTAAAGGCCAGTTTCATATACGTCAGGGCATCGGCCCGGACAAATTCAGACTCGGCGCAATCGAGTTGATTCAGTGCGTAGTTTTCGCGGCCACGCTCCAGACTTTTGCGGCTGATGTCCACATTGGTAACGCTCGACGCGCCGGAAGCCCGGGCATACACGCCAAAGGAACAGGTGTACGCGAAACAATTCAGCACCCTGGCCCCCTTTGTCAATCCGGCAACGATCTTTCGGTTGCGGCGCATATCCAGAAACAAACCGCTGTTTAAACCATCATTGAGATCGACGCCGAAATGAAGATCGTTCTCCTGAACCACCGTCCGGCTCGGCGCCTGATCGATATAGACGCTCGCGTTGATCTGCTCCGACTTGAGCGCCTGTGGATCCAGTCTCTCTTTGATAATGAGGTACCGGCTCCCAAGACGGCCTGCAACAAATTCCGCCAGGGCTTCCTTGCGGGCGATCCATCGCTTATCGAACAGATGGATCACACAGCGGTTGTCATACTGCTCGAGCACTAACCCAGACAACCCGTCGCCAAGCCCGTTGACGAGCCGCAGGGCATTCGTTATCTTCCTCAGAGGCTTCCGCCTGCTGATGGCCGCCTTAATAAGATCGATCGTTTTGTTGTCCATCGTTACAGATCCTGACAGTGCACAAAAAAACCGAGCCGGGTTAACCGGGACGGTCGCTAAAAATATTTGGTCTTACTTTTTCTTTTTTGGCTTCCGTTTCACTAAATATCGCGACATCATACGCATTATGATCTTTCTTTTTTACTTAGTCGAATAGTATATGCGGGTTAATCTCGGCGGGTGTTTTCCAGGGGATTCCGTATTTCTGTTTCAGGATTCCCTTTTTGGTGTCCCAGATTGTATAGCAAAAACCCATACGGCCCCGCAGCGGGTGGTCTCTCAGGATTTCGTCAACCTCTGCGTCGATGCCCGCGAAAACGCTTTTGTATCGTGGATCGTTTTCGATTGGGTCGTGGACAAGCCATGATCCCTGCTTTGCGGAATCGCTCGGCGCTTTGGATGATTGGCTATCCGGCGGAGCGGCGTATCCGAAGGAAGGGCTACACAGTAGCAAGACAAAAGCGAATATCGATATCTGAGTTTTGAGCATTTCAACCTCGGCCTATCCCCGCATTAAAGGGCGCTGTTGTATATGCTCAGTAATTAGGTAACTCATTTTTTCCATTTTTTCTACTCTTAGCTAGAACTGCTCTAGATCTGGACATATCTACTCCATGTTTCTCAGCAATTCGACATATCAGCTCAGTCACGTAGTGATGGGTAGCTTCCGTATATTTGATGAACATTTCATGAGTCACTACGACCTCGTCGCCTGTCTTGAGTCCAAGCCAAGGACATGAATCGACCAGTTGTCGATCTGCCACAGCAAATCGATGTACAATAGCGTTTCGAACCTGAGCGAGTTCATATATACTTTGTTGAACCCAATCAGGAACAGAGCCAGAAAGCCCAAAGGGTTCTAACAACGCCTCAAATCTGTTAATCCCTCGTCTCAGTCCAGCTCCAAGTTCTTTATCTAATAGCTCAACAATATAGGAAATTCGTTCTTCCTTTTCTAAGCGTTCATATTCCCCGACTCTAATGCGGAGCTTCTGAATTGGATCATTAAGAAGAGAGTCTTGCTTATTCTTGAGCCAGTTACACAAGAAAGAATAGAAGAGCGCTTCCAAAAGAGTCCATAGATTTACCGTTGCTTGAGCATGGAGCAACGGAAAGCCTGTCTTTATCTCGTTTTTAGCTAGCTCAGCACATTTATTTGCATGTTCTAATTCCTTTTGGGTATCCTTATGCTCAACCGTTTCTTCTATCTCGGCTATAACCTGAACTATCTTTGGCATACCTTGAAGTCCAGAAATACCTCGCATTGATAGATAAAGCACATCATTTAGTCGTTCTGTCCGAGACAGAAATTGTTTAAAAGGTTCAATGGCCCATGAGGGCGTCTTTTGTTTCTTTGATTTCTTTTTGCTAACTGTCATAATTATTCCAAGAAATTCCTAACGTCACAAATAACCGGCGGCAAAAAGCAGAGTGGGGATCGAGCGACGCAGATTTTGGCAGTTCGGGTCAATTTGCCTTATTAGCTTTGTTCTCCCCACCCCTTATATGGGTCAAATAAGATATTTAAAACACCAGAACTAAATGAATGTTTTACACGCACTACCGTTTTCCCAAACGAGTCACCATCATTACGGCGAAGCACTAGATTTATCACCGATTTTCGCGGAGCTATAACCGTCATTTGAGGACAAGCTTTTGATGCCT
>CAYRSQ010000074.1:0-3564 GCA_964427055.1 uncultured archaeon
TTTATTTTCGGTATTCTTTCTCAAACCCAGAAAAACACCATCCAACCCGCCTCTAGTTCGGGATTTTTACCGGTGTTTCCTGTGCAGGGCATATACGTTCGTTGCGGAAAGTGCAACGAACGCCGAGAATACGTAGAGCACCTTCGATGCGCCATCAACGATATTGTAGTAATTCTGATAGAAGACATCTTCCGTATTGTGTATACAAAGGACATTCAGCCTACCTTGCTTTAATGTAATCGGATCCAGAAGATAGACGATCTTACTGATGGCGGAAAACTCATATGGCCCGCCGGTCGAAATGTCAAAGGCACTGATCCCTTCCGACCAAGCGAGGTTTGAAAGCGCATATGAAATGAAAACGAACATCAGCATGACGATCATGGCAGAATACCGCTTATTAACAACACTAGCCAGCAACACACAATCGTGCCGATTATAACAAGTCCGACCATCGGATAGGCTGATGCGTATGCCACACCCCCCTCTTAGGAACTGCCTCATTTGAAGGCCAATCGAAAAGGGCTGCAATGTGAGATATCTTATCATTTTGTAGTTGTTATCATATAGTATGATAACGAAGGGACGTTGTTCTATAGAGCGGAAAGGTAGCGACATAGAATATTATACTGTAACATGTGGAGTTTGCGGAACAGAGTTCACATTTGAAGCACATCAGCAACCTGGCTTCTCTGATTCTGAAGATGTTATCTGCCCGAATTGTAACGAAAACTTGGGTGAGGTAAGAGCAGACCTGGGAATATTTTCAATTAAAATAATAAAAAAAGGTAAGAAGATTAATAAGAGCTAAAAGAACACTGGAGAATCAACATATTCCATCATTTCGTACTTCCCTTTAACATCGCTGTCAAAATTGTAATTAATGTGTCGATGAATTCGCTAAAATATGCATTTATCCTGATTTCGACAGTTGATGAAGAGCTAGGTTAATAGATTTGAGCGACTCATTGTTGCTGGACGCTAAAACTTCCAGCAACCATCGAAACATGAAATCTTTAAAAATCGACAAGACCAACTGTCGAACTAGGGTTATATGATGATGAAGCAATAAAAACGGTACACTTGGTTTTTTAACCCAGTTAAATAGAAAAATCAAGTTAACCTTAAGGTGTAAGGACGATGGCGAAGCTTTCGATGTTAAAAATTGATGAACTCGAGAGTCAACGAGTTGAAATGTTATATGACATCATCCTGAAAAAAACAAAATTTGACCGCAATAAATATGGTCAGTTCGCTACACCAGTATCTCTTAGCGATGAGATAATAATGATCACATTAAACTATATTAATAAACCAAAAATTGTGTTCTTAGATCCCGCCATGGGAAGTGGTACATTTTTTTCATCCCTGCTCAGAGCGAATAATTCGAACGTTGAGGTTGAAAAGGCAATCGGGTTTGAAACAGATAGTGAATTCACAAATCTCTGTCAGAAAATATGGAGCGCATATGGTTTGGAGATTCACCTCCAAGATTTTACTAAAGCTCATTTACCAAAATATTTAGAAAATGTAGATCTTATTGTGTGTAATCCACCATATAGTCGACATCATCACATCACGAGTTCTGACAAGAAGCGATTGATAGAAAGCTCTCAACAAATTACTGATATTACACCAAGCGGATTAAGTGGTCTATATTATTATTTCATGTTTTTATCTCACAAATGGTTGAAAGAGGGTGGAATGGGTGTATGGATAATACCATCAGAATTTTTAAACTCGAAAACTGGGAAATCCATAAGGCAATATCTCACAAATAATGTAAAATTGAAAAGAGTGCATATATTCGATGCAATTGACGTTCAATTTAATGATGCTTTAGTTTCCTCATCCGTCATCTGGTTTGAAAAAGGTATACCAGATTCCAATGAAAAAGCTGAATTTACGTATAATGGCTCAATAAGTAATTCCCACCTTATCCGCCATGTTCCGATTGAAGAATTAAAACTTCAAGATGTTTGGCCTTCATCATTGCGGGGGTCTCAAGTACCAATTAAATCCGCTTGCCACGTTTCAAAATTTTTTACTGTTAAAAGAGGATTGGCGACTGGGTCAAATGGTTTTTTCATTCTTGATTATAATAAAGCTGCTGAATTTAAAATTCCATCACAATTTCTATATCCAATATTAGATTCCCCACTCAGATTAAAAGAGGAGCTTATTGATGCTGCATATCTTGATAAAATAAAAGGAAAACAGAGATTTTTATTAAATGTTGAATTAGAGGAGAACGTAATTCAGAAAAGATATCCGCATCTCTGGAGCTATCTTGAAATTGGAGTTGCCAAGGGTATTGATAAACACTATCTGTGCTCTCATAGAAAAAATTGGTATTATCAGGAAAGACGAGAGCCTGCCCCTTTCCTAATAACCCCCGCGGGCATATTGGGTAAAAAAGGTGGCCCTTTTCGAGTTATTCAAAACGATTCGAAATGCTTGGCAACTAACTCATTTATTTGCTTATATCCAATAGAAGATTTGGGAGAAAAAATTATCCAAAACCATTTGTTAAAACAAAACATATTGAACGAGTTAAAAACAATAGTAAACGTTCAGCTAATCAATAGTTGTAAAATCTATGGGGGTGGCCTTATGAAGTTCGAGCCATCACAGTTAGCTAATGCCGATGCCACAAATATTGCTGTCATCATCGAATCGCATGAATTATTACGCGGCTAATTTATTATAATAATTTAATATAATATTATCAATCGAATTAACTATCTCTTTAATGCTATCAATATAGCCACTTACTTCACTGGTTGTTGGGTAAACTTCAGCCAAACTATGTGCAATGTTGTTCCTTTGATGTACGACTTCATCCAATCGACCATCCAAATCGACCTTTCCAGACATTACTTGGATTTCCTCCCATACATCATCAATCCCCAATCGCCTAAAGTGTCTTAGAAGCACTTTAGAACCCGGGTCACCGATGTATAATTTTGTTTCCCAATTTTTTTTACATCTATAATCAAAATGTGAACTTCCCAGTTTCCCCCTACTGGTCCAAAGAAAATGATTTTTAGAGATAAAAAGGGGTAATTTTGTAGCTAAGGTTTCTGGATCATTTCCAAAATAATCTGGAATTATCTCTGAACATAAGGTAACTTTCAGTCTGTCGGGAAGTTGGTGACATTTAACACTACCATTTAAACGGTCTAAAAATTCTCTGCTTACCTCCTGAACATACCCTTGAAAGAAGCTACACAACATCACCACTGAGACACGATTGATTGCTTTCGAATAATCATTTTCTTCGACTACTTCTCCCTTAATAAAACCCTGGTCGGGCATCTCCTTTCTTAACAAATAAATTTCATTCATTCTTTCATGAAATTTTTTATATGAATAGCTTGGCACAATTCCCCCCCATACATTTTAGGTTTCGGGCCACCAATTAATCGGTTCAAGAGCTATTCCATTTGATTCCAGTAGCGTTCTGAAAAGATCAATCCTTCTTTTTACCCTTGGGCGATGAACCGGGGCTTCTCCGACTGCCCAAAGGAAATCCGGGTTTGAACAAAGTTCTTTAAAACCACT
>CAYRSQ010000075.1:0-3521 GCA_964427055.1 uncultured archaeon
TCTATCCCACAACAGACAGGACAATCGCCACACGGCCTGTAGCACTCAATCTTGCGATGTCCCGTCAGGGAGGAGCCAGGCGTATTTGCGTAAAAAGTCCCGCCCCACACGCGCGTCTACGGTCAATTGCCTAACGCGCCGTCTTGAGGAGCTTGGCTACAGGTCCTCCCTGGAACTGGTCCCTGCTACCGTCCCGGCGTAGGACCGCAGTATTCACATCAGTTTAGCAGTTCCCGGTGCTGCCGCAGAAAATATGCACCAATGCGCAAATTGCTGGTCACTCTGTGCAAGCCATTTGTCTCAAAAATTGACCAGAAGCATCGCTGTAATTCTTCGTCCTCTTCTGTGGTTTCCCAGGTTCCTTTAAGACGTTCGTCCATTTCCAAAGCCAAGTCTCTTATCTCCTCGGGAGAATTGTCCACAATACCAATAGAGAGTTTTTCAAATTGCTCGGTATACGAGAACCTCCCTATCTCTGAAGCCAAGATTTCGCGAAAGGTCAGGAAGCGACCTTCTTTCCGCAACCAAAGTTTCTTGGGAATCACTAAGCCGCGCACATCCCAATTACATATCCGTTCGAGAGAAATGTAGTTCGCCCAGGCAATCGGTTTTCGAAAAACCATCGGGACTGATGTAAGGCCTGTCGTGCTAGCCAAGAAAAACTGACATGCGCTGCATAGATATATATCGAGCAAATCGCTTCTAGCCTTTGTCGCGTAATCGATGATCATCGGGTTCTCAACATTCAACGCTTCCCTAACCACAGCGCCCATTCGAAGAACGAAATATCCCCGTCGCGTCAGTTCCTCGGCAGCGAGAAGGTAGTCGTTGACGTTGACATTCAGATAATCGTGGTAGCGCCAGTCTTTGTATGGTTGGGTCGCGGTAAGATAAGATGAGTCCCGTGCGTGGAAACAAACGAAGGGGGCACCCTGTGGAATACCCAGCTTTGATAGCGCACCACGTGCGTTATGCTCCTCTTCGGGGGTAAAGGAGAGATGCGATGGAAGACGCACCAGCAAACCATGTGTGTCCCCAACGAGCTCCATTGGTATTGTATGCTTATCAGATCCAGGTAGCCACCCATTAACACGAACCACCAGGTATGTGAACCAGGAGATCGGCAATACATGCGACAACGTTCTCTCCCACATTTTCTTCACTTGGTGATTACAGATTAGCGCGGGGGTGCTATAGTAGAAAACATCGATAGCTCGCTGACCACCATGCATGCCCACATCACGCCTACACAGATACATCTCCGGCTCCATAGCAAAATGACCAATCCTTGAGCTGCGGAGCGGCCCAAGACGTACCGTCACCAGCGGACGTAACATGCGCACAATAAGTACGACCAGTACGGCAGGAAGACTCAAGAACAAATCACGCATTGCTCCGGCCATTCTTCTTAGTTTTCGAAGCAAAACGGATAACCCGCCTTCGGCTATTTGCTCCGCCTGTCGCTGAAGAAAAGAACGACACGTTTGGAGACCGTGCTGAAGTTTATTCTTTAGCAGCATTAACCGAATCTCCTGCTGTCTTTTCTGTCACTTGTATTATCATCGCCGAAGTAAAATGCTTGAAAACCAAACCGCTCAAACCAAACCCTGACTTAACTATCTTATCGAGGAAATCATTATATAGCCTATCGTACAAAGGCAGATAAGCGCCATAAACCCCTATAAAAAAATCCTCTGAACTGGAACCCAGTTTTTCAGCCGAACAGTCACTCTCAATAAGCGTATAGACAAAGTAATCATGTTGTAGCTTTCCAAACTCTTTACTCAACTGCACATATCCATCTTTGAATTCTAAAAACTCATCCTTTAGTGAGTAAAGTACATCGGCATTCATGGGATTAGTCATCCTTGAGACCAGGTTGCCGATATTGACCTGCAGCTTGTTTACCTGGCCGGTAACAGGGAAACGCGCAAAAAGGTTTCCCCAATGCTTACTCATCCTCTCAGCCAGGCGGTCGTTCATAACATATCTCGGTAATTCCCAGTGTTTTCCCGATTCGATCACACGCCCTTCTTCCATCAATATTCTGTAAAGCTTTGAGTCCCTGATAAGCATCAATGTATTTGAAACCGCTTGTAAGTTGTCGGCAAAGCCCCATTTGTACAAGAACTCTATATTGCTTTTCAGCGTCTCCATCGTGGAATTCGGCCCAAACATAATGAAACCGATCAGGACGTAGAAAAGATCGAGTTCCTTTAAGATCGTGGCTGTGCGGTAATTATCATCAAGCGTAGCGCGTTTTTCATAGAGTCTTAATTCATAATCGGAACCAGATTCCACGCCGACAACGAGGATATCAATCCCTGCCTTTTTATACAACTTGAGAAGCTCGATATCCTCGCGCGATTTCATTGTCTCACAACGAAGATAGATCTTTGCGGAAATGGGTATCCCACGCCTGATAATCTCTTCGCAGATCTGCCGGGAACGTTCTTTTCCCTGTTCGCCCGGATCTTCAAAGGAACTGTCTGAGAAATTGAAGAGTTTAGCCTTGTACGTCCTGCTAAGATACTCCAGCTCGTCTACTACGTTTCTTGGAGATCTGCCTCTCCATATCTTCCCTTTTTGCACTTTGCTATAAAAATTGACACAGCAGAAACTGCACCTACCGATGCAGCCTCTGGAAGTGACCATCCTTACACTTTCAACAAGACCATTATCCTTGGGGTCACGCTGGGCATTTTCCAGGAAATCACGCGCAGGGAAAGGAAGCGTGTCCAGATCTTCGATCAAGCTTCTGAGTTCATTCTTGACTACTGTCCCCGACTTATCCCGCCACACAAGGCCGTTAATGTAAGAAAAATCATTCTCCTGTCCTTCTATGGCTTGCAACAACTCCAAAACTGTCTCTTCTCCCTCTCCGATCACAATGAAATCGTATAGTGGCTCATTCCTAAGGATATCTTCAGACAGTGAAACAAGGAAAGGCCCTCCGAAAATGGTAATAGCCTCAGGCCTTCTGGATTTGATTCTCTCAACTACCGATTTAACAGGTAGATAATTCGCCATGTTCAACTGGAAACCGTAAACATCGGCCGCCACTTTTGCGGCTGAATCAAACTGTTCTTCTGCCCTACTGGCAAAGCACTGCTTGAATAACACACTGTAATCATGCTGTCTCAGAAAAGCCCCTATATGAGCCAGGCCAATGGGTATTTCCTGTTCATACTGGTAATCGCCATCCATTACCACGTTTATCAATACTACGGTTAACTTATCTGATCTTGTCATAGATTTCTCCTCCTGTAGAGTCTATCAATTTCGCACCTTCGGTCATCCAATTGTTTCCTGGGTTCCTTTGCCCGTGCGGTTCAGACCAACAAGGCATGGCGCAACCCGCCCTTGGGAGAGACTTAGCCCGACCAACGCCTGGTTTTCACCGAGTTCAGCTTCCTCAACGGCATCCAGCCTGATCGCGAGACAGGTTATGGCAAATCACTAGAGAATGTTGACTCATACATATAGTGTTGCTCAACAGGTGGACATCCTCGATGAGCACA
>CAYRSQ010000076.1:0-3492 GCA_964427055.1 uncultured archaeon
GCAATAATATCAATATGGATGTTTGAAATTCTCAGTTAATTTGGACAGCAGTGATCTGCCCTGGTAATGACTTGACTTGACTCGGCATCGATCACAGTTCCTCGTAGGCGACTGACATGGCTAGTGTAAAATACGGCTGGATCTGTGTTAAATTCCGGATTACGTGGCATCGCTTCTTTTTCATGTATCATTTTAGATATATTACTAGTACTGTCTTCAATATCTCCAAATAGTATCGCCCCTGTTGGGCATGCCTTAACGCATTCTGGTATTGAACCTTCGGCTATGTTCTCCACACATAAGTCGCATTTGTCTACGACACCTTTATCCTGACGAAAATAAAGCGCCCCATAAGGACAAGCGGTAAGGCATTTTTGACAACCATCACAGAGCGATTGGTTTACTTCAACTATACCATCTTCGCGTTGATTTAACGCTCCGGGAATAGGGCATGCCTTAACGCATGGCGCATCAGCACATTGCATACAGAGCAAAGGGGTCATATTGCGAATAGCATAGGGATAACTTCCCATTTCTTTCTCATCAGGCCAAATGCGATAATACTCACGACCTTTGTATTCTCCATACGGGATATTATGATTTCCCTTACAGACAGTCATACAAACCTTACAGCCCGTGCACAATTCTAAATCTATCAAGTAATCCATACTTTGTCATGATTCTCTCACAGTGTCTTTGAATAAGCTTATAACTGCCTCACAATGGGCTTGCCCTGCAGTCCATGTTACGTAGTGTTCAGGGATGAAATCATTTACATTTAAACCCTTCTTACCATGTGAAGTCGGGTCCATAAGGTGAGCTCGATGTCCACCTCCATATATATGCCAGACCGCTTCCGGGTGTATTCCTTCCGTTACTTTTACCCGTACCCGGTCCTGTTGTCCTGTCACCTTTGATTCTATTCGTACCCAATCGTTGTCCTTAATACCCAGCTCAACAGCTTTCTGTGCATTGAGCCAGAGGCGCGTATTCCCCAGTTGTCCCTCCAAATATTTCTCCAATAGCAAAGGGTTATCTCGATAGAAATTACACCAAAAATAAGAGCATTTACCGTTGAGGAAATAAAACTCGTTTTTAGCTTTTGGTCGTTCTTGAATAGAATGATAGAGGGGCAAAGGATCATACTGAGGATTTCCTTCCTGCTTCCATTTTGATAGGGCTGCAGTGGAATAAATATTAAGTCTGCCACTATCGGTATCCCAACTGCTTTTATTCCCAAATTCGATGTTTCGGGTAACTAATGGATCGGCATAAAAGACTCCATTCTGGCGCAGAAACGAATAGTCAATGCCATTTGGAGCTAATTGGTGGTCCCAGTACTCATCTAAGGTGAAATCATAATAGTCTCCGAATCCAATACGGTTCGCTAATTCTTTAATATAGTCAAACCACGGTCGTTCCTCGAACTTAGGCTCCACCACTTTTTGTATAACCGATAGGAAAGAAAATTCCCGATTTTTTTGTTCAGGTATATAGGTGTCAACTTGAGCAAAACCATCATCGCGCTCCAGAAAAGCAGCTTCTGGTAGAACAATATCAGCATAATCAGTGTCATCATCAGGCCAAACATGGCTCTTTACTATGAAATCAACTTTCTCAAAAGCAGAGCGCCATTCAGCGCTATGTGACGCAAGAACATCAGAAGCGATTATAAAAAGTGCTTTTATAGGATATGGCTCACCGGTTTTTATCGCCTTTAGCACATTTTGTACTATTCCGATGGGGTATGCTTCTAGTTTTGTAAAGAGGCTCGAATGAATTTTGGAATCCCAATCAACACGTTCCGGCTTCATGTCGTATACCAAAATAGGAATACGAAAACTTGCAGGACTATTTAGTTTCAAACCGGTAGGGCCGGTTGGGCCATAATACTTACCGCCGGGACGGTCAAATACCCCAAGTAAACACATCAGTACATTACGTGCACGACACATTTGAAGACTATTAGAATACTGTGCAGAAACATTACTCTGACTGTAAATGCAGACGCTGGGGCGAGCTGCTCCCATGTCATGAGCCATCTCTTCGATCTTTATTGATGGCACGCCAGATATGCGCTCAGCAATATCCGGTGTGTATTCCGACACCCGTTCAATCAGACACTGAAAAGCAGTCTTACATTTTCCGGTAAAGTCGGCAGTATTAACATCAAAAATTCCTTTAAGTGCGGGTTTGGTTCCTTCATCAATAGGGCACGTTTGTCCTTTGCTGGTATCCCATACTAAGAAATGGCCCATACTGTCTTTAAGTGGATATCCATCCGGACGAATTAGTATAGGTGCATTCGTCTTCCCTAGGAGAAAATCGGCATCGTAAAGCTCATCTCTTATCAGAACATTGATAATGCCTAATACAAACGATACATCTGTACCAGGTCTGATAGGAACCCATTCAGCACCATGTGCATAGGAGCCTTCATTGAGACGCGGATCCACAAAAATGAATTTCATTCCACGTCGAATACTATCCGCGAAACGAGCGGCACGAGCAATTGGCCGTATCCCATTAAGCAGATTATGCCCTATAAAAAGTGTGTAGCGAGCATTAGCAAAATCGTCTTTGCCCATGTCAAAACCCATGTCGCTTCCAGCAGTGAGTTTATTTGCAATATCACCATCAGCGTAACAGGAGGTTGTCGAAGTATGTATGTCATTTGGAGTACCATAGTGATGTGTGAAGTGATTAAACATGTATTCCATAGGAGGATGTGTTCGGAGGAAAGCTATCTCACGGGCTCTCCCTTCAACACGGTATTTCTTAAACACAGTGGCAATTTCTCCGAGTGCTTCATCCCAGCTAATACGCTTAATTTACCTTCGCCACGTTTGCCGACACGTCTAAGAGGGAATTTGAGCTTATCAGGAGCATAGATCTTAGCAACAGAAGCTAGCGCTCTCACGTTCTGGTTACCATTATAATACGGAATGTCATCTCTACCGGTAATTTTTTCTACTCTTCCGTTAACTACTTTTACCTTCACCGGTGAATACCAATCACGTTCAGTGGTCGTTGTGTTAACCCAGCGGACTTCTGGTTCTGTGCTGACATCATACGGTTCAAGAAGTTTTAAGCTACTGGTATCATATGTCATATTCTTTGAAAACTGTTCATTGCTGTTATTAGAAAAGGCATCATCCCAGCCAGCTATCTCTGGTAAAAATTCACCGATAAATTTGACAACAGCTTTGTAGAATTTAGAATCGGTTTTATTAAGACAAGTATGCAGTGCTGGAACCCATTTCAACAGATGAGTTTTCAAGAAGCTGTTAGCATCATAGATGCTGCCATCACAGCTGGCATTGCGACATAGAAAATGCATAAATTCAAGTTCAGCAGCAATATGGTCTGACAAATCAGCAAATTGACGTGATACACGCAAACCATAACGTTTATACTGTTGTTTGACAGCGATCGTGGGTACTGTCAACTTTTATGTGTAAATTTCTTATAGGCCAATTCTTTAAAGAATGG
>CAYRSQ010000077.1:0-3471 GCA_964427055.1 uncultured archaeon
CTTGACATGGCAAAGGTCGGGAGTTCAAATCTCCCCGGACCCACCTAATTTTCTTCAAACGCTCGGTTTGCTCGGTTTTTCGTTAATTTTCGGCAATCTTAAATACATAAGGTTTGTATGTTTCAATAAAATGTTCTATAAAAATTTGCATGGGAACTGGACGACATTCCAAAATTTCCGTAAAACGGGCACATATGAATACCAAGATGAGTGCGAATTATCAAGAAAGGGTGAAAATTAAATGGAAATGCTGAAAAACTTAAAATCGAAGAAATTAGCGTTCTTTGGCAGACAAATTTCAGTTACCGTTCTTGCATTGTTAGCTCTCACTAGTCTAGCAAGCGCAGGATTGTTGAGCTACTATGGAATGGTTACTGGAACAGCGACAGTGACCCAATCAGTTCTGTTCGATGGAAACGATTGGACTACAGAACAGGCTTCTTCTTATACTGTAATAGGAAGAAAAATAGTCGTTGATGGTGGTCATTGGTTGACAAACAATGCTGATATTCTATCAACCGTAAAGTTCGAAACAACTTACTCACCGTCTGATGAAGAAATTGAAACAACCTATCATATGGCTTCTCCGAATGTCGTAACTTCGGTTGCAGATAGATTGGTAGTGCTACTATTGTGTCCGATCCGATAAAGCTCAGAGGAATCGGTACGACAGCACAAAGATCAGGTAAATTTTCATATACGATAACCTTGCCTAAGGACGCGGCCGACATGACATTCACGGTAACTGTAACAGGCACAGGAGTCAACACTGCAACTAAGAGTTATATTGTCTCGATGAAGATTTTGTCTTCGCTTGCACCTAAGGTAACCTCGGAAGTGATTAAGGAGGCATTGCCTCCAGGCAACTTTGTGATTGACACCGCACCGATAACAGGCGCGGTAACAGCCGCATCTGAGAACAACGTAGTTAGGGGAGTTGTGGGTGCTATATCACTTTTCGCGGTCTCGGCTGTCATCTTGAGGTCGACAGTTAGGAAACAGAGGAATCCATGGAAGACTGGTTACTACACGAAGAGCAGAAATCAGGATATCGTCGACAAGATGAAGAATGTCAAGAAAAACTTCTTCAAAAACGAGAAATGGGTAGGTAAAATTTAAGGATTTCGGAATGGGATTTAAATCTCTAACATACAAAAGTTAATGGTGAATAAAAAATGCCGATAATTGGTGTGCTGTCAGGGAAGGGTGGAGTCGGAAAGACCACCATAACGTCGAACATAGCCTCAGCGCTTGCACAAGAATACAACAGGATAGTGATGGTTCTTGACACTAACACTTACAGTTCTCACATAAGGCTCCACTTCGGGGTATTGGAAGACGTCCCATTCACGCTTTTCGACATAGTGAAGAAGAATAACTTGGACGATTACGTTTATTCGCACGGATCATCTGGAGTAGAACTGATACCGACATCCGCCACGGTGAAGAATATCAACACGGAAAAACTGGGTGACATGGTTTCCAAACTCGGGAAGTCCAAATATGACTATGTTATTGTAGACTGCGCGCCGGGATTCGGGAATGACGTGAAGAACGCGATAAAGATATGCGACGAACTTATAGTAGTCACCACACCGAACATACCGGACGTGGAAGACGCAATGAAGATAATCGAACTTGTCAAGATGTTGAAAAAGAAGGGCGTCAAAGGATTCGTGCTCAACAGACGCAACGACGAGAGGTACGAACTGACTCCTGAACAGGTCGAGGATACATTGGGAGTGCCTATGTTAGGCATAGTGCCGGAGGACAAGAAGGTCCCGGAGAGCATAGCTGCCGGTGTGCCTTTGATAACATACTCGAAATATTCTCCCGCCGCGATAGCCATCAAGAAGATAGCGGCCAAGATATCAGGCGACGAGTACAAACCTGCCGGAATGTTCGCCAGACTAAAGGACTTTCTGGTCGGAGAGAGGTTTGACTTCGAGAAGAAGCCAGAAGAGTTTGTAGAGAAGATAAACGGCGATTAGGAACTTACTTTTTCTTGGAAATCCATAAATAATATATGGGAATTGCTAGGGTACTCACGGGTTTCACGGTAATAGCAATCCTCGTATTGGTTTTCTATTATGTGAGCGTAAGCACCGAGACCGAACTGACAGCGGGCAGTCCCCTCGGCTCTCCCGATACCACTACTACTACGCTGATCGATGAAGGTATTTCCTATAGCATGTCCTATGGGAATGTCTCAACCAAGTACTACACTAACATGTCATTGGGTTGGCTGGAGAACAGGACATTCGACCTTGTCAATGATGAAAGGTTGAAGAACAACCTGACCGTGCTCAGGTGGAATAGTGACATAGCAGAAGTCGCACGGTCATACAGTAGGAACATGGCCGAGAACGATTTCTTCGCCCACGAGGGATTGGACGGGTCTGATGTTTCGAGCAGGCTGAAAGATGGCGAAGTCTATTACTGGAACAGGAGTGCGGAGAACCTTTACATGTCCAGCGGGTACGACTACTACTACACCAACATATTCGGCAAGATCACTTTCACTCATTACATAACCTTTGAACAGCTTGCCCAGAATGCGACACAGGGATGGATGGACAGTCCTGGCCATAAGGAGAACATACTCACTCCCGAACTGGACGAGGCGGGGATGGGAGTCTATGTGGTGAATGACACTTACTATTTCACTCAGAACTTCATAACAAGGGTATACTGCGGTTACAAGGACGGGACATGCTGCACGCAGAAGGGGTACCTCCCTTGGTGCTACAATCCATGGGCATGCGATTCGGGTATGTGCGTAGAATCAGAGTAGTTTCGATACTTCGTACTGTATCTCTGCAGTGACTTCGTTGACCCCTTTCTCACCGTTTATCATCACGGACTTCTTTGCGAAAGTATCTTCCTTAGCGAGCTTAATGTAGGCTTCCCTGACCTTGGCGAGCAGGTCATCATCCTCCTCGTGCCTGTCCAGGTTGTTGTTCTCTCCTATCTTCCTCTTCTTAGAGGTGACCGGTGTTATGTCCAAATATATCACCAAATCAGGTTCTGGGATTCCCATTGTGTTCGCGAAATCAATCGCTTCGTCTGTGTCGACTCCTTTGGCGCCGCACTGGTATGCCAGCGTCGAGAAGAAATACCTGTTGGACACCACGATCTTGCCGCTACTCTTCGCATCCTCTATCTTTTCCTTGTCAAGGGCGAAGTCCGCCACATACAGCGCCATCTGCACCTCAGGACTGAGCTCGATGCTCTTGTTCAGGTATTCGTATATGACCTTGCCTATCGGACTGTCAGGATTTGGATATGACAGCATGACGACGTCTTTCCCTTTGTCGCTCAGGAAACCTTCCAGCCTCTTTGCCTGGGTCTCGCCGCCAGCCCCGTCCAGACCCTCGATAACTATGAACATCTCATCACTAGAAGGAATTTGTATTCCAGGCTTAAATTAATTTTTCATCTTTTCCTTATCGGCTTGGACTTGACTATCGT
>CAYRSQ010000078.1:0-3412 GCA_964427055.1 uncultured archaeon
GGTAAATCATTCTGTGGTATAGCCACACGAATGGCATCCCGATGACTTGTTCCCATTTGCTTTCAAATTTGTATTCGGTTGTTATCTCTCCCTTGATCTCGAGATATATTTTCCCGTTGGGATTGTTCGGATCGGAAGGCTGCATTCCGAATGATCTGATTTTTATCTCGAATCCGGTGAACCTGTCGAATTTTTGGTCACCATACATCAGGTAGAAGAAAAATTCCCTCGGGTCACTCGTTATATCCCATTTGAATTGCCTTTCGAATATGTTCTTACCTCTTCCATGGAATACAATTTGCATCATCTTAGGAAGCATTCCATATATTCTGAAAGGGTCTGGCCCGGTGTACTCTATCTTTACCTTATCTTCAGGCGCAAGTACATAATCGAATATCTTGTAACTTTTAACGACCATACAATCTAATATTAATTTATTTTTTTAATATAAACCGTTTAGTACCTGGCTTTCACTAAAAGGTTGAAGAACTCTTTCATTTCGTTCTGTATCTGCATTATGTTATCCCTGCATTCCATTATCCACTGGTACCTTCTCTCATTGTAGAAGAACTTGTGATAGAATGTCCTCATGATTTCGTAGAAAAAGCTCCTCTCCCACATCGTATCCTGCGGGTATTCTGTCCTCAGCATGCCTTCTATATCGAAACTTACTGTGCCTTCTTTACCGAATTTCTCGCTCGGCTTCACCTTCCCTTTCATTGATATGGATAGATACATATAACTGAACTTGTCCATGTCCTTTATGATTTCAAAACTGGCGCTGAACTTCTCCTCTGGTTTCGACCTGTCCCATTTGAAACCTTTTTCTTGGATGTTTTCTCTGGGGACTCCCAGGCTTCTCGTCAGAATATCTATAAGTTTAGGATAAGCCTTGTCCGGATTGGGACCGCTGTAGCTAAATTCTATCTTGGGCCTGTATGTCAGGCATCTATCTTCTAGGACATGTTTGGCTCTTGCGAATATGGGCATAACTGCAACTCCGACTTACTAATACAATTTTTATTAAAACAGCTATTAATATAATATAGATTAACATGATTAGGCAGATATTTGGAGCAATCTTGGCTTTTCTGGGTTTTTTATTCCTATTTTACGGACCTGGGGATGGTAGACCTCAAATACCAGCATATGGCAGGACGGCTATGCTCATAGGCTTAGCTATGATAGTTGTGGGAATCTTGTTAATTAAATTGTGATTATCGATAAACGGTGAAAACATGGGCAGTGCTATATCTGAGCTTTATACAACGAAGGAAGTAGGTGCCGGTCATACTCCAGATTGGCCTGCTGGCAAAGGAGGATTCGTAGTTGAAGGCGAATTGTATCATATTTGCCCATTGAGCGTAAGCAAAAATGACATAAATTTCACCTCTTTTCCCGGAAAGTGCAGCGCTACAGTGTTCAGTCTACTGTTCTGGCTACGTAAAAACAACTATAACGTTGTTAAAATCGACGACGGAATGGAAGTCTCTCCCATGGATATGAAATATTACCAGATAACCATACAACAAAAACAGACCTTGGAAAGGCAGATTAAAGACGGACTGGCTGGAATATCTTCGTCGATAACGGACTTTGAATTGCTGTTTCATGACGTGAGAAAATACAAGGATTTTGTGGATTATTTCAGAGATAGGGAACTTGCGTTGGAGACGAAAGACAACGATTTGTTAGAGAAAACTGAACAGAGCCTTAGATCGATATTCATAGATCAGGTCGATGTTCACACCGGCGAAGGCGTGGCGTTAAAGCTGATTGCTCCTAGATGGCCGACAATAATCTCTGATTTCATGAGATTGTCTGATAATGACACGGATCCCAAAAAAATAAAAAAAGAGTATCGCGTATCTGAGGCGGAAGGAGTTGTACTGGCGACTAAAAACAAGCTATACAATGAATGGAGGAAAAGTTTCGAGAAAATCGTTAAGGAAAGATATTCTAGAGTACTTTCCCAAGTCAAAGCCAGAAAGTTCTCGATAGACGAATACAAGGGCATGCTAAAGCCCTACATAGAAAGGTATCTGTCGATAAATGAAGTCAATAGAGACACTGAGTTGAGAATTAATACGAGGGATGCGGGGTGGTTGAGCCCCGGTGCGCAGGCGACATCTTTGGACTGGAGTACCATATGGGCATTCAAAAGTTTGTCAAGAGCAGAACCTGCGAGAGTATCTTATGAAGCGCCAGGAGGAGACGTTGACATATTGAAAGCGGATTTCCCTGAAAGTATGATGAAAGTTATCAGGGAAAATATAGAGGAACTTAAAAAAGCGGGCCACGGAAATTTGAAATTGTCGCCTACGTCAATTGAGCCTTTAGACAAATGGGTCTGGGCTCTTTACAAATACATAGAAGATTACTACAGCAAAAAATATGGATACAACATAAGGTTCAGCATCAAGGAACTTCTTGACATCAGGAAGGATTTCATTGGAGGATGGGGAGGTGAAACAGAACCTTATTACAAATGCTTTGACGCTGTCACAGAAAGAGCCATAATAAGATTGCCAGATGGGATTGAGTTGGAGGATCTGACATTCGCTCCTATCTTCTTTTTTCTGGACACTCAGAACGTAATGCTTTTGAGATTTATAGAATGGAACGCCAGAAACAAAGCACTTGAATACTACATAGATGAGATGTTGGGCGATTCGATAAAATCAGATAAACTGAGCGAGCTTGAGATGGAATATGAAAAACTTTTTGGCATATTCGGAAAACCCAAACCAGTAGACGATAAAGCGAGTATAGTTGACGGAAATTATCTAAGAGGACGAAGAGACGACGCACAGGATGCCGTTATGAGAGAATGCTCGGAGATGAGAAGTCCTATTAAATTCTTCAGAAGGAACTCTAATTACGAAACGAAATTTGACGATGTCATAACGGGTCCGTATTTCACCGATGTGGGAAGCACTCAGGTCAAAACGTGGGATTTCTTGAAGGCGAAGTTTGATGTGCCTGGGTTCGGAATAGCCGGGTTGAAGTAGTATGACGAAAGATAGTGAGGAACTTAAGTTCAGGATAGGAGTTTCTAGCGGAATCTATAGCGCCGCAAGATCACCAGAGCTTGGCTCGATAGTGAGGAAACTAGGGTTCTCCCTCACGAGGGGTGCCAATGCAATAGAGCTCGCTGGCGACGTACCCCATGAGATCGATTACACACAAGGAAAAGAACTCAGGTACATAGCCGACAAGCAGGAACTGACACTCCTGTTTCATGGTTCACTCACGGTACCGATGTGCATGCCTGAAAGGGGAGAATGGAGAGATGCACAGAACCACATACAGAAATCTATACGGTCAGCCGTGATGGGAGGATGCAAATATGTCAATTTTCATTCATGTTTGAATTTCTGGCTAGAAATGATGACGTATGCCGGAAGAAAGC
>CAYRSQ010000079.1:0-3409 GCA_964427055.1 uncultured archaeon
CAATCCCCCTCCTTGCTTTTCAAGATGCCCCGCCTTTAGGCGGGGTAATTCACTTTCTTCTTTTTTGCCTTTTTTTCGTGGGTGAATACCCCAACTTTTTCGTGACGGCAAGGCATTGTGACGCTTGTCGCACACTGTCTTTGATCGACCAAATACACTTATAGAATCATTTGTGTAACAGGAGTTTTGTATGGGAAAACTACTGAGCAGAGCCGTGTCGCCTGAAATCATGAATGTGGCGTGGAAGAGACTGCGCGGCGATAATGCCGTGTGGCGATCGGGTGTGTCCAGAAGTGGGATGGAACGTGATCTCGTATACCACCTGCTCAAACTGTCGGATGAACTCAGGTCCGGTGATTATCTGCCCGATCCCGTCCGTTTCTTTCCGGTCAACAAGGGCGACGGCAAACAGCGGATTATTTCGGCCCTTACCCTGCGGGACAAGATGGCGCAGCGGACTGTGCTGTCCGCCTTGGAACCGCTCGGCGAGAAACTGTTTCACCATGACAGCTTCGCGTATCGTCCGGGGAGGACCATAGATATGGCCTTGTCCAGGGTGAGGGAGTACATGCTGTGCGGCTTAAACTGGGTGGTTGACGGCGATATTCAAGGTTTCTTTGACAATATCCCCCATGGGCCGCTTGTCAAGATCCTGAAGCTTCACATTCCTGATCGTGAAATGGTATCCTTGATAAAGCGGTGGCTGGAGGTCGGTGCCGCGAAAAGAGGGTTTATGTCCGCATCTAGGGGGATCCCCCAAGGGGCGGTCCTTTCTCCTTTCCTGGGGAATTTGTATCTTACAAGCTGGGACAATGATCTGGCGGCACACAATCTACCCTTCGTCCGGTTTGCCGACGATTTTCTGGTCTTCGCGAAGTCGAAGGATGATGCGCAAAGGGCTATGGCCTATGTGGAAAAGCGGCTCAAGCGGCTGGGATTGATACTGAACCCGCAGAAAACCCGCGTGGTCGCCTGTGGGCCGCATGTCACGTTTTTGGGCAGAAAATTGCCCCGCCTCAAATCACAAAACATCTCTGCGCACCCCGAGAGACAAAAATCATGAGCACACCAAAGCCGGTGGTTGTGGCCTATGATATCAGTAACAATAAGGCCAGGGCCAGGGCGCGTAAAATATTGAGAGAATGGAGCCTGGGAGGGCAGAAGTCCGTCCATGAGTGTCGCCTCAAAATGAGGCAGGCGGAGGAGCTCTTTCTGCAATTGAGTGAGCCCTTGGATAACGGAGAAGATCGGCTGCTGATGGCATGGCTGGAGCCTCACCGCGCCGTGCTCCGCAGGGGGATAGGGACGGATAACACCCGCCACACATGCCGACATGTCAGGTGATATGTTATGAAACGAAAGGGTTGGTATCTGGTGGGCTATGATATAGCCCATCCGAGGCGTCTGGTAAAGATTTACAGGATGCTCAGGAAAGAGGGACTTGCCGCACAGAAGTCCCTCTTTTTCGTAAGGGGGACCGAACCCCAGATCAATGATCTCCTCGATCGTATGGCGGGTCTGATGGTCCTGCGCGAGGATGACCTGAGAGCATATCCGATCGTGCATCCCCGGGACGTCTGGACAAATGGCCCGAATCCTTTGGCCGATTTTCCGGTTCTTCACTGTAGCGGGGGAGAAAAGCAACGCAAAAGCAAAACGGGGAAAAAGAAAGAGGTCAGGATATGGGAGCAACTCGTGGGTTTGAGAAAACCAGGACGCAAGAACAACAGGGGGGATGCTTGAGATGCCCGATCTGACTTTAATCTTGGACCGGAAAGAGCTGGTTGTGCGTATGGAATCAAAATCGATACGCATAGACAGACCAGACGGATTGCCCGAGAGGGTGCCCCTCAAGATGATTGACAGCGTTATTGTGATAGGAAGCCCGATGGTGTCCTGCGATGTATGGAGGGCATTGGCTGAACATAATATATCCGCCGTGTTGTTTCCCTCCCGAGGAGGGGGGGTGTCCACCTACATGAGCGGGGGTTTGTCGAGAACGGCGACCACAAGGATAGCCCAGCATCGTGCCGCGTGTGATCCCAATACTTCATTGAAAGTTGCCAGATGGCTGCTCCGCAAGAAGCTGGAGGGGCAGGAAAATGTTATCGAACAATTGAAGAACTGTAGAGACTTGGAACCGTCATCTGGCCCGATCAGGCAATCTCGTGCCAAATTGAATAACGCGACGGACAGGAACAGCCTTATGGGGATTGAAGGTTCGGCTGCTGCAGCATATTTTGGTTCGTTTGCCAAAATCATTCCGCCGAAATGGAAGTTTAAAGGACGGAACAGGCGCCCCCCGAGAGACCCCGTAAATGCGCTGTTATCTCTGGGGTATGTTCTGGCAGGGAGCGAAGTCCGTCGCGCCATTCAGTCGAAAGGACTTGACCCGGCAGTGGGCTTTCTCCATTCCCCCCAACCGGGACGGGAAAGCCTAGTTCTGGATATATTGGAACCGCTAAGGCCTGAAATAGACTGGTTTGTGTTAGAATTACTTGATAGTCCCCTCAATCTGAGAGATTTTACGACAAACGATCAAGACGGATGCCTTTTAAATAAAGGAGGACGAGGATCGTTTTTTAAGGCATGGGCGGAGTGGGGGAACCCGGATGCACATACCCGGCGATTAACAAAAATGGCCGATACGATTGTTCAACGTCTTATAGAACTTTTTCCCACTGCCTGATGCTGTGATACTTTCAAAATTTTTCAAAAGAGAGATCGAAATCTCGGGAATGTTACCCTATCGGATATCGCCCCTCAATCCAGCGTTGACTTCATTTCATAAAAACAAAAAATGAAAAACTTTTCATGATTGTTCGTGGGCAGTTTCTTGAGAATATTAAATGGAACTTTTGAAAGAAAGCCTGGGAGACGGCCTCGAATGGCGCTGGACCCACAACAACCGGGTCGACGGGTAAGGCCCATGTCGGCAGCTGCCGGGAGTGAGGATCGATTTTTTGATCGGCCGGCCACTTCCCCCTTGTCAAACTGTCCCTTTGTGTCATATGTGAGAGGCTGGTTCAATATCTTTCCCGGTCGCTCCGGTCCATTCAAGGCTACTTTTCTACGGGATACCCCGCGGCAACCCATGCGCTGTAGTTCCCCTTGAGCCGGTACACCTTCTTGAATCCCGCGTCCACAAGCTTCCGGGCGCCCTGGATCGCCACGCTGTCAACGTGACAGTAGACCAGGTATGTCCTGTTCTTATCCAGGGTCGGGATGGCCCTGTCAAGGGATCCGTCCCCAAGGTAATAGTGAACCGCCTTGGGGAGGTGCCCCTTCGCGTATGCGGGGGAGACATCGATAATGATAATGCCCGGGGTGCTGTCTATGAGTGCCTTTGCCTCTGCAGGGGGCACATCGATGTAGGATGCCTCTCCGGCTGCGAACGATAAGCCGACAA
>CAYRSQ010000080.1:0-3306 GCA_964427055.1 uncultured archaeon
AAACTCATACCAAATCAGGGCTCAACTTTAAATTCTTAATTTGGACAAGAGTGATCCTTTGCCCATTCTTCAAAATGTTTCATGGTGTTGACTTTCGGCATATTCTCCCTCCTTGTCGCCTATAATATGTAGCACGAGCGACCTTACTGTCAAGGTTTCCCTTCGGCTCACTTCGTTCGGCCTTGACAGAAAGGTCTTTACTCGTGCTTAAAAGGAATCAGGCGACGGGGAGAGGGTAGGTCGATCCTTCAGGCTCTGAAAAGGGGTGTTGGGTTTCGTGCTCGTAAGGGGGGGCTGTGAAGGTTTGATCGTTTTTATGAAATTGATGTTGAGATGAGTACACAAAGGCTCAGAAAGCGTCAAATAGAAAATTTAGAGATTACCGGTTGAATGTACATATTCTTAAAACTTCTTGACAAAGCTATTGTGGGGAGTTAGTGCAAATATTGCTTCTTAATATTTTCTTCATTCACTATAAGGAAAACCCTATGTTGCGACTCATATTATCGGTTTTTATTGTTTTTAGTTTTTCTGGAAATTGTTATGCAGAACAAAACAATAAGAACTGGGATCAACTATTATACAATTCAATACATTTTGCTGAAAATGGGAATGAGGTTGTCGTTGAGTTAGATCAGATTAAGGAATGCCTCCAAAGTGGAGCTAACCCTAATTGGATTAACTCTAAACCAAAATACGGTCATCAAACAGTACTAAGTCAGTTTGTAGGGATAATTTGCATATCCAAAGATCAGCGAATAAGATCAAGAGGTTACTCTGCAATAAAACTCTTATTTGATAATGGGGCTAAAATACAGAAATTGGTTGATGATCAAATTTTATTTATGCCTGTGGCAAGTAATTTTTATGACCTGACTAAATTACTATTAGAAAAAGGAGTTAGCGCTAAATCATGGCCTAAAAAAATTGGCACTGAATTTACTCCAATTGAGTATGCAGCAAAAGAAGGGAATAAGAATATTGTAAATTTATTATCAGAATACGGTGCAATAAAGGTTGATAAAAAAGATATAATCCAATCTCGATTTATAGAAGTGGCAAGCTTTGGAACAGTCAGCGAACTTGATGAATTGATCAAAAATGGTGCTCGAATTAATGAAAGAAACAAAGATAGAGAAACGGCATTATTAAACGCAATAACTGGTGAAATTATAAGCAATAGTAGCATTAAAAAAGTTGTTTATCTCTTGAGCCATGGAGCTGACCCAAATTATGAGGGCAATGGAATGCTCGGTTTTTTGCCATTACATGTGGCCACGATCCACACCAGTTTTGTGTTTAGATATGATAATAGAGATCATGAGCCAGGCAAGAAAATAATCCAGTTACTTCTTGAAAATGGGGCATATGTTTCTGGAAAAGATCAGAATGGCCTGACGCCATTACATTGCGCTGCAAAGTATAATAATATTTTCGCGGCACGTTTATTCCTAATCAAAGGCGCAAAAGTGATGCCAAGAGACAATAAAGGAAAAACACCTTTGGACTATGCTGAATCAGCGGAGATGATAAAACTTCTCAAGGAATTTGGTGCAAGTGAGCTATAGTATACCTAATGCCTTCAATACATCACTGTGTCAGGTATTCAGCTTACTATTAGCGTTGGGGTAATGAATGATGTCTTGGCTCAATTGTGGGGTTACAACTCAGGCAACATGGCCTAAGGACAAGAGGGAAGTGAAGTATGGCAATCATACTTTTGTTCTGATGCCATTGACCAAAGAGAATTTTGCCTCAATTCACATCGAGCTTAAAGGAATCAGTCACGTTGAAGGAGTGACTCTTATCAATCGATTTTTAAGTGCTATCGCATGGAAATGCGATGAGCCAGCCATCAATAACCACGGCGGATTCAGTGGAAGTCTAAAACCCGTACCTATTTCAAGAAATGACACTCCATACGGATATAGCCCATCTGAGGCCTTCCCGAACGAAGTGTACGAGATTGCCGACAGAAAAGCAAAGTTGGCTGTAGCACTCTACCGGGAGGCAAGAAGCCTGGATGACAGCATTCCATTTCAATTCCTGAGCTACTTCAAAATCTTGAATATCTTTTGGAATGATAAGAGTAAGAATGGAAAAAACGAGCTTGTGGAAGGCCTCCGCGCTTCTTTGCCTGATCTGACCGAAAAGGAATGCGTACAAAGGATAAAAGAAATAGAAGGAAAAGAAGGTGATCCTGCGAATTACTTATATAAATCTGGAAGATGTGCAGTGGCTCATGCTTTCGCAGGGCGTGGGCCAATTGTAGACCCTGATGATGAAACGGATTTACGTAGGCTATCTGAGGACTTATGGTTGATGCGAAACCTTACAGCACATCTTATTGAAAAGAATTTTGGGATCGAGCAATCGATTTTTGTGTAACATTCATTATTGAAAGAAATAGACAATAAATCGCTCAATCTTACCGATTCTTTACCAACAATAATATAACGTTAATATTAACAAGAAGTTAGGTTGATGTCCTCGGGTTCAAATCCTGCCGCCCCGACCAATAATTATTCATAAAATCAAACATTTGTTCCTATGTTTTAGTCGGAAAACGACTGACAAGGCTCACCATCTGTTCTCATTCTCCGTTCAAGTACTTGCTGGTTTCATTTTTATATTGTTGAACTCTTTCTTTCAAAGGTGTTACACTCAGTAAAAGGCGCGGGCACGATTCTTTGCTTTTAATTTTACTGACTGTTTTCACATTCTCACACACCTTTTCCTCCTCGTTAGCAACGCCACTTCTTAAATGATTTAAACGGAGGGAAGCATGAAAAGACTTGATAGCTCACATCAAACCTACCTTAAAGAAAAATTCGGTTCCAGGGTGACCTTTGACAAGATTGAAAGAAAACTTTACGGGCATGATATCGCTGCGGTTCCAAGTCTCGTCAAACCGCTGATTGGAAACACACTACCGGATGCGGTGGTTCAGCCCGCCGACGAGGCCGAATTGGCGGATCTGATTCGCTGGTCAAGGGAGAATGCGGTTCCACTGACACCGCGGGGGAAGGCCTCCTCCGGGTACGGCGGCGTTCTTCCCGTCAAGAAGGGGATCGTGGTCGATTTCTACCGGATGAATCATATCATAGCCATCGATGAAGAGGCGCAGACGGCGACGGTCCAGGCCGGTGTGGTCTGGGAAAAGCTTGATAAGGAACTGGAACGCCACGGACTCACCTTAAAGACTTATCCATCCAGCTATCCCGGCTCCACCGCCGGGGGGTGGCTGGCCCAGGGGGGCGCCGGAATTGGATCCTATGAGGCCGGATGGTTTCGCGATGTTGTTCT
>CAYRSQ010000081.1:0-3283 GCA_964427055.1 uncultured archaeon
TCTGCTGATCCTTGGCACAATGCTCCCATCGCCTCCGCTGCATCAGCCACCACTGCGACACCATGCTCACCACATATCTCAAGTATCCGACCGTAATCGACGCACTGTCCATACAAATCGGTTGGGACCACTGCCTTGGGCTTTTCCCCTCGCCTTTTAAAGGCCTCCAGCGCTTCCGCTAGCAAATCCGGGTCCATGTTCCATGAAGTTCGATCACAGTCCACAAACGTAAGCTCCGCTCCCTGAAAAACCGCGGGCGTCACACTTCCAATAAAGGTCAACGTGGATGCGATCACCTGATCTCCCGGGTCCACACCCAAAAGCCGCATGGCCAGATGCATGGCCGCCGTCCCGCTGGAAAGCGCCACGCAATGTTTTATCCCTACATACGCTTCTAACTCCCGCTCAAACGAATCCACCTGAGGCCCAATCGGAGCAATATAGTTGCTCTCAAACGCTTCCTGTATAAATTTTAATTCCTCGCCTCCCATATGCGGAGGAGAAAGAAAGATTCTCTTTGATTTCATTGTATTATTCTTTGCGTGCAATATTTAATCTACAGATTTGATAATCTTTGCCGGGACACCAACAACAGTTACAGACTTCGGTGTTGATTTGGTAACGCAGGCGCCAGCGCCAATCACAACATCATTCCCGATCACAATTGGTTTCTCTTCTGTTCCATTAACAATCACCGCGCCTGTGCCCACATAAACCCGCTTGCCAAAGTGTACCCACCCGGAGACATGCACTCCGGGCGCTAATGTTGTATAATCTCCAATAATCACATCGTGTCCGACGGTGCAATCAAGATTAATCTGAACATGCTCACCCAAAGTGATATTCGTAGTCAGGATATTGCCCGCACAGATAACAGTTCCGGTGCCGACCTCAATCCATTGGGATCGTTCAACCCTTGGATGTATAATCGTTTCAAACCGAAACCCTGCAACCCTTGCCTTTTCCATCAGAAGCTGGCGGGTCTTGGGAACTCCTACGCCACCCACTACAAAAGTCCCGGGGAACAGTTTGGAGGCATTTTCAAGACTCATCACGGGTATTTCATTCAAGGAGGCCCCATGCTTGGAGGTATCATCATCTACAAAGCATACCACCTCATAATAATCGCACGACTGAATAAGCCATGCAACCTCTCTCCCGAAACCACTGGCCCCGTATATTGCAATCTTTTTTTTCCGCACTCTTTCCCTCTTTTTTCTGCTCTTTAAATCTTGCGTCTTTGCGCCTTTGCGTGAGGCATAAATTCTTCCATTGTCGCTTCCCCAGTCTGGCTAATCCCCTCCCTTTTCAGCACCTTCATCACCGTCATCGCAATAATCTTCACATCCAGCCACACCGACCAATTATCCACATACCACACATCCAGCTTGAACTTATCCTCCCAGGTAATCGCATTCCGTCCGTTCACCTGTGCCCAGCCTGTTATCCCCGGTCTAACTTCATGTCTACGTGCCTGTTCAGGGGTGTATCTGTCCAGATATTGCATCAATAGTGGCCGTGGTCCAACCAAGCTCATGTCTCCCTTGAGGACATTCCAGAGCTCCGGCAGCTCATCGATGCTGATACTTCTCAGGAACTTTCCCAATCTGGTAAGGCGCTTGTCATCCGGCAATAAGGCCCCATCTTTATTTGTATCGTTTCGCATCGTTCGAAACTTGTACAGCATGAAGGGTACACCGTCCTTGCCAGGCCGCTTCTGTTTATAAAATATGGGGCTCCCAAGGTTCCAACGAACCAGAACGGTCGCCACGAATAAAATCGGCATAATCAGCAATAAAGCAGGAAAAGTGAACAGAAGATCGAAAACCCGTTTTTCAAATCCAGGATCGACATTACGCTTAATTTTCATGAAAGATGTGCACCTGCTAACTCAACATGGTCTTCAACAAGTAAATGCGGAATGTTTAATTGTTTATGGATGTTGAAGGTGGCAGCCACATTACCCGATCCATAGTTAACGATCGCAATTATCTTTTAATCGCTCTTTCCAATCCCATAAACTTCATTACTCTAGCGCCAAAATCGAAGAGCCATTCTTCATTTTTGTAATCTCGAAAGGATTTTTTTGGCATTTGGTGATAATATCTGAGTTCATCAACCGATATCTCAAGTTTATTCGCGATGTATTCAAACTCTTCATCAATGGTGTTAGGGTCATAGGGAGGTGATTCGAGCTTTTTCAACGCATCTTCCCTGGTCATCTGACGCGTAACAATAAGGCTTGAAAACTGAACACGTCGCATATCATACCCGAAACGCGTTGGCAGCCAATATCCCTCGAGAAATTTAGTGAAAACAGATTCGAAATGTTTTTGGGGATATGGTATATAGCCATAAGTTTTTGATAACGTGTCGATCGCCATTTCTTTGGTGTAGGGCAACCAATTGAGAGGCCTGACCACCTGAACATTTTTAATATATCTTAAGTACACTTTTCCGTACAATATTCCGCTCCACGGGTAAGTCTCCATTTTTGACGTACCAAATTGATTGCGTATATCTTTTATCAATGACATATCGGTCCCGTAATAATTCCAATCCTTCGGGACTCGGATACACTCCGTAGAAAAATTACCACCATTCAAGATATATTTAATATTATGTCTGTTGGCATAATGATATAGAGTTGCAAAAAATGCATGATCCTGAGGAATATCCAGAACAGATATTCCAGACTTAAAAAAAGCGAGTTGAAAATCTCGCATCTCCTGCCAATCGATAACCTCCGTATATAAATCAAGCCCCAGTTTATCGACCATAACCTGTATGTTATGAGCACCGAAGTCTGTATTCCATCCTCCATCTACATGAAACACCAATGGACGTAGTCCAAATTCCGTGACCACCAAATGCAACAGGTAAGAACTATCTATGCCCCCGCTTAGACCCATTATCGAGTCATACTTTTTCCCCCGTGACTTAGACTTGATCTCTTCAACTTGCTTCCTAAAAATTGCCTTCCCAATCTCATTCGGATGCCAGTTGGGAAGGACATCCTTATAAAATCCCAGGCAGTTGTCGCAAACACCGTTTTCATCAAAGACAATTTTGGGATCGGAAGTATCCATTACGCAATTTGTACATATTTGATAGGGTTTCATTATCTAATCCTCACTATTGAAAAATTTTCCCACAATTCAAATTTATATGCAGATTTTGTACAAGAATAATTTTGTAAAAATCTACTTTTTGTGTGCCGTTCGCTCATATGTAGCAAGTAATACCTGTTCCAAGTTATTGGCGAGCTTGTCTCTCGCGAACT
>CAYRSQ010000082.1:0-3120 GCA_964427055.1 uncultured archaeon
TTGGGTCCGTGAAAGTAGACGATGGAATGGCTACCGCGAAGCGGTTTAGTTCTTCGAATGGTAATCTTCACATTTACTAACAGAATGAACTATCAATGATAAAGATTTGACCCCCTTTAGTTTATTTTTCCCCTGTAATTTTAATTAATATTTTTCCTAAGTCTCTCTGCCTTGTTTAATTTTTCAGCAGCTTCTTTATTTCTTCCGAGTTTAAACAATGCCACGCCCCAATTATTCCAAGCACTGGTATAGTGAGGATTGTGTTTTATTGCTTCTTTAAACTTTTCAATAGACTTTTCGAATTCTCCAATTTCTAACAACGTTAGCCCCCAATTATCCCAAACCCCTTCAAAGTCTGGTTTATACTTAATAGCTTCTTGAAATTTTTCAATGGCCTCCTGATATCTCTTAATCTGGAACAAAGCCACTCCCCAGTTACTCCACGCAGTGGCGTGGTCGGGTTTCTGTTTTACAGCTTGTTTAAACTTTTCTATGGCTTCTTCAATTCTTCCAAGTCTTAACAGCAAAGTACCCCAATTATTCCAAGCTTCTGCATAGTCAGATTTATATTTTATAGCTTCTTGATATTTTTCAACTACCTCATCATCTTTGCCTAGTGCCTCCAAAGACAAACCCCAATTGTACCAAGCTTCTGCATAGTCAGATTTATATTTTATAGCTTCTTGATATTTTTTTATCGCCTCCTCATGCTTACCGAGTGCCGCTAAAGCAACCCCCCAATTGTTCCAAGCTTCGGAACAGTCAGATTTATATTTTATAGCTTCTTGATATTTTTTTATCGCCTCTTCATGCTTACCGAGTGCCGCTAAAAACGCGCCCCAATTATACCACGCATGGACGAAGTCTGGTTTCTGCTTTACAATTTGTTTATATTTTTCAACCACCTCATCATCTTTGCCTAGTGCCTCCAAAGACAAACCCCAATTGTTCCAAGCTTCAAAATAGTCTGCTTTGTGCTGAACTGCTTCTTCATACTTTTCTATTGCCTTATCATATTTACCTTGGTCCGCCAAAAGGGTCCCCCAATCATACCAAGCAGTAGCATAATCGGGTTTATGCTCCACCGCCTTCTCATATTTTTTGATTGCCTCATCTTGTCTGCCAAGTTTCACTAAGACTTTGGCCCAGTTACTCCAAGCCTGTGCATTATCCGCTTTGTAACGGACAGCATTCTCAAATTTACTTATGGATTCCTGGTATTTCCCCATCTTGCCTAAAATTGAACCCCAATCATTCCAAGCTTCTGAATAGCTAGGCTGGATTCTGGTAGCGGAATCAAACATACCCATAGCATCACTATATTCCTCCATCATCACAAGCGTACTGCCACACAAATAATATATCTCGGCATCGTTAGGATTCGTCTTTATCATTTCGCGATAGTTCACTACTGCTGTTTTAAATTTCTTATTAGCTTCCTCTTTTTTACCAAGAAGTTCCAGTGTAGCGCCCCAGTTTTTCCATATAGTTCCATCATCAGGATTAAGTTTAACGGCCTCCATAAATTTATCTATGGATTCATTAGGTCTATTTAATTTTCCCAATGCAATTCCCCAATTGCTTAAAGCCATGGAATTGTTTTGATTCAGTGCCAATGCTTTCCTGAATTTATCAATTGCATCATCATGTTTCTCAAGCTTAACTAAGGATGCGCCCCAATTAGTCCAAACACGGTACTCATCGGGGTTCAACTCCGTTGATTTTTGGTAGGCCCTGTTTGCCTCAAGGAAATCCGATTTGAAGTAGTTAGCATTGCCAGCGAAAAGCCAGCTCTGGGCTGCTTCGGCCTCATTTTTTATTGCATTTTCCTTTAAAAGCTTTGCGGCAACACCATACTGTCCAGAAATGAGGGCTTTTTGACCCTGATCAAATTTTGATCCTTTCTCCAAATCATCTAATATTTTCTGTATAGATATTCCGAATTTTTTAGAAATATTCTCAAGTCGAGCTAATTCAGGAGGATGCTGAATATCAGATAACTCTTCACGCAAAGCTTCTTTGATTTGTTTAATATCAGGAGGACTATTTTTATATGCTACCCAAGCAGCTAGAGCAGTGAAAAGCAAGGCAAGCACAGATAGCAAAAACAATAAAGGGCGTTTGTCTGGATATAAGAGACCTGCAAGTCCGAATCCAATCGTGAACAAAGCAGCCAATATAACTAGTATAAAATTCATTTTTACCATGGTTATTATTTGCTGTTTACAAAATAGAATAAAACAGGAATAGAGCCCTTTCATTTAAAACATCAATGTGAGGATGGGCCATTATAAAAAAGGCCCTACCTCTCATTTTGAGAAACAGGGCCTTCAATGATCAGACCATAATTCCCCCTTTGGTTATTACAGCTGCTCACAAGCGTATATGATGCGGTCAAGATCAGTAGAGTACGCTAACTCACTAACTCCATAATCATGCCTTGTCAAGGAATATTACCGTGATACTTTCAATCGCTAATCGTTGATTTTCTACTGAAAATATTCTGAGACTTTGTAGGTGGAGTCCAGCGTATTCTATATTTGGTGCTCCTTATGAAAGATATTTTTCATATTCTTCCAGCAACTCTCTAAGAGCTGGCCTTACATAGATGTTACCGAGATCGAATCGCCTTAACGCCTCTGTCATGATCTGGATCTTTTCTCTCACTGTCACTTGTGAGTTGATAATCAGAATAAATTTTCCTTCTATGCGGCACAGTCCGCCTGGACCCGTTAACTCATCTTTGATTATCTCGTATCGTATTGGTATGCCGAGCTTGTCAGCCAATTCTTCAAGAAGACTCAAAGTAGTGTGATCATCCATATGAATCTCTAGTATGGCTTAGAAGTCAGTATGGGGGTCAAGTCTGCTCTTGACTCATGTTGTTCGGGGGGTCGGCAAGGGTAAACCCTGTCCCCCCTTCCCTCTTCTACCTGCCCCGCTACGTCACCAGAAAGATCCTCAGATCCATGACGTTCGTCATGGTCGGTCCGGTTATCAGGAGATCTCCGGTCGCCTCGAAGAAGTGATAGGAGTCATTGTTCGCAAGATACCGCTCCGCGTCGACGCCTTTATCCCGGGCACTCTCCACGGTCGATCCGTCAGCGATAGCCCCTGCCG
>CAYRSQ010000083.1:0-3090 GCA_964427055.1 uncultured archaeon
AGGGTATCCCCGGAACGAGCCAGACAAAAAAGGCAGGGCCATACTAACCCTGCTTTTCGGTGAATCCCCTGATTATAATAGTTCCGAAACTGGTCCGGCTTCCGGTGGACACTCGTACCGGAGAGACGCCCCGTTGTCAAGACAAAACCGGGAAAAACCGATTTCAACCGGACACGTCAACCGTTACTGAAAGATCTTGCCGGGGCGGGAACGTCCTTTAGATTGACGGATGGCTTTTTTGAATAAATGTACTTGTCCCCTTTTTTGAACAACATCCAATAATTTCTTTTGCTTATGCCCAGAATTATCCTTGACATATTCGCCTTTATTCCCCATAATTCCCTCAACTCATCACAACATTTCTTCTGTGAACGCTAATGATACTGATATTGCGGAAAGGGTCAACAAAGAACTTACTCCGTAATATCGAGGTATATTGGAAGATACAGATATTTTTCCGCTTAATAAATTGTTCGCCCCGCCTGCGGCGGGGCGAATGCCGAGTTTGGCTGCACTCTCCGATTTGACGCGCCGCAAGCGGCGCGAACAAATCGTTCGAGCGGAAATCCCGCTTCGCGGGACTCCGCCCCTTGGTTGACGGGGAAGGAAAGCATAACGCTTTCCTTCCCCGACAAGTCGGGGTTCCGCTCAACTCGGCATTATGGCGGATGATAGGAGAATACATGAATGATTCAAAGAGAATCAATTTCTTGGACGCACTGAAGGCGTTTATTATTCTTCTTGTCGTATTTTATCATGTTCTAATGGCCTATATTATCTATCCCATCATTCCGATGTTCATACACGATCGGTTCATCCATAGCATACAGAATTACTATTCAGAAGGAGAGAAGTTGTTCTTTCTGACTCTCCTATTAGTCGTTAACGCACCTACAATGATGTCGATCATGTTCTTTATTGCAGGATATTTTGCTTTAGCCCCGCTTATCAAAAAAGGTGCCAGCCAGTTCTTGAAAGACAAGTTCGTCCGGTTGGGCATACCCTTTGTACTTGGGACTACTGTGCTGGCGCCGTTGGCGGCATTCATAGCATATCTTCCCCGGGGAACCCGAGTAAACTATTTTGCCTACTGGTTTCTACGGTTCTTCAGACCCAACGAGTTCAGCCAGTATCACTTCTGGTTTCTTGGTGTGCTGCTACTCTTCTTCCTGGTGCTGGGCCTCATATTTCTCATTGTCGGGGATAAAATATCTTCCATTAAAACCAAACCAAGAAAACCTTCATTGCTTTTTTTCATGGTATTCATAACAATAACAACGGGAATGTATTTCGTGGTGAATCTGTTCTATCCCGCGGAGGCCTTTACCCAATGGTATGTCCTCCAATTCCAGACCGTGATATTCCTTATTTATGCGGCTTATTTCGTATTTGGCATCTACGCATACACAAGAAATTGGTTCATCGATGGATATAAGCCCAGGATCATACCCTGGGCGATAGCCTACGTAATTTCGATATTTATGTATCTGTCTACCATCCTATATATGTATACGGGTAGTGGCCGAGACACAATGGTTATTAAACTGGTAAATGACCTCTGTAACAACGTATCAATCCTTTCGGCCCTATTCATGTTGCTGGCGATCTCCCGGAAGTACCTGAATGGTGATGCGCCTGTCCTGAAGGTAATCTCCAAGAGCAGCTACAGTACATACCTTATCCATTTTCTGGTTGTTTTTATTGTGATCTACGCCTCACGGGATATCCCCTTACCCATATTTCCCAGATTCCTGACGCAAATAGTCATAGGCGTTTTCCTCTCGTGGGGAATAGGATATTCCTTAACAAGGATTCCAATAGTGAGAAGGGTGCTATAGATGCGGAGGGTTTTTCTCGACACTCGACCCATAGGCACAAGATCAACCGATGAATAAGGAGGCTCTATGAAGGTGCTAACAACACAATCCAGCCGATTCATTACACTCGCGGCTGATTTTCTCGTTCAGCGGACGCTGCGCGTCCTCTGAACATGCGGCGGCTGCCCTGAGCTGATTCGGTCGGCGCACAGCGCCTCCCGAACCAGCGGATTGACTGGACCCCTTCGGGGCAGGTCATCCGCCGCATGTTGGGCTGCAACACGCGAACAGAAAGGACTGGAACATATGAACGGACAGATCAGCGAAAAACCAGACTATGGCAATTGGACTCCTAAGCCAATGATTTATGTTCCTCTCACAATAGCGCTCCTGTTCCTGGCATCAAGCCTCATGTGGTCTTTCCTGTTGATTCCAGCTGCGTTCTTCGTGCTGGGTGCTGCCTTTCTATCCTATATTCGCTTCAAGCTTTCTCCTAAAGCAGGAAATGTCCAAGAATCTATTTGGAGCCTTGTAATAGAGCAACTGGATTGGAATGGGGAAGGCAGAGCTTTGGACATAGGGTGCGGGAACGGCGCCCTTACTATCAAGCTGGCTCTGAAGCACCGTAAGGCACAAGTCCTCGGAATAGACTATTGGGGAAAGAAGTGGGATTATTCCATGAGCGTCTGTGAACGTAACGCAGTGATTGAGGGAGTCAGTGACCGCGTAACGTTCCAGAGAGGCAGCGCAGCGTTATTACCATTCGCTGACGAGTACTTCGACGCAGCGGTGAGCAATTTCGTCTTCCATGAGGTCGGAGGCGTCAAAGACAAGCGTGAAGTTATTCGTGAGGCATTGCGGGTTCTTAAGAAAGGGGGTAGGTTCGCATTCCATGATGAGTTTCTCATCAAGAAGATGTATGGCGATCCAGACGCGTTAGTCGCCACTATCAAGAGTTGGGGAATAGCCAAAGTGGAGTTTGTTCAAACCAAAAGCTTGCCCTTTATCCCACGCCTGTTAAAAGCACCCTTCATTCTGGGAACCATGGCGATGATACGGGGAGTGAAATGAACAAAGAGCAACCCAACGAGACGTTCCACCGGATCGCTAACGCTCCCGGTGAACTTCATGTTAGACCGCACATGGAGGCTATGCAAGTGTCAATAATAGGCTTTTTCGACATATTAGGAACACGCGATGCGGTAATGTCCGATCGCTTCAGCGATATTGACACTCTGGAATTCGTGAACGCGATCGGAATCGCTGCTGGTAT
>CAYRSQ010000084.1:0-3066 GCA_964427055.1 uncultured archaeon
GGGGTCAGGCTCCGTCCCCCACATCGTAGGAGCAAGCTTGCTCGCGAACCATTTCCATCGGCGCCAGCTGGGCACGCTTTTTCAGAAACCAGGAGGGCCTCAAGAACATCAGAGTAACAAAAGACCTGCCGGCCACCCTCAGGGGTTCCGACGCCGTCGTCCTCGCAGTGAGACACAGTGAATACCTCGACCTTGACCCCGAATACATCGTCAAAGCGACAGGCGCCCCCGCCGCGATCATAGACTGCTTCGGCATCCTCGACGACGACAAGATCAGGAAATACTTCGAACTCGGCTGTGAAGTAAAAGGCCTCGGCCGAGGCCACATACAAAGAATCAAAAAAGAAAAATAAACAAAACTCCCGCGTTTTGTGTTAGTTTTTTTAATTCAAAATTCAACATTCAAAACTCAAAATTGCCCTGTTTTCGTGCTTTCGTGATAATCTTTTCAACCTTCAACCTTCAACCTGTATTTATATTTCAGCCTTTAACCTTCTGCCTTGTAGTTAAATCAGTCTTCGCAATGAAATTATGGGTATTATGCAAACATCTCTGAAGGCAAATTATACTTTGAAAAATCTCAAACTCCAGTCTATAATGAATAACATATTTTTGTAGACATGCCTTTTAACAAGAAATTTAAAGATGATGGTTTCGTAAAAAGTCTCCTCAGCTTGTCATTTCGAGTGAAACGAGAAATCTTTAAATCGTAACATGCTGAAAAGATAAGATTTCTCCCTATGGTCGAAATGACACGTTCGCCGAATCTGACTTTTTACGAGTCCGTTAAAGATGAGTTGTTAAAACTCTTTTAGAGAAACACAGTTAAGTAGCAATGTCCCTCATGACTAATCAAAGAAAGAGAGAAGTCACATGAAGTATAGAGTAAATCTCAAAAAGACAGAAGAAGGTTACTCTGTCTGGGTTCCCGGACTACCAGGATGCTGGTCTCAAGGAAAGTCAGAAGCTGAGGCGCTGGAAAATGTCAAAGACGCCATTGGCGCCTATTTGGAGACAGTTGATAAACTCACTGCTGATAAGGAAACTCGGTACGTAGAAATCGCCTATGCCTAAGTTGGCCGGGATAAATCATCAGAAAGCGGTGAAGGCTTTTAAAAAGACAGGGTTTTGGGTTGTCAGACAGGGCAAACACATTGCAATGACCAACGGCGATAGAATTATCACCATTCCCAGAGCGAACCCAATAGACGCCTACACGATGGCTGGTATTGTTAGGGATGCCGGTCTGAGCATTGAAAAATTCAAGGGACTGCTTTGAAAGATGAATTCTTTGTTATTTAAGAATGTCCTGAACAGGTTTTACTTCAGCCTTCTACCTTCAGAGAGCTTTGCATTTTGACATTTCGAGGAGCGTCAAGACGAGCTATAGCCCCCGCCAGGGGGAAATCTTAACGCCCCTCTCCTGTCATTTCGAGGAGCACCAGCGACGAGAAATCTTAAGAGAGAAATCTTAATCTTTTAATCCTGTCATTTCGAATCCCGATTTATCGGGATGAGAAATCTTGATCTTCCTATGAACTTTTCTTTACTATCACTTATCAGCCACCAGCGATCAGCTACAAGCTGCGCGAAGCGCCCAGCTACCAGCAACCAGCTATTTACTGTGAGCTTTAACCTATGACCTTTTCTTTCATACCCCGCCATGAGCCGGCTATATCTCGCTATGCGCCATGCGCCACGCGCTTTGCCCTCTACGCCCTGCTCATATTTACCCCACTGGCCCGCGGTTCCGTCCAGGGCTGGGCCGTGACGATCATCCAGATGGTCACCCTGCTGGCCCTGACCGCCTTTCTCATCGAAAAGTCCCTGACCGGAACATGGAAATGGATCAAAACGCCTTTAGATCTGCCCCTGTTAATCCTGTTAATCCTCGTAATCCTTTCAGTTGTCTTTTCCGTGCATCGTCAGACAAGCCTCTGGGCCACGGTTATGCTTGTCACCTATGTGGTCATCTTCTACCTCGTCATCAACACTTTTCGCACCAGGGCTCAGTTACGGCAGCTTGTCTACCTCATCATCGGTGTAGCCACATTCCTTGCTATCTTTGGTCTTTTCAAAAGATTTGGTGTCAACCCCTTCCCCTTCTGGGACTATGGCGATCTCAAATACATCCCCGATCATCTTTCGTCTACCTACGGCAACTACAATCACCTGGCCGGATATATGGAAATGGCGCTTCCTCTCATCCTGGGCCTTTTCCTGGTCGGCTACAAGAGAGGCAAACTCTTTACCCTTTGTTACCTAACCCTTTTAATCCTTACCGCTTTAATCCTTACTCTTTCCCGCGGCGGGTGGATCGGCTCACTCATGGGCCTGACTTTCATGGCCATTGTTCTCCTGACAAACCGCTATTTTACCGGGAAGAAATTAATCGCGACGCTGGCAGGCGGGTTTTTAGTGGTGGCGGTTGTCGTCCTGGCGAGCACGCCCGTAGTGGAGCGAATCCGTACCCTTGATCAGAAGACTGAAACACCAAGCTTCAGAGCCCGGGTAACGGTCTGGGGTGGTGTGGCTGAAATGATAAAAGACCATCCCTTGCTGGGAGCCGGGCCAGGCACCTTTGCCACGGTATTTACCCAATACCAGCCGCCTGGGCAAGGGGCGCGTTATTTCATGGCCCATAACGATTACCTCCACTTCATTTCAGAGGTCGGGTTGCCATTGGTCGCTGTCATAATCTGGATGATTATCGCCCTTTACAGAAAGGGTTTTAAAAAAATGCTGAATCCGAGTCGTCTGGTACGGGGTATTACCATCGGCGCTATGTCCGGGATAACGGCACTACTTGTGCACAGCATCAGCGACTTTAACCTCCACATCCCGGCCAACGCGCTGCTTTTTACCGTCCTCGCCGCCCTTATAGCAGCACCGCTCCCCATCGACAATGGAAAATAAATTGTCATTTCGAACGAATGTGAGAAATCTTAATGATAACTCTCAATTCTGTCATTTCGAGGAACGCCAGCGACGAGAAATCTTTACGCCCGTCCTCTGTCATTTCGACCATCATTCTGTCATTTCGAGCGAAGCGAGAAATCTTTTCCC
>CAYRSQ010000085.1:0-3057 GCA_964427055.1 uncultured archaeon
TCAACACTTGTCGATACCAATGTTCCATCTGAACTGTCCGAAGCCCAAATGGGAGCGAGTCGGATATTTTCCTTTTCAAGCATCTCCCGATAGCGAACCATCTCATCTTCATCTTCATTGATCTGGAGAAATGCCATGGAACCTGTGACTGTTTTTTCTCTGAACACGTTCAACATTTTTCTTATTGTTTGCGCAAAGTTGACATATGGCATGAGATATAGTTGGGGTTTGGGACCAATCATTTCCTCGTTTGCCATAAACTGAGGTAGCTCACCAAAGGTTTTCTCATAAAAACCTCTCAGAAACCTACCAATTTGGGAGGATTGACGCATATTTTTTGTAAATGGAAATTGTGTGAAATCATCAGATTTACCAATCAGACTGCAGCCGATTCTGAATGCATCGGGATTCGTCATGCCATGAACCGGGGACACGACCTGTTTGAAATCAGCGGCAATTGTTAATGCTCCATCACGCGCTACAAACGAGGAGAGCAAGGATGCCTCAACAACTGACAAATCCTGAGCTTCGTCAATAATAATGTGATACCATGGGCCATACTTGCCACTGACAGGTGAATAAGCATTTGGCATCTCGCGAAAGCGATCTTTCGGATCTTCCATTGTGGGCAACATAAATCTGAGCAGCCAAGCAATCCACGCCATTTCTTCACGACGGTATCTTCTCTTTGTCCAGTCTTCGAGTATTTGTCGAACGATAAGCCCCTCATTTACTCGGGAACCAGTGCCCAGTCTTATCCGGAGCTCACCTTCATGGGTCTTATTGCCAAAGTAATTTCTGAGACAGTCAAGCGGATCATAAACGAAATACAACCATTTTAAAAACAGTCCATCAAATTGTTCAACCTCGGGACGAGTCAATTCATTTCGTAAATCATCATACTGGCGTGCACAAAGCTGGTAGAGACGATCCATGTTCACTTCTGAAGATAACGGGGAAGAAGAAAAGGGCTTCTTTTGTTGCCTTTTAGCAAATTCATCAAATCTACTAACCAAGCCTTTTAGCAAATCCCTTTGCTTTACTTCCCTGTATCGAATCTTTGCCCATTCAGAATGAGTCACATCAGATGTCCGCTTTACAATCTGACGTTCATATGCTTTCCAGCACTCTTTCATATCATCGACTGAACATGTCGAAAAAAATGATTCCCTCGCTCGGCGTTGAAGACTGTTCGAAATGTCATGATACAAGAATAAGGCATCGTGTTTGAACCGCCATGTATCATCAAGATATTCTTCTATAAAATTCTTAATTAGGCTAACAATCGAAGAGGGAATATCAAGATGCTTTTCAAGCAACTCTTTAGAATGACTGATTAAATTTTCGTTTGCCAGAAACACTTTACTGTTTCCCGGACGATGTTCGACCCCTGTTCTCCGGTCTCCTTCGTCAAATAGAAATCGCATCCGCTGAAAAGCCACCGTTGTCTTTCCACTTCCAGGTGCCCCTGTGACAAAAAGTACTCCTTTCATTTTACTAATGAATGCATTGACCTGATCCTTTGTCATGTGCAGCTTTACAGCTTTAAGCCCGGTTGTCGTTGTAACTTTTTCTATCTGGCCGACATGACCGCCTGGATCATAGATACCGATGATCTCTGGGATGACTTTTTGAAATCTTGCTCGTGCAAGAGGCGTAATTTCTGACAAATTATATCGGGGGTCGTTGATGTCACATGATTGCTTAAGGTCTCCAGCGATGGCTATCTGGAAACCTGGGTGTGTCCAAGGAACAACGGTCACCCCTTCAAGTACTTGTGTTATTGATATATTCTCATTCGCATACCACAGAGCAAGATTGCTTCTGCCGTTTTCGTGGATGGTTTTTACTTCTACCATGGCATGAAAAGGATGTTCTCGGATGGCTAGTAAAGATTTTTGATCTGCATTATATTGCGCCCATAAGGCTCTGTTAATAGTGGAAAGGCTTCCCGTGATGTCGTCTACAAATTTTTGGCCATGGATACTCCTTAATTTTTTATTTGCATTCTCTTTCGCAGCATTTGCATTTTCTTTGTCACGTTGTATTGTTTGAGATGATATAGGCATATGCTCTCCACGTCTTGGCCTTTAAGCATATCATTTTGTTCACAGTAGTGACATCAGATTTTTTGCTAAATCTTGTATGATTTCTATCTGATATATTTTACATCGCCACTGCAACAAATTTGCGGGGGACTCCTGCGTTTGAAGGAACCAGCGGCGATTACTGAAATTTCAGGAATAAGGGGATTCTCTTTCCAGTAGTCTGGGACAGGGCAATAGTGTGGTCGGACAGGATAGTTTCTTTGTCCTCGTTGCTCAGAGCTCCTACGGTCAACGCGCCGAAATAACAGCACGCGTCTAAGGTGGGGTGGGTGCACCGTGGATCGTTTTGGAGATTTCACCGGATTTCTCGGCCTCCCCGGGGATCTCCTGTGTAGAACATATGCACGGGGCAAGGCGCATGAGGGAGCCGTTCTCGTCGTGATGCCAATGTCAAAGCATGTTCCCGTGCTGCTCAGGCAACCTACCTTCCACCAGCGGACGTACCGCTCCATTTGATCTTTTGGACTGAAACCCTTGCATTCGATGAGGCTCTCGGCAAGGCAGAGGACCATGGTTGTGTCGTCGGTCCATTGGCTGCGGGCTGGAGATTGAATGGGTCTCTCGTCGTCACCTTCAGGGTCGGTCACAATGGGGCGATAGGGTACATTCTCAAGTCTTAGATACCAAATATCGTAATTCTAGAACCGGAAGATTTCAGAAAGGCACTATTGAAGGATGTAAAGGGGTAAGTGACATGGCAGAAAAGTGCGGTGTAGCTCGGTTTAGGGAAATTTCGGAACAGATATTACCATATTTCAAACGCAATTCAATAAACTGAGACGATGTTTGATACTAAAGACTTGATACTATTCAAGGCCTCCTCCTAAACATGGTAAACTCGGTTTGCCAGAACCAAATATTACCCGAAGGAGGAAGCCCATGAGATTTTACACGAATCAGCACAAGTATTACTGCGGAATCGATCTGCACACTAGAAAAATGTATGTCT
>CAYRSQ010000086.1:0-3049 GCA_964427055.1 uncultured archaeon
GTGTCAAGAACTTTTTTCAAAGAACTGAAAATAAATTATGCTGAATGGTTACGAAAATCGATTATTACCGCTTGAAAGCCTCACTTTAATATCCCTCACTTTAATATCCCTTGACAAGATATCGTAATGGAGTTAATCATCTAGCGTATTTTATTGATCTTGAACGTATCGTATGTACTTGTGAACAGCTGTAATCGGAGGGGATTATGGTCTGATCATCTTAAGCTTTGTTTCTCAAAATGAGAGATAGGGCTTTTGTTTTTTGTGAACAACTTAGATTAATCCCGAGGTTACCAGGGTAGAAAATGGAGTGTTATACGGATCTGCATAATACTCCTTCATGAAACAGATATTTTACCCCATATGTATTTGTAGAACAGGCAGTTATAAGTGTTTTCTTAAAGCATTTTCGTGGGGTCTTATATTGCAAATTTGCAGCGTTTGCAAATTTCACAAAGATCTGTATAAACAATGTTAGGCCTCATAATTTGCACCCGCAGCCCTGACGCCTTAGTTTCGGCCTCGGAATTTTACTAAAAGGGAACTCATGCCAGTTCAAGCTTTCGTGGATGACAGTGGCGGGAAAGGCCAGAGCAAGCACTTCGTGCTTGTCGCTCTTGTCTCAAACTCGGGGCGATGGGAGCGATTTTCTCAAGAGTGGCGATATTGTCTTGACCAACCCCCGCGTATCGCAGTCTTCAAGATGAGAGAAGCCGCCTCCTGCACAGGAGCCTTTTATCGCTTCACAGAAGAACAACGCGATGCCCGTCTGCTCGCCCTAGCTCAGATCATCAATCGCTATGCAGAGTTCGCTATTTGGACAGTGATTGACCTTGAGGCCCATATGCAAACATGGGCTAAACTCCCAAAGCCGATGTCAGAAGTTTACTTTTGGTCCTTCCATACATTGATTCTCGGCACCTGCTTTGACCTGTGGGAAGAGTGTCATTGGAGAGAGCGCTTCGAGATCATCTTTGATGAGCAATTGATCTTCGGCGAGCGTGCACGCAGGTGGTATCCAATGGTGCGCGAAGTCATGCGAATCAAGAACCCAGAAGAATTCGCAATACTCCCAGTCAATCCACTGTTTCGCAAGGACGATGAGTTCCCGCCCATTCAGGCCGCCGATCTGTGGGCTTGGTGCATCCGTAAGAACACGGACGACCCTGCCGCTAAGTCGTTTGAATGGCTATTGGCAGAAATGCCGAATGTTAGTCAATCGTATTACTGCAACTACTATGATCTGGAGCGCATGAGTAACGTGAACGACGAGTCGCTTCGCATTACTAAGGCAGGAGAGATTCCGCCTGAACTTTTGCCATATTATGAGACCATCGCTCGCCACAAGAAGTCTTAACATGGTGAAGCGCCTAACCATAAAATGCACGCCGACCGCAACCAGCGCGGTGGTGCACAACTGCTATTGCTCCGCAACACGGTCGGTGGTATTTTTCAGTAAATTGCCCTGTCATGGTTGCGGCGGGTGATTTTGGTCGTTCGACGCAAAACAAATAAGGGGGGTGCAATGAAAAAAGTAATATTCGCAGTATTATTATCAGTTTTACTTTTAAGTGATTGCGCGGGCCGACAAGAATATCGACCACCTAACAGCATAACCCCTTTTGATAACTCAGTTGAAATTGATAAAAGCAAAGACGAAATTTGGAAAATCATAGTCCCTGCTCTTGGAAAAAATTTCTTTGTTATAAACAACTTGGATAAAGAGTCAGGGATCATCAATATAAGCTATAGCGGGGATCCTGAAAAGTATGTGGATTGTGGAGATATTGAATCCTATGTCAAAAATTTAAAGGGGGAAAGGACATACAAATTTCCCGCCTCTAAAGCCAACCAAACATATGAAATCATGGATATGAACCAAACTGGAGGGCTTTTCTTTATTGACAGAAGAATGAACCTAGAAGGGAGAATGAATATAATTGTTGAGGAAATAGGACCAAGCAAAACACTTGTAACTGCCAATACAAAATATATACTCACAAAATCTGGCACTGTTAGAAACGTTCAAAACGCATCCAGCTCATTCAAAGACACAATTTCATTTAATTCAAAGCAAAGCGCTCGCTTCCCGGCAAGTGGTTCTCATCCTGGAACTTTATGCCAGGCTAATGGAAGGTTTGAGCAAGAGGTTTTAGCACTGCTACTAAAAGAGAAATAGCGGCTTCGCCGAACAGAAAACTTCAGCGGACTGGAAGAAGCGCGGCGGCCTTACGGACAAGCTTCCAGGTTAGCCGCTGAGTTCATCGTTACTGATTACGAAAAGAAATATACTATCTTTCGATCCCAATTGGTTTCCTTTCCTTGGAGGAAGTAACACATAATCAAGAACCAAGATTGTAACGAAATTGTAACTGTCAGGCCCTAAAAGAACCTAACAAAACTTTAATTAATCAAATTTGACTTCTGCAACCACTTGATATGTAAGTCATTAAAAATTGGTGGAAAATCGCCTAACCATTGTTCCGAACTCATAACCCAAAGGTCGTCGGTTCGAATCCGGCCCCCGCTACCAAACAATTACAAGGGGTTAGGCAAAAAGCTTAACCCCTTTTGATTTTTCTTGCTACCACCCTGCTACCAGAAGCCTTTTTTGAACGATAAAAAGTACGTCAAAAGTTAATGATTTATGCTTTGCCATGGGTTATTTATCATAAAACTCACTATTGGTAAGAAATTCGGCCCTCCACTTGTACTACTGTATTGCTACCCAGAAAGAGGTGTGTCAGGAATAGAGAAGGCAGCTCCATTCAAGTTGGTCGTGAATGGATTCACCTACTTTTCAATAACCTTGATCACGTTGATCGGTTATCGCTAATTTATTGTAGTCGAGGTTTTGGAAAAATGCGTTTGTGTAGCAGATTTCTTTTGGTAATGCGCAGGAGTGAGCAAAGAAAAAATGGAATGTACCGGTTATTGGCGTCACCTATATGTCCTCAGGAACCCTCTGTTAGAAATTATGCGATTCCTGTTTGAAGAACTAAACCGCTTCGCGGTAGCCATCCCATCGCCTGTTTCATCGAATTATAAT
>CAYRSQ010000087.1:0-2948 GCA_964427055.1 uncultured archaeon
CATGACGCGGGGTGGAGCAGTCCGGTAGCTCGTTGGGCTCATAACCCAAAGGTCGTCGGTTCGAATCCGGCCCCCGCTACCAATAAAATAAAGGGGTTAGCTATTATTAGCTAGCCTCTTTTTTTGTGGAAAAGGGGCGATTGTAACTGTTTTGTAACTGCTCTGCGCCTCTAAGTACCGTGCTTGCTGCTCTGCGGCCATTTTCAGGTCTTGACTATTGACGATATTGTACCGCTCGAATACCGATCTTGTCTTATGCCCTGATACCATCATCGCTACTCGTTCAGGTATTCCAGCTCGTACCATGTTCCGTACTGCTGTTCGCCTGAAGTCATGAAATAATTTCTTCCCAATCTTGGCATTTTCGCAAGCAGTCTGCCAGACTTTGCGAATATCAACAATTTTACCTGTACCTTTGCGATTTGGGAAAACATAAGGCAATATCACGCCGCTTTTTTCTCGCTTTCTCCGCTGATCAAGAAGCACCGTCTTTAGTTCAGCGTCAAGGTAAAGCGTACGCGCTTCATCATTCTTGGTTTCTCCTGCTTCAAGGCGCGCAATGCCTTGGTTTAAATCTACTTGTTGCCACGTAAGGTTAATGATCTCTGATAGCCGCCACCCGCTCCGATAAGCAAAGGTCACAAAGCCCTTGAGGTATTCTGGCAAATTGTCACGTAATGCCAGAAAGTCTCCGTGTTCAAAGAACCCCTTCCGGGCGTTATTTGTTCTCAGCATCGGGATATAAGGCACCCTGTCAACTTTCGGTGGTGTTTGCTTCGCACCCAGGTTAAGCATACGTTTTAGCGCCCCCAATTCATTATTAACAGTTGCGTGTGCTGCTTCCTCATTAAGTCGCTGCTCTATATAAGCCTGAATCTTTGGCGTTGTGATGAGAGGCACCCTATACCCTTCAAAATGCGCTTTAAGGTGTCTCACGCTGATTTCTGCCCTTACAAGCGACTTCTTTTCATTAACCCGATAGTCAGTCAGATAATCCCCTGCCAGTTCGTCAAACGTCACCTTCTCGAAGCAGATACCCGGAAGCTTACCCTCTGCAATCTCCCCTTCACGTTTCCTCAGTAACCTTTTAGCAACCTCCATCTTGTCGCTTTGGGTAGATTCGGCATAAGGTTTGCCGTTCCTGTAATACTTGATCCAATAAGTCTTTCCTCGTCTGTATAAACATCCCATTCTCATGCATCTCCTTTCCGGGAAAGATTGTGTTCTGTTTCCCTTGTGAGAATGTTTGTCAGACGATTTTCCACCTGTCTCCTTCTATAAGCCATGATCCGCTTATCTGTCCATTGGTTTTTTTAATGATAAACTGCCTTGTTCCTGTCTATGTAGTTATCAAGGTCTATGATATCGACATATATCTTTCTCGCATTGTTTCCCTTAACGGCAGGGATTTCACCAGCCCACACAAGCTCACGCATGCCATATAAACCCCGGCCAAGGTATATTGCCGCTTCCTGAAGGGTATAGAGACGCTTTGAGGATGGTTTATTTATTTCGTTAGCCTTTTTGTTCATGTGAATTTTTTCATCCATGTAAAAATATGTCCCTTATACAAGCAGAGGGATTTTAATTTTTTCATAATATGCATTTGTCGGGGGGTCTGTTAGTCGTCCGACCCCCACGGGTGTATGAATCAATATTTTCACCTTTGCGGGGTACCTGATAGTCATGTGGTACCCACTCAGATTTACTGCCTTCATCTTTGCAACTTTTCTCCTGTATACTAACAAGGATAGGAGGGGGTACCCATGTGCAGACTGCCTACCACTCTCTACCACTCTCAAATGGTGCTGATATTCTTTATCTTTTTCAGGTAGGGAGTGAGGTAGGGAGTTGTCAGACTTTAATGACTCCCTACCAGTATATCCGAGCAGTATAATCTGGAACTGTGTAACAGGTGGGGTTGAAGCATGGCGTGTTACAGATAACGCCATGCCGGTTCCTGTATCATCAGAAGGGAGATTATCGGTTATTGATGAGCAGACACAATCGTGTGCTGGCTCGTTTTCCCTCTTGCCCTCGCTCGCGGTCTCTCTGCCGGGCCGCTCCTCGGTATATGATCCCGAATCAGTATATTGTATGTCTGTCATAAAAAAAGCTCCCCAATATTTAACTGGCGAGCCTCTTGACACATATACTTGACAGATTATTGCTATCAATGATTTTGATGTGTCAACAGGCCCTCAGAATTAACCAATGATCAAGCAAGGTACCCATCAGAAGTCCGTGCCTGATCCCGCCTTTATATTGCTCTATTACGTCTTGACTACTCTTCCGTGTTGGCCTTGCTCTTCTTGCCCCTGAGTCTTTGCCGCATATCTTCAAATATCTTTGCCATTGCCCAGAATCCGACCTTATCCATGGCCACAAGTTCCTCTGCACCTACTTCAACGAGGTTTGAAATAAGTTTGCTTCTGGTCAAGTCTCCCTTTGCTGCAAGCCGGTCAATCTTTTCAACGAGGTCTTTTTTGATCCAGATCGTTACGGCCTGTTTGTCTCCCTTTTCTGTGGGCATTTCTCATACCTCCTAAGCATGTCTAATAAAACCTATAGACTTTTGAAAAGGGTTTGTCAATACCTTTCTACATAAAACATAAGTGACACGGCAATTATTTGAAGTTCACCCCTTACGCCTTAACAGCATGAGCACGAGCGACCTTTCTGTCAAGGCTTCCCTTCGGCTCACTTCGTTCGGCCTTGACAGTGCGGTCTTTACTCGTGCCCATAAAAGAATCAGGCGACGGGGAGAGGGTAGGCGATCCTTCAGGCTCTTGGAAAAGGGTGTTAAGGTTCGTGCTTGATTGAGAGTCTGGCAGGTTTGGTCGATTCCTAGAATACACCTACGAAGTCTCATAATCGTTTCAATAGAAAATCGGTAACTATTCAGCACAATGTTCTTTCACATCCATAAATGCTGGGCACTTTCCCTG
>CAYRSQ010000088.1:0-2944 GCA_964427055.1 uncultured archaeon
TTTTATCCATGGCCGATTTGAATGCAGAACGTTTTCGTGACGGGGCAATGGATCATTCAGATTGGGAGCAGTTCTATTTGGCAAAGGAAAAACTTTCTAAACTGCCTATTTACATTGATGATAATGCTGTAGTCACCCCCCGGTATATTAAAAGCCATTCTAAACTAATGAAGGATCGGGGCCAGTGCGATATAGTTTTCATTGATTACTTGCAGCTGGCAGACATGAGAAGTGATCAGAATGGACGTAACCGGGAGCAAGAGGTGAGTCAGGCAACAAGGGAATTTAAAATAATGGCAAAGACCCTAGGTATACCAGTTGTATTACTATCTCAATTGAGCAGGGAGTGCGAAAAGAGAGGAGATAAACGACCTATTTTATCCGATCTGCGGGAATCTGGAGCAATAGAACAGGATGCTGATGTGGTAATATTTGTTTATAGGCCGGATTATTATGGATTGACAGATGAAAATGGAGAGGATACTAAGGGAATAGGATTTGAAATCATTGCCAAAGGTCGGAACATCGGAATTGGTGTAGTCCCATTCAGGCACAATGAAAGCATGACTATAATATCCGATTTTGAAACAAAAGAGATACAACTACAACCAGCCACAGATGTTCCATTTTAAAAAAGAACCCACAAACCTGGCCTACTATGAAAGACTGGCCCCATAAGTTAAGATCGAGTTTGAACGAAAAAACGAAGAACGATGCTTGAAAATTTCAAAATACATGTCGACGCTAAGCGTGTGAACGACTGGGAAGGTGCTTTGAGAAGCACACCTGGATTACAACTGACGAAGAGTTTTGATCAATACCATATAGGGATCAACATACGTGAATATAATAAGACCAAACCGGAAAAGGATTTGTCATATTTTGATTCGCCTTATGCGATAATGAATCTCTGTCGAACCTTCAACCTCCATCCTTTCAAGAGCTTCGTTTCAAATGTTGGATTCGGTGTAACGGTTATGCCAGAGCTACCTCCTGGAAATATAATAGGTAATGTGGTCCGGCATAAAAACAAGCCATTCAGTATATATCGCAATGGTGGCAAGGAATTCATTTACCAGCAACATAGATTAAGAATGTATGAAAATGGGGGCAATCTCAAATTCGAGAAGTATGTCAACAAGAATGAGAATCTTCAGCGATACGGGATTACAGTATTAGCTGATCTCCTAATTCCAAAGAAGTTGTATCGGTTAGATCAGGATCTGCTCAAAGCTTATGATGAACTGCTCATTGTAGAGTCTATTCCTGAAACTGCTTTACGTTTTAAAGACAGGAAGATGATAAACGTTTTAAAGAGCCTGCAGCACGATAATCAGGCTGAATCGATTCCATCAAGGAAGAGAAGACGGCTTATGGAGCTGGTAAACAGTCACTCCCCTACTCGTATTAAAACGGGTGTCAGAAAGCTTATTCTGAAGCAAATCAATGAGTTAATGACAATAGACATGCAAGATGTGAAAGAACTGGCTGATTTTCTATGGCAGTTCCCCATCTATCAAAACTTATTGGAGGAGAGCAAATTCTCACTTCCAGGGGAGCAAATGCGGAGGAGGTTGGCAGAATACATGAATAAAGAGGGAAAGAGTTTTTCGATTGGCAACTATATACTTGGGCTATATGGAGACGAGGAGAAGTTTGAGGGGCTGGACGAGATCATAGCACTGGACACAATATTTGGAATAGAACATCGGCCATCAATCAGGTATTGGATTAAAGAGCGAGAAGAAGCTGTCTTTGAGAATGGATACCTGGTAAAATGTATCTGGCGATGAGGTATGTTCACCTACTTTTTCTGTTCCTCCAAATGGATGTAACATGAACGAAGAAAACATCGTGTTTTTGCTTTCCCATGGAGGATACAACGAACGATCTCTTTCAGTGTGTGGTATAGTGCCCCCTCACAATAGCCTTCCTGAGAACATGGATTTTCACACTAAAATATTAACATAAATACTCCGAAAATGCCTATGAATAAAGAGATAGATGGAGAAATGACGAAAATTAACCGATAACAATAAATAAAATCTGAACCATGAAAAAGATCATTACATTTTCGTATGAAGGGGTGGATGTCCCCATTGAGATCCGCGACAGATACTGGATGGTGAATCTGGCTAACATTATAGTAGCCTTCGAAAAAGACCTCGATTATATCATTTTGGATAAAAAAATCCAAGCCCAATTTACATCTCTTGCATCTACGACGGACCATGAATTAATGGACTGCAGGACTGCAGGACCGCAGGACCAAGAAGAGCTTTGGTTTCATTACTTTATTGCGACTTACTTCGCCGCTCACCTTGATCCTCATTTTGACTTTTGGCTACTGAAGGTTTATAATGAAATTCTTGGTATCCATCCCAACCTTTTTGATAGAGCTGATGAAGCTGAGAAACACATTTTGTGTATGATGACAGATCAACTTGATACTGGAAAAGAACCATTAGTTGTGAATCCATGCCTTGTAAATGGCGTTAATAAAGATATTCTTTCAGGATTAACAGAATCTGAAGCGGACAAGAATCTTATGGATATTCCGCCACTCTATAGCACAAATGAAGTAGCACAATTCTATAGAACAAATCCCATAAACTTAATCCTTACCATGCATAAATGTGGCGTCATTGAGCGTCGAAATTACAGATGGGCGATTACAGAAGAATATCAGAACCACGGCTTTTTCCAATCCGTTGTTATCAAAGACGAAGAAGATAATCTTCCTTTCTAGATCCTGAAAGGCCTGCTCTTAGAAGCCGTCATTAGTTCTCTTGGCGGCTTTTTTTTTTACAGCCTCTTCAAGTCATATACTGCAGATATACTCCAATGTTTGGTCTTTGGCTTCTCCTCTTCTTGAATGGGTGCATCGCAACAAATCGACCTGCCTAGATTTATCAAATATCACTAAAACAAGAAACCCCTATGT
>CAYRSQ010000089.1:0-2900 GCA_964427055.1 uncultured archaeon
CTATGACATTGATGCCATATCGAGGCTGTTCAGCATAAGCACCCCGGAGGCCCTCATAGGGGACGTCGATTCGATGCTCACTCTTGTGGCGGAGGACAGTGGCAACATAGTCGGCACCATATCATTGGAAGTCATAGCATCCCACGACGAGCTCGACATGCTGTACTACGAAGGGGAGATAAGGAGGAACTACGTCACTCCGGGAAGCCAGAGAAAGGGGGTCGGACGGAAATTGTACGAGAGGATAGAGTCGGCCGCCATCCAGAACAATGTCGAGATGCTCTACGTCGGATCTAGCCTGACGGCAGTCGGTTTCTACGAGAAGATGGGATTCACAAGGACTTCAGGGATACATACCAGCGTTGATTTGGGCATAGAATACATAGCTATGGAGAAGGAGCTTCGGAAATGAGGTCTCCCCCTATATATAACAGGGTAAGCCTCAATTTCATATATGGGCAACGGCCTTGACGGCGTCAAGAAAATGCTTTCAGGTATAGATGACATAACTTTTAGCAGGCACTTCCATAGTCCCAAAGTCTTTAATAGGGGGATTGACGAAGGCACTGTCGTTGAAAAGGTAAGGCATCCGTCTCATCTGATTTCCGTGCAGGACCAGGGCGATGGATCGAAAGGACACAAATATTCGCTGCTTTTCAGGAAGTCGACAAGGTATGACCTCAGGGTCGTCGTTTCGGTGAAAGGGAAAAGGCTAAATGTTATTACTGCCCACATTCAGAATATAAGGAGAAGGAAGGTGTATGAAAAATGGCTAGGAAAGCTAAGGTAGACTACGACAGGGAGAACGACATACTTTACGTTTACAGCGGGGAAAGCGTCAAGGACAGCCTTGAGATAGATAATTTTGTATTGGATTTCTCTAGCGAGAACAAGATAGTCGGCGTGGAGATATTCGACGCTTCCGACATACTTAGCGGACTGTCCCTCATGAAAATCAGCAAGAGGATGCTGTCCGAGATTGAGGACGCGACGATAAGCTTCAAGCAGAGCAAGGACCTGTTTTTTGTCGTGTTAGGGCTGATGCTGGGAGTGGAACTGGAGAAGAGGGAGATACCGATACAGGTGCCGGCCCCTGCGGCTGCCGTGTCCATGAGATGATTAGGCGCCCGCCTAACGAAACCGCAACGGTTTTATTGGCAATTCGACCATTTCTATTATGCCAAAAGAGCAGGTCACCATTATAGACCGTGATGTTTTGAAAGTGCTGTCCACCGACACAAGGATGGACATACTGAAGATACTGAAGGACGGCAAACGGATGCCGTCGTTCGTAGCCAAGAAATTAGGCAAATCGGACGCGACCATTATCGAACATCTGCATACCATGATGGACGCAGGCCTGGTGCAGAAGACCGCCGCGCCGGGCAAGAAGTGGGTGTTCTATTCGCTGACCGACCGCGGGATGGGGATCGCGTCCAGCAAACCAAGGCAGCTTGTCATTATCCTATCGACCTCACTGCTCGCGTTCGGCCTCGGGATCGGAACGATGTTCGGCAACCTTTACGGCTCGCGGACATTCGGCGCGGCCAGCGAGGCTCCGATGCTCGAGATAGCGCAGGACACTGCCGCGAAAACCGTGCCTATCATGTTCACGCCGGACATAATGACTGTGTCGGGCGCGCTGATAGTCCTGTCTGTGCTTGGACTCGCGTATTACGTGTACAGGAGGTCGAAGATGGACGATGATATGATGGAGGTAATGAGATGAAGAGACTGCTAGCCGCTGTGGTTGCGGCCATGCTGCTGGTCCCGTCTTCCGCGATGGCGGACGGGATGATGATACGCCCGTACTACGACTACTACACGTACGTGGACGAGACCAGCCAGCTTGCTGCCATAAACTACCGCAACGGCATAGAGAGGATGATAATATCGGTCAACGCCAACATGAGGGACATAGACGAGGCGGTGTGGATATTCCCCGTGCCTTCGCTCCCCGGCAATGTAGCGATAGATGTGGTCGACCAGTTCCCGTACCTTTACGGGAGTGACGTCGAGAGCCAGGTCGAATACGACATCGACCGGATGATGGACAGCCTGAAGAACACGCAGATATATCCGATGTTCTTCTCGCAGGGCGGATACTACCGTTCGATTCCATTGTTCGAGACGTTCGGTGCGACCGCTTCAGATTCGAAGCAGGCGAGCGAGGACGTTGAAGTGTACCAGCATCTCGAGAAGAACGGGATAACCACTGAGGTCGTGACTGCGAAGGACGGCGACGCGCTGTATGCCTATCTGTCAGGCATGGGTTTCGAGCTCGAGAGCGAGTCGATACCGGTGCTGGATGAATATGTGGGTGACGATTACACGTTCGTCGTGTCGTGGATAACTCCTGTCGATGAGGAGGACAAGACCTACTGCGAGGACGAGGACAGGGACGTCGATGCGTGCTACGAGCTGTACCAGCCCGTTTGCGGGTCGGACTACAACACATATTCGAACGACTGCTTCGCGTGCGCGAACGAGAAGGTCGACTGGTATACGATGGGATACTGCGACTCTATCGTCGGATACAGGCAGCCTGGCCTGTTCATAAGCTTCCCGACAGACGAGATATTCTTCCCGCTGATGCCGACGAGCGTATACGGGAACAAGGTCATACCGATAACCGTCTATGTGATAGGGCACGTGACGCCCGAATATTCCGATGCTGTGCGACCGTACACCAGGACCACATACTACGTCCGCGAGGACATGTATGTCGAGGGGCTGGTGAACTTCTTCGGCGACATGGACCTTGGACTGGTCAAGTACACGAAGATAGAGGTAGAGGCGCCGTCGAGCTACTTCGCCGAGGATTTGGTGATGTCTCAGTCGGAGCCGGCGAGGATATCGTACGCCAACTTCATGTACTCGGCACTGTGCGCGAACTATGC
>CAYRSQ010000090.1:0-2867 GCA_964427055.1 uncultured archaeon
TGGATGAAAATGGTAAAATCAAGAACTTCGACGAATTTTACAAAGCCGGTAGAAGGAACAGGATATTTATAAGGGCAGCCAAAGCAAACCTAGACAAACTTACGACGGAACAAAAAGTCGTCCTTGATCAAGAGATTGAAAAATCAAAGAAAGGGTTGAAAACTATATACGAAGTTCAGAAAGCGATACATGACCAAGGATATAGAGTGATTTTCTTCAAGACGCTTAACAATTATCCGGATTTCGGGTTCGATGCAGACCTTCTAGTCGAAAAAGACCTTGATAAAATCGCAAATCACCTTATGAAAGAATTTAATGGTAAGACGGTCCCATCTTCTCTTGCGATGCATCTATCTAAAAAAACGTCCTTCTCTATACCGGGATCGCCTCTAATAATCGAGATGCATGTAAACAAATTCTCTCAGGTATGGGAAAGGACAATTTCAGGGTCTCAGCTTATTGACAGGAGTATACTTAAAAAAATAGATGGTATGGAATTCGTAGTCCCATCCCTAGAAGATACATTACTGATAGAAGTTATACATAGAATCTACAGGCATCTAAACATAAGGTCATCGAACCTATACAACATGAACAACCTTTTGAATACTCAACCCCTAGATTGGGAATACATACTTTCGACGTCTAAGAAGTACGGCCTAATGCCGGGACTTATGCTCTTCCTAAAAATGACAAAGGCATACGGAAGTGACATCAACAATCTAATGACATTTCCGAGAAATATAAGCCCTGGGCAATTTTTGTATCAGCACACGACAAGAATACTGAATGATACGATACGAATGAGACCTGACAGCGCATTGAGGTTAGCTACGGTGTATCCATCTCTGTTGGCATTGAGATTCGTGATGGCCAAACTCTTTGACAAGGGAAACTTGATATGGTAAAATATTACGACATATGTGACAAACTGAACATAAAGAGCGACGTTGAGTTGAGAGTACCTTCATATTTCGAAGTGGACATTGTAGACAATCCAGATTTGATAGTAGAAATAACTGACGAAACGATATCGAATAGTCTATCATTGACTGCTCCTCCTTATCTGTTTTCTGGTGGCAAAATAGTAGTTCATAGATACAAAACATTCAGGCCGTGCGAATTGTCTCTTCAGAATCTGGAGGGCAAAACAAAGATAACAATCTCACCACTTTACTACAAACTTGTAAAGAATTCAAACAGGGTCATCAGATACGTTACTGATTTGAAACTACTTCAGAAAGGATTGCTTAAAACTCACGGATCATGTTTCGAAAACAATGGGAAAGGAGTATTGGTTGCTGGATGGGACGCTTCTGGTAAATCCACTATCGCTAAACATTTTGTCAGCAAAGGCGCTTCGTTTCTATCAGGAGATATGACTTATTTGAGTTCAGAGTACGCTTTTGCTCATCCTAAAAAAATCAAGATGTTTAGAGGACACGGCAATCTGGCAAAACGACTTAATAGCATCCCTTATGTGAACAGGCATCTCGGTACATATGAGAGAGTAGAACCCGAAAATATCGTACAGAAGACTAAATTAGATTATGTCTTCATTTCAAGGTACGGCGATAAAAAAATACGTGAAATAACTAAAACTGATGCGATACAGTCTCTAATGATTCTGAGTGATTATATGCTTAGAAAATCCTTCGACGAAAAGGATATTGTATTGGCATATTCCCACTACAACAAATATGATATCCCAGGCCTACTGAAATCTAGATATGATATACTGAACAAAATCATGAGAGATGCGAAATGTTATGAGTTTTTCTCGAATAACACATCCGATTCAGTCGAAATGGTCTCGGATATGTTGGAGCGAGAAAACCAACTTTAATGCATAGGGTGAACAGTATGTATGGTTACAATGTGCATGGCTTGAGAATAAAAAGTTCGGTTAAATTGCCCATACCTTCACATTTCTTCATGCCAGAAACAGATGTTCCTGTGTCTGGTAGATATGACCTTCAAGTCGAAATAGGTAATAATGATATCATAGGTATGGATCCAGTATCACAGCCGTATCTATTTTTCAAGAAGAATTCCCTGCTTCACAACTATAGAATGCTTCTACCGTGCAATTTGCTCATCAAACATCTAGAAGGCGACACAAAAATCAGAGTCAGTTGGTTATACGATAAAATACCGCAGTTTAATTCGGATCAAATCATAGACTACATACTCGATTTGAAGTTTATCCAGAAAGGATTTTTGAAACTACACGGAGCAAGTGTGGAATACAGTGGAGACGGCATAATGATAGCTGGTTGGGATGGATGCGGCAAATCGACTATATCATTGAGATTTATAGAACGCGGCGCAAGTTTCTTGTCGGATGACACTACAATAGTTGACAAAGATTTCGCATACTCTTACCCGAAGAGAATAAAAGCATTCAGAGGAGCTGATGGAATAAAGCAATATCTAAAAAATGTTCCAGTAGTGAACAAGTTTCTTGGAATTTACGAGAAAACATATCCTAAGAACATCGCCGATAAAACGAAAATAAAATACATCTTCATACCAGTCTATGGGGAAAAATCCATTGAAAAATTGACCAAAAAAGACGCGTTAGAAACGATGCTTACTCTGAATACATATCGAACTAAAACAAGAGATACTAGAAATTTAGTTCTAGCATACTGCTATTATAATAAATACGATTTGGATTCCCTTATGAATAGTAGAAAAGAAATCTTGAAATCATTTCTCAAACATGCCGAATGCTACGAAATAAAATCCAAAAACGTTCAAGAAACACTAGAATTGATTGACAGCGTTCTGAACAAATAGTCATTGTATAAAATATTTGTGGAAATCCTTCCTATCGCTCCTGAGTATCAGTGGACGGCTGTTTA
>CAYRSQ010000091.1:0-2825 GCA_964427055.1 uncultured archaeon
CATCACCAGATCCGGGCGGGCGATTTCCGCCGGGCGTTTCAAGAGTTGGATGGTGCCTTTCTCTCATATAGCAAGAGATATGCGAGCTATCTCAACCCCTCTGTTCGGGACTTCGTCGCTTCGGTGATCACCAACGAGCGCGAGACTGCCGAAGACCTTATCAATTCCGCTGCGCGCTTCGAGCAAATCGTGAATCTCTGGGAACTTGGCGCAGCCCGGCCAGGAAGCGAACTCAGGACTGTCTTAACGACGGATGCCGAGCTTCTCTGTAGGTCGCTGTCGCGCCTGCTGAAGGGGCCCTCCATGCGTTGGGAGAAGCAGCCGAATGGCTCGTTGACGGGTTACCCTATAGATACGAGCTATGAAGGAAGGGTAGGGTTCCTTGCGGAAGTCGCCACGGTCCATGAGTCATGCAAGCTCGCGGCGATGGCATCTCAGGTGGCGGACACACTCGTCGGCGGATGGGAGAAGGAAGTAGTTGGGTTTGGATCGGTTCTCAGGCTCCTAGTCAAGATCACGGAGAATCGCTGGTTCCTTGATCACGGCGGGCGCGAAGTGTACCAGAAACTCTTGAAAGGGGTCTTAGATGCACTCGATTTCGCCAGGGCGGACGACTGGTTGGAAATCCTCGCGTTCCCCTTGAAGGCGCTAGAGTGGTGTGACATTAATGAACAGCAGTTGACGATGGGGGTCCGGCAGTACGAGCAGGAGGGAGCCAGGGATGAGCGTTACGACTGCACGACTCTTGGTGAGTTGGCGGGGTTGCGAGAGTCGCTCGATAAGCTCCGCAAAGAGTACGGCCTTGCTCTTAATCGCCAGATTAACCTACTCGACGAGGATATCGCCGAGCGCGAAGAGGAATCGCAGGATCTTGAGGATGGAAGCGGGTACGGGCGGGACCGGATACCCGTCAAGTACGACCTTGTCACGGATGACGAAGTGCGGGAGATGTTTAGCACACTCCGAGAAGGCATCTGAGGAAGCTAAACCTAACGTGTGTGCCACAGGAAAACCCGAGCATGATATCGAGTGCCGAACCAGCCATTCCACCGGATCGCTTACACTCCCAGTGAACTTCGCGTTCTGTTTGAAGATATACCCAAAAGAGATCATCAATGTTAACATCGGGGCAATACAAGAAGGTTATTAAACTTGAGAAACAAGGGTGCTCAATTCGCGGGATTAGCGCCATCTTGGGTTACTCGCGGAATACCGTCCGAAAAGTCTTAGATGTACGAAAACCCATGCCTTTCAAAACACCTTTCAGGCCATCGGTGCTGGACGGCTATAAAAATTGCATAGATGAAAACTTTAGGAAAGGTGGCATGGATGCACTGCAAGTCTATCACAGAATCACAGAAGATGGTTTTGAAGGTCCTTATTCAACAGTAAGACGGTACCTATCTCAGTTGGCCGAAGAAGATAAAAACGTCTTGCGGAAATCCAGCCGGACAAAGCAACAAAGGGTTCAAAAGCAGGTTATGTGGGTTCTTGGCCTTCTACAGGGGAAAATTGGCCCCAACGAAATCGAGAAGCAGTTTTCAGATCATCTAGACTCAGAAAGCGTGAATAAACTGTACAATCATATTCTCAAGGGTCCTCTCAGAAACAGAAATCGCTCAATGACGGTTCTTGCTTATCTAGATGGAATTCCCCAAAGGACAGTTGCTGAAATGCTTAGTATCCAGAGGAACACGGTCCGTAGTTATATTGAGCAATTTGAATCTCGGGGGATTCAAAAACTTTTCGATTTCAGCAGAAAAGAAACGAAAAAGTGCGAGGAGCCCAAATACATAGAAGAGGTTTTCAAAATATTGCATGCCCCTCCTTCAGTTTATGGTTTCAACAGAACAACATGGCGTATGGAAGACCTTTATCGGACATTAGCCAAAGAAGGCTTTTCTCTATCAAAGCCTTATATTCGGCAAATTATAAAAACCGCCGGGTATCGTTTTTTAAAGGCTAAGAAAGTTTTAACCAGCACTGACCCGCAATACCATGAAAAACTGAAAGAAATAACAAATACTCTTTCAAATTTAAAAAACAATGAAAAGTTTTTTTCAATCGATGAATTTGGCCCTTTTGCCATTAAAATGCAGGGCGGCAGATCATGGGTGCCTCAAGGAGGAAATAGAATCGTCCCACAGTGGCAAAAAAGTAAAGGCAGTTTAATTTTAACCGCCGCACTTGAATTATCCACCAACCAAGTAACGCATTTTTATTCTGCAAAAAAGAATACCGACGAAATGATAAAGTTACTTGAAATACTGTTAAAAAAATACAAAGAAGAACGAATTTTCTTTTCATGGGATGCCGCATCTTGGCATGCATCAAAAAAATTATATAAGAAAATTGGCGAAGTTAATGGGGAAAGCTATCGGTCAATGCACAAGACCCCATTCGTTGCGTTGGCGCCTTTGCCTGCTAGTGCTCAATTTCTCAATGTTATTGAATCTATTTTTAGTGGGATGGCAAAAGCTATTATTCATAACAGCGACTACGCCTCTGTTGAAGAATGTAAGGCCGCAATTGATCGATACTTTGCGGAACGGAATCAATACTTTTTTGAAAACCCAAAACGGGCAGGAAACAAAATATGGGGAAAAGAAATTACAAAAGTAGAATTCAATGAGAGTAATAATTGCAAGGATCCACGGTACGGATAAAAATCGACAGAACCAGGCGCTTGAGATGAACTGGGCAAAGCCGTGCCGTTTTTGAAAGGCAGTATTTAATCGACAAGTATGCATTTATCAAGGTTTTAGCTTATCCCGTAATCCACCACCAACTTTTGAGTGGGCAGGTTTTTCGTACTTTTGGGACTC
>CAYRSQ010000092.1:0-2800 GCA_964427055.1 uncultured archaeon
GCGCCCGGGGTGACTCGAACACCCGACCTGCTGATTCGTAGTCAGACGCTCTATCAGCTGAGCTGCGGGCGCACTCAGATTCAAGGAATATTGTCATCAAGGGGTGGCCCGGGGAAAGCGAACGACTCCCCGTGTAACGCCGGTATAACAGATTTTGCTAAAACTCGCCTACTTCGGACTAATGGTGCTTAAACGGAAAACGAAGAAAAACGATGATTCATGTGGGGAAAACGAGGGTAAAAGGTGGCGGGGCCGACGAGACTTTTCTGGGCCCCTCACTTCCGACCAATTTCGTCCTTTAGAATATCTCTGTAAGCAGTGATTTCTTGATTGACCGCCTCATCATACGGCTTTTCAAGAATATAATTAGACAGATGGTTAAACATCAATTTCAATGAGAATGGGGCCAACTTGAACCGTGCATTGTTTCGATCGTTGCGTATCGCCTCAATATGATCGAAACAAACATATTGAATCAGGTCGAATCTGGCTGCACTCTCAGCTCGAGCACCACTTTCAGCCGCTCTAATATAGAAATATTGAGGAATTTCGAATAGCTGCGTCCCTATAATCAAACCCGCATCCATCCAGAGTTTAAAACTGCTTATCGGGATGCAGAGTGCGAGTTTCACCGATTCGTCTTCCATCCAGAAGCTCTCGATGAGCTTTAGAAGTATGACGGTTCTAATCTTCCCCGCTGATATATATAGCCGATCTGTCGATTTCAGGTTGAGTTGCTTGATCGGTCGCATTCGTTGCGTTTCGGAATCAGAATCATAATCAGCGATCCTAAAGATTGACTCAAGTTCATTGCTCGGATCGAAAGATTCTATTTCAAGAACTTTCGGCGAAAGCGTGAATGGATACTTGATATGGGTTTTGAAGAACTGACCCACATGGCAACGTTCATCAGATTCGGGGATTTCTTCGTAGAAGCCCTGTCCACAAACTTCGTCTATCCAACTATCGATCCCTCTTACGTGTTGATCAGCCATTCTTGATACGGGCCTTGCCGATTATGGTAGACAGATCAACCATCTCATCTTGCAAGAAATTCACTTTTCCAACAAAATCGAAGGGAGCAATATTGAGTGGATCGTCCGGGACTTCCAATCTTTCAAGTTTGGCACAAAGTCTGATACCTAGTTCTTTAAGTTTACTCTTGGCCTCATCCGATAAGGTTATCCGTTCGACCTTGGTTTCCTTCGGCTTAATCATCGAAAAATCGAGTCTCTGTTTGAACTTAGCCTTCAACATCGGCTCTGTTTCAAAATAGACATGATCAAGGAGTTCGTTTAGATCGGCAGTCCCCCAATCCTCGAGTAATCGTTCGATGACCGCCTTTGTTTCTATTTCAAGACGTCCTTCATATTGGCCAATATCAATGTCGAGCTTCTGAAAAACCCTGGCCCCAGCTATCGGTATATCCACTTCGCTTATGTCAAGTTGACTGAGAGCTGTCTCAACTTCATTTGAATAGGGTCCGTATTTATAAAATATCCAATCCAGCTCGGTAAAGACATGTTGGCGAAGTCGATAGAGTTCCACGTCAAGAAGATAAAGGAGTTTCACCAGCCTTGTTTTCCCGACCGGAATCTCGCTGTTTTCGGCACGCTCCAAAAGATAAAAGACGGCTGCACGAAAATTAGGTTCGTTCATTTAATACCTGATTCTCTTCGGGTCTATCAAGATTATATAGGAATTTCTTGATATATTTGAAGACTCCTGGGCGGGCGATAGGTTTGCCACGCGGGCCGGGGCTCCAATTGCCACCGAACCCAGGTATCTAAACCAGACATTTTATGCGTGTGCCCACCTTCTGATATAGACCTCTCCCCGTGTAACGCTGGTGTAACAGATTTTGCTAAAACTCGCCTACTTCGGACTAATGGTGCCTAATCAGAAGACGAAGGAAAACGCTCGATTATCAGGGGAAAACCAGGGAATAAGGTGGCGGGGCCGACGAGACTCGAACTCGCGACCTCCAGCGTGACAGACCGGCGTTCCAAGCTTGACCCGTCTGAATTATTGTATCGGGTGTTGCCCCCCATGAGAAAGAGTCCCGTGCAAAACGAAGATGATCTGGCCACAGATAATTTCATGCCCTGACTAGGCTCATATTATGCTCAGCCAAGACTTAAGACAGCCTTAATTCAAGTAAACAGGCGCCCCCCGACGAGAGGCTTAGGCACGGACTAACAGGCGGATACGAGAGGATTCAAACCTCAGTCCTTTGGATCCGGCGTCCAATGCTTCCTGCAATATATTCGCAGAGGTGAACAAATTAGAATGTTTTACTTCGAGAATAGATTAATATATCGGCTTCATTTTATGCTAACGTTTCGAGATAGACAAATTGCCTTTCCCCCCTCCCCCACTTATACTACTTCCATCCCTATCCCGAGGAGGCAACATGGCTAAAGACGACATCATGACCCTTACAGGAGAAAAAGACGCTCGTCCGTCGGATAAATTCTCACGGAGGAAATTCTTTTGCTCCGCGGCCATGGTCGCGGCCGGGGCGGCGCTGGCCCCGCGCCTGATCCCCCAAGAGAAGGTCAAGGACGAGAAGCCCACGCCTCCCGCGCCTGCGGAGATCAAGACCAATATCGACGAGGTACGGAAGATCCCCAGGGTCGCGGGCTCGCTCCCCGGGAAGTACCCCGGGCAGGTGGTCAGGGTCAAGACTGGGGCGAATCCCGTCGGGCAGAAGATCGACGGGGACCGGGTGCGGGAGGAAGTAAGCGCCGGCATGGCCGAGCTGACCGGGGAAAAGAACATGGGCAAGGCCTGGGGGAAG
>CAYRSQ010000093.1:0-2683 GCA_964427055.1 uncultured archaeon
GATTAATGCTCAGGTGCCAAGAACTCCTAGCAGATGCAACGATTGCAGTTTCAGTAGACCCCTCCGACAAGTCCGACGATTCAGTTTCAAGACATATAAAATTGAGGCATACTCCAATAGACGAGCTCAGCAAGGTTTTCGACAGTTATACGGGTCCAAACCCTACTTCCATCGGTCACAAGTTTGTCGTCGCTATTGCGAATTTGAATTGGTGGAAAATAGTGCTTTATTGTACGGGAAGTATTCTGTTTATTTTAGGAACCTTTCTCCAAGTTTTTTCTAAACGGACACAAGAGCCTCAAACGAAAAATGCAAATGGGATCCATGACCCGAGAAAATTTAAACAGAAAACAAGCAAATGATTCTTTATACAAGATTTATACATTACTTTTTTCACATTAGTTGAATCTGGGCAATTTTGGACATAACCTGTCATTCAACCCGACTGCCTACAGCCTGCGGCTTTCGGCAGCCGGTTAATTCTTCGTTCTGCTGAAAAAGGACTAATAAATGAGCATAAATACAAAAGATATTAAAATACTATGGGCAAAAGCTGCTGGAAGATGTTCCATGGCAGATTGCCGCAAGTGTTTGGTCGCTGAAGCAAGCGATGCCGTTCCGTCAAAGAATATTTTAGTCGGGGAGAATTGTCATATTATTGGGGAAAAAGAAACAAGTCCCCGCGGAAAAAGTGTGCTCACTGAGGATGAAAGAAATAGATACCCCAATCTTATATTGCTATGTCGTAATCACCATAAAATAATCGATGATGATGAGCATGAGTGGCCTGTTGAGCGTTTGCATCAAATAAAATCTGATCATGAAATTTGGGTCGAAACTGCTCTTACCGAAGAAAAAGATATAGACGAAGAATGGTACACCTTAGTTATAAATGAAATTACCGAAAAGTTTGAGCTACTTTCTTGGGAATGGTTGTCTGATAATGCACTTCGTGGCATTGTACCTGCCAGCTTCATAGAAAGTGTATCTGATATTGATTTATACCTTTTTAAAGCTATTTCTCCCCAAAAATATCCCGATTTAGAAAATGCGATAAATAATTTGATGAAGCGTGCAAGGCAGTATACGGACCATTTCACTAGCAATTCATATATCGATTCACATAATTGCCATCGGGGAAGGAAGTTTTATAAGGAAGTATATCCTAATCCCGATTACCATTCAGACTTGAAAAAATATAGAAGATGGGAAGTTAAATGTACAAGATTGTTATTTAATCTTACGGCTGTGTTAAACGAGTATGCGGAGCAGGTTCGGAAAGACATCAATCCTAACTATTTCAAGCTTCAAGGAAAATTTGTGGTTTTTGATTCAATGGGTGTTTTGAATAATATGATACCTATATCATTTTTACCTGGAGAATATTACCCAGATGAAATTTTAGATCAATTGCAAGAAGATGAAGAGAGTGCAGAACCAGTCAATACAGCCGATCGCTAACGCTCCGGCTGATTTCTTCGTTGTGTGAAAATAAAACGCTGTTCTTTTTCATCCCATTGTTTGACGAAGTGAGTTTTAAAATATGCAATAACAATAACTTCTATGATGACAAGAGACAAAAGAGATAACAAAACAATATCAAAGGGGGATAATGTGGAAAGCATAGATTCTCTTACCTCCGTAGTTCAAAAGATGGAAGCCTCATTCAGATTTTGGCATGATTGGTCGAACTGGCTAATAGTAATTACGATTATTGCTGGTGTTTGTTTATACTTTTTCCAATACAAGGCTAATGAAACGGCAATTTTATTAGGTAAGGAAAAGGACAAACTTAGTGAGCATAAAGACAGAGAGCAAGCCCTCCAGATCGTTAATGTAAAAAATGACGCAGCAACAAAGATTTCTGAAGTTAAGGCTGGTTCAGAAGAAAACATTGCGCAGGTTAAGGCCGAGGCGGATAAACAAATAGCATTGTTAAATGTAGAGGCAGAGAAAGCCAAGAGTGAAATCGCCAAGGCCCAGGCGCAAGCTGCCCAGGCTAACGAGAAGGCAGAAAGTGAAAGATTGGCGCGAGTACAATTAGAGGCGCGGCTTGCCGACCGAAAACTTACAAAGGAACAACAGGAAAGGCTTGTATCTCTTCTTGAACCATTTCGAGACACGGAGGTTGATGTTGTTGTTTTGGGAGACACATCTGAAATTAGGTTGATTGGAATGACACTACTTGAATGCTTAAATAAGGCCGGTTGGAAGGTATACCAAGGATATGGATCAGGGGGCGGCGTTGTTGTGAAAGGGATTCTTGTTGGTGTTCGTTCGGATAGTAATCTTTCAGGCGCAGCTACTATATTGGTTGAAGGGTTAAGATCATTGGGTATAGATACTGGATTATGGGATTTTGAAAAATTACAATATCCGTCTATACTGATGAATACAAATCTTACCCATAAAACCCCAATGAAAATCTTCATAGGTAGTAAACCTTAATTTCAAATGTAATAATTGCGGTTATCTCTTTGAATGTAAAGAATAAAATATACACAACCATCTCATCCAGCCGACCGGGAATCAGCGTGGAAGGTTTTCAATTCAGCCCTCGGCCCGGCGGCTGATTACGGCGTTAGGCAGCGACTGAATCTATTCACAACGAAAGGAGAATTTCCGCATTGGATATTCCACGGATCTTCAACATCACCGAAAGTGCTCACCGCATCCATAACCC
>CAYRSQ010000094.1:0-2599 GCA_964427055.1 uncultured archaeon
TCTGTTGCTCCACCATCGTCGCCGCAGCACTTGCTAACGGTGGACATCCACGTCTTAGCTCCTCCGCATCCTGTGTCTGTAGCTATGCAATAGCTTTGTGCGTCATCCCTGTCATGGTCTGTATAACCACAACCAGTAGTCTCCACGCATGTGACCGAGTCCCTGTACGTCGCCGTGGACGGACAACATGTGGTTCCCACTCCCGAACATCCTAGTGCACATGAAGCCCCATTTGACCCTGAAGCCGCCGAACATGTTATGTCCCCATAGTAACACGTGGTTCCCGATGCATAACCATTGCCATACAGTGTGGCCGAGCTTACATATGATCCTGCATTGCACCTTTCGCATGTCAAGCTTGTCGCACTTGTCGGGTCGGCGGAATAATAATATGAGTTATCACCTGTAGTATCGTCACCACAACATTGCGTACCGCTAGTCGGAGCATTCGACATCCAAGTGTACGAACATCCGCTTGCCGTACAGTAACCGCTAGCTTCATCAGGATCATCCCATGTTCCCGCGTTACAATACGATTTCAGCGAACTGAAAATATAACATGCTCCTGTGTTTTGGCAGTTCCCACTTGCGTCGATGCAGTCGTTGCTTGCAGAACAGCATGCAATCGTATCGGCGCCACAGTCGCCGTTTGCCGAACTGTCTGTACATGTTATTTTGTTCTCTCCGGAATCATCGCTGCAACAAGAAGTTCCTGCGACCTCTCCTCCTATGTTCCAATAACCAGACCCGACGCATGCCGTACATGCGGTTGACGAGTCGTCATTGTTTATCCATGTTCCAGCGTTGCAGTACTCGTTAATTGAAGCTGAAGAACCAGTATCGTGACAAGAGCCGCTGTTGTAACAGCCTGATCCAGTCCCAGCTATGTCACTATTGCCTCCTCCAATAGCAGGAGCATCATCCACACAATCTGTCTGTGTGTCACAACACCATGTACTATCAGCACCATCGGTAGAACCAACCTCTGAAGTTATGTAGCCAAAATATGTGTTTCGTGAGCAGTATCCATAATTTCCTTCAAGCGAGATTTTCATTTCGCCATTTGATGCCCCTAGATAAGAGCTGAGATCTATCCACATGTTATGCCAACTGCATCCACTATAGTCATTAGTTGTTCTGTCAGCATCTCCCAAGTCTCCTCTAGTCCCGGCGGCATTCTGGTACAATACGTTTCCACCGTTTGAACAAGGATCATATACATACCCTACACATAAGTCGGTATCACCAGTGGTGTAAGAGGTTTTGACTCCAAGGTCTCCTTGTCCTGCAGCACCGTGACACCACCAATCATTGGGATAACTAGCTGAACTTCCGTTCATTCCTATGACTTTAGAATTGTATCCATTTGTCCCGCCAGCCATGATGATGTATCCACGTCCGATGTCGTAAGATGGCTCGCATCTGTATTTTGTAGCTTGTTGTATGCAGTGAGATTCTGCGAAATCCGGATACTCTGTTTGCGAGCAAGTTATATAATTCGGAGAGTTCATCACGCCAGAAACGTATTCTTCACAGAACCATCCTGCTGAACAATCGTCATCAGAGTCACAACATCCAGCATGCCCAGCGCACCTTGCTACATTTTGTTCGCAATTCTCAGCCGTACATGATATGCAATCATTGCCTGAACAAAACGATCCACTTCCGCAATGTGCATCTGCATTGCAGTCCACCCATATTCCACTATTGCAGTAGTCAATATCGCCGTCATTATCCACGTCATACGTCTCCCCGCTGACTTTTATGCAGTTACTTCCTGTGCAATCTGCCATAGCATCGTCGTAATCATGGTCTATAAGACAGCTTCCTGAAGCGACACATATATCGTAACCGTCAGACGCTCCGCCCGTGCATATCGCGCCAGTCGAGGCATCACACATCCCAGTTCCTATGAATGTCGTGGCAAAGTTCGTGTCCTGTATGCAATTTGAACTGTAACATCCATTTGTAGCATCACAATCTCCCCATCCCTCATATCTCTGATATATGCAATCGTTTGAAGTACAGTCTTCATGACAGTCGGATGAACCAGTACAGGCATTGCTGCTTTCGGTATATGCATATTCTCCTGCGGGATCGCAGTCTCCAGTGTCATAACAGTCGTACCATGTATTTGACAGACAATATTCGTCATCACCATTGGCATCAGCATCGGTAGTGTGCGTACCGGACGTGTAGCAGGTACTACTGTACACACAGTCTGTATCAGCATTACAGCAGGCATCGTCATTAGAGTCAGACGTACATGCATATGCATTGTCGCAAACCTTCGCTTTTTTGTATTCGCTAGCGTCGTCACCGCAGCATGTTGTTCCAGAGACCTCCCCACCTATGTTCCAGAAGTAACTATAATGTGAACAGCATCCGCCTTCATCTGCATTGGTACATCCGGTAGAATCCAGATCTCCAGGGCAGGGCACGGCAGTGGTCCCTGAACAGTACGAGTTACCACAGTCACCTGTCACGTCACATCCACCATCGTCATTGTAGTTGGAAACCGTTATGGCGTCGGTGTCATCTTCACATTCTACTATTCTGAAATCAGCCGTAGACCCAGTCGTACCGGTCTGCCACGCAT
>CAYRSQ010000095.1:0-2573 GCA_964427055.1 uncultured archaeon
ATATTCTCCCACACCTACGACATTCCTCACCCCCCAACCCCAGCCCCATCACTTATACACGGGGGGAGGTGGAGCCCACCCTGTTCCTTTGCAATTTTTGCAGCGCTCGAACACCGGAATAGACTCACCTACATCCTCTTTGCCCGTGCCATCGCAGATTTGGCACTTGGTATAGTTGCTCGGCACTTGTACCTCACGATTACCCTTACATACGGGACACTTTCTATAGACAGGAGTAAGCTCTCCTACATCAGCTTCTCCGGTGCCGTCGCAGTATGCGCAAGGCTTTGTAACTAACTTATCTGTAGATAATCCCTTGTGTTCTTCATGTTCTCCGGCAGAGCCAGATAACTTGGTGCCACAGTTTTTGCAGAATCTATCGTTTGCTCCGACTTGCTTTCCACATTTCTGACAATATGCCATAGGTCACCTCCCGTATTCCCCCTTATGATTCCACATCCTCGTGACAACGTCGTGTCATTAACAAAGTATAATTTTTATAAATGACCTCTTTCCGCACAGTTTATTCGTAATATGAGATTAGCCTCGCCATTGATAAGTGAATACCGGCGACGTCAAGCTCCTTCCTACGCCTCCTATACAATCGTCTCAATATGTCGTTTTTTTCATCACTGACTGCATGATGAAGGCGTCTGTGACAATTTGGGCAGAGCGAGACAATGTTATTCTCGTGATCCAAAGCACACTTGAATTTCTCCTGTACATCCATTCGTGCTGGTACTAAATGATGAGCTTCTACGAAATTCTTATTGGTAATTCGTGAAGTAAATGGCTGGTGAGCGGGATCAACTTCACACTTATAATCAGACATCAAGAAGCGTAATGCAGCCAGCCTGGGATTTTTCTTCACATGAGGGCCTTTATGCGTTTTTGAAAATTCTGGTTTCCTTGGCCCTTCTTCGTGATCCGCAGGGTTTGCTAGCCTCGTACGATGTTGATATTCCTCATTTTCTTCATCGTATTGGTCGCCAACCCGTAGTAGCTGGCTCAGCCATTTCTTTACTTCTTTATCTCCAGGCAAATCTTCAAGTTGCCGCATCGCATCCTGTTGTGGTAGTGCCGTTTCTAATGCACGACCCAGTTCATTCTTCGCATGTTCAGCCACTTCTTCTAACCACTCGAAGCCCTCCAGATGCCGCTTTTGGACTGGCCCGTCGGGATGCATATGCATGACCTTTTTGCGACTATCTCTTTTGACGCGTTTATTGTCCACAATTCCAGCGGCAACGAGTTCTTGACGTACCCGACCACGTGCAATAAGGATGACGTCACCAGGCTGAATTGAAGGATTGCTAATACCCGCAAACATTCGCCCCATTTTTCTTCCATGTGTATGTTTCTTCTTCTCATTCGGCCCCCACCCCATAATGGCAACTTCTTCTTTTCGAATAATTTTTTCCCATTCTTCAACATATTTTTCACCATCTTCCCCCGTTACGTTTGGTGAAACGACCCAATACCGTGTTTTCTGACCCATATTGCCTCCTTTAAGAATTTATTCTCCACCATCCCCTTGATAGCCCTCTGTCATTTCTTCCTTTTCTCCATATACATTTCCCTCACACCTTCCGCCGTCTCCATGACCGCCTTACGGATTTCCGGCGGCTCCAGCACTTCCACGTCCTGCCCCCAGCTCAATATCCAGCGGAAAAGCTCGATGGTGTCCATGACCTCTAACGTCATTACCAGCGAGCCGTCTTTCTGCCTTTTCAGCACCTGCGATGGGTGCCATATCGTCTCTTCCACGAGCCTGGCCACTCCCTTGTCGAACCAGAGGCGGACGGTCTTCACCTCCCCCTCCACCGACACGCCCCAGGCCGGGCCGAAGTATTTATTGGCATCAAAATCGGGCGGGATGGTATAAGTCTCATCGGTCACTCGGATGCTTTCGATGCGCCCTATCCTGAAGATGCGTATCGCCCCGGCATAGTGACAGTAGGCGACCACATAGCTGGCATGCCCCGTCGCCGCCGGCTCGATGAAATACGGCTCGATGGTGCGTTCTATCGCATTCTCGGCATCGTACGTCCGGTAGGTTATCTTTACCCGGTGCTGCGCTACCCAGGCTCTCGCCAGTTCGGACAGGGTGCGCTGGTACCGCTCGTCCCTGGGGAGGTTATGCATCCAGTCCACAGTTTTCTGCACCTGCTCCGCCAGCGGCTGCGGCAGCGCGGTGCCCAGCTTGCTGAAAGTGGCGTCCAAGTTCGGGTCGTAACGCTTGTCGTAGCCTAACATCAGCCGGGCGGCCAGGAAGACATTCAACGCTTCCGGCACGGTAAAACGTATCGGTGGCAGCATCTCCTCATAGTTCAGCTTCCACCGTTTATCATCATCGTCATACACAGGAATCTTGAGCTCGGTTTGCAGCGTCGCCAGGTCCCGGTATATCGTCCTGACGTCTACTTTGAATTTCTCCGCAAGCTCCCTGATGGTATAACCATGTGGATTGTTGTGGAGATTAACCCATAACTTTATCAAACGCTCTGTTTTTCTGAGCCTTTCAACCATAAGAACCTCCCGGAAGACCCTTTTGGCTGCATTATAGCACTCCG
>CAYRSQ010000096.1:0-2568 GCA_964427055.1 uncultured archaeon
CAAGAACGACGATGTCGCTTCCCTCCTTACGCTGCATGTGTCCACGACTGAGCACGAGGCCGTGTAAGTTCCCGCCGGATAGGAATCGGAAGTCTGATATTCCCTGTAGAATGTGCTTCCTATCCTGTCCGTGACAGTCGCATTGCTCCACTCGTTGTTCGAGTTCCTTACGGATATCTGGACAGTGAGAGCATCCAGTGAATCCTCGTTGTCAGTTATGTCGCAGCTCACCTCTATGGACTGTCCTCTGAGTATCTCGTTCCCTGGCGCGTTGTATTGCGGAGTCTGCACCGTAGGCGCTGTGTTGTGAGTGAACTGCGCAGTCTGGTAGTTCGTGCTCTGCTTCGTCTGTGAGCATGTGTCCGATGAAGTTTCGATTGCATAGACATACACTGTGCATGTCCCGCTCGTGCATGTGCCATCGCTGACAGTGAATGAACATGACGTCGGAGTTCCTGACGAGACAGTGTCTGATGTGCATAATTGCAAGCTGCATTCGGCATCATCGCATACTTTCAATTTAAGTGAGTCCGAATCCGTATCTGAGACAGTGCCATATATTACAACCGTATCAGTGGGCAATGCACAATTCTTGGATGCTGACACTGAAGTTGGTGTGCTCGGGGCGGAGTTTATGCTTCCGTATGCCCATCCGTTAGTTCCGCAAGTCACGCTTGAGTAACATATACCAGTGGCAGAGTTATAACAGTATCCGCTATTGCAGTTGCCTCCGCTGCATGTACACAGCGAGCTTCCTACATCGTTGTCATCGGTCTCGGTTTTTCCACCTGATGTGCATGCTACCCCATGATAACAGTGGTCATTGCTGTCTCCTCCTACACAATAAGTATTACCGACAGTGCAGTTCGTACTTTGCGAGGGGCAGCCTGTGCCCGTATAGTAGCATGTCGATTCTGTCCAGCAGTAGCCATTTGCCCCAGACCCATCTGTACATGTCAAATACTCAATCGGATACTTGCTCGCTGTGCTGCCGTAGCTTCCAACGTTGCCGGCCTTGTCCTTTGCCTGTATCCTGTACGTGTACTGCGTGAAACAGTTCAATCCAGTATCAGTGTACGGGCTGTAAGTGCCCCATCCGCTGTCTGTACCGCCAGTTCCTCCGGTCGTCTCGTCGACGTTGTACGAGGAAAGACCTGATGTGACAGTGACGTTTTGAATAAATGTTGGCGAATTCGACGCTTCCATTTGTGGTGCACATAACCACATTCTGGAACCTGCATTGAAAGAGGACCAATGAAAACTCAAACTATCACTATCGGTCGGATTTGCTGTAGTGAATGGATTCCATACTAGAAGTTTCCATCCTTCTGACGCATTCACTGATAGATATTCGCACCAATGTCTATCCGATTCAGTGTTCGATGCCGTATAGCACTGTAGATTGACATTCGATATCTGGTCAGTCTTGACCCAAAGTGAAACTACGTAAGTGGTGCCATCTTCTTGAGGAGCATAATTTCCATAAGAATACCAGTATCCGTCGCCATTCGTATCGGCATCTTCGAAACTGACAACTTGGGAATCAATTCCCATTGGAGGAGTTGTATCGTTCCATTGAATATTTGCGTTGTAATTTTGAGACCATCCCGCATTAAGATTTGTATTTGTCACGACATTTTTCTCACTGAAATATTTGTTCGTATTTCCTCTTACATCAAATGCGTTCATATAATAATAATAATCATCTCCGTTGTCACTTACGTCATCCCATCCTACCAGTAGGGACGTGAGGTCGCTCTGTGTGGTGACTGTAGGCGCGTTAGGGGTGACAGGTGCGACGCTGTCAGTGGCTGACGTGTCTACATACGTGTCATTTGCTATGAGTGGAGTCAGTTTTATGTAATCCAAGCTCGCTGTGCTGAGGTATGGATATGTGCTATATGCTCCGGCTGCTATGGACAATTTAGTCAGAGTTGTTGAAATCGTTCCTCTTGCAAAGAGCATGTTGTCGGCATATACAGTTATATTGTTGCCATGTTTCACCAATTTCCATTTAGTAACGTCTCCGCTTGGAACGGATTTCTTGGCTACCTGCCACGAACCGATTTGGACTACGCCATTTCCGTATTCTTCAATAGTTGGCATCCCTGCTTCCCTAATGAAATTTATTGAACTTCCATCCCAATCACCATGTCCAACAAAGACCTGTATATTGTTGTTTGAGTCTACTAACCCTATACCTAGTTGCCCCATCTGGTCGGAAGATGTGTCTGTAGCACTTGTTTTGAACTCGAGTATGAAGTCGTTGGGTAGCACGAATCCTGTAGCCTGATGCTGGTTCGCTGTGTCTGTGTTGTCGTAAATCCAGTAAGTGCTACTGGATTTTTCAGCGCCGGTCACAACGTAGTTTCCATTTGAAATACTTCCTGTTATGTTCCCGACCACATTTTGAGTCCATTTGCTCATATCTCCGCTGAAATCTTCTTCAAATCCATTTAATGGACTATATGTGCCAGATGATGTAATGCTTCTATGAACTCCATGCATCGTTAGCCCACTCTGGTAGTCGTTTATTATCTCCCTCTCAGTCAGCGAGCGGTTGTATAT
>CAYRSQ010000097.1:0-2565 GCA_964427055.1 uncultured archaeon
CAAAATCTTAGACAACAATTTTTCGCGAACACTATTTATATCTTTTTCCCTGATGTAAGGGCGAAGAGAAAATGCATCTTTTGCCGCTTCAATAATCATCAAACAGCTATTTAGTTTACTTATATCATCTTCGTTCAATTCTGCTTTATCAAGAACATAACTAACTCGTTCATAAGAGTTGCTTAGATTTTCTATAAAAAACTTCTTAAGCTCTGAATATCCGTTTTCTACTGTCTGACGGTCTAAATGCTCTCCCAACTTTTCTATCATTTGAGATATCTCAGCCATTCCTTCTGCAGTCTTATCAAAGTCATTAGCCGATATTGATTTTTTAGTTTCTTCAACTAATTTATCAAATCTTTTTTGAAAAATATCGCACACAGCTTTATACTCAGCAGATATATCAGGCACATCAGGTATTTCCTTAAAAACCCGTATAATAACCCCTACTTTATCTAAATGAAGTTTAGCTTTCTCATATTTTTCCTGCAGGATATGTCCTCCTTTTGATGTGACTTCTTCATATATCTGTGCAAATATTTCATTTTTGTCTAACTTAACTTCAGCTTGATATATTTCCGGAAACTGAATATGGTTAAATCTACTTGCGTCAAGAAGCGTATAATCTAAAACACCTCCTGTTTTTTTTCCATAAATATATATCTCATCACCCTTTTTTACTAAAACGGGGAATCTACTTGCTGCTCTTTGTGATAGATCAGGTAAGCTAGCAGTACCATCTATGCGCGTCAAATAAAGATCATATCTATCTTGCAAATCACTAAACAGTTTTTTGACTCCGCTGATTAAATGTGCAACAAGCGTGCTGCTACCCATACAATCCCGTGCATAACAACTCCCTTGCAAATAACGTTCCAGCGACTCTCTTATAAATTTAATTTCCATTAGAGTATCTTTGTATTTTCCTATATCTTCCTCGCTTAATTTACTTAATTCATCTCCCAAACATCGATCAAATTCTCGTGTTGCATTAGAGCAAAGCTTGCTCACATGTTCTATTACAATAAGCATAGCCTCACGGTAGGTCTCTTCGATCGATTGATATTGTCTATTAAAAATATTACGTAAGTCGTTTAACTCACCTAATTTATACTTCACAAGCCCATATTTCCCATGCTCTATCGCAAATGAAATACTTTTCTTGTGCTTCTCTACCTGCAAGTTCATAGCTGTTCTTGAACTATCAGTAGCAGAATATTTAAAAACTTCATCTGGGCTTTCGATTCTTCCACCTCCAAACCTCGTCGATGTGAATTGTTTACTGTAATTTGCCCGTTCACGTTCATCGGCGAATAAATCTATGACAGGGGTACTTCTTTTCGTCTTACTAACCATGTCTTCAAGCAAAGAGAAAAAATTTCTATCACTCCGATCTTCCTCACTCATGCCTCCAGCAAAAGTAGCCAACTCCGCGTGCACCCTATTTTCCATATTTTGAGGATATTTGGTAAAAACATAAGAAAACGTGGATAAATGTTCCTCAATATTAACTTGAAACATCCTTGCTAACATATCCGCCAAGTTTCTTATCCCTTGTAAATTATCGCCAGTACTCCTGTAACTAATAAACACCAATGGTTTCACGCTGCGGCATTTTCTCAACCCATAATCTATACCTACACCATTTGCCATATCTACTTCAGGTCCCTCAGTTGCGCCAAAACCAGGTGTATCGCAAAGCACTGTACCACCTGGTCTCGTTAGACCCATCTCCGTAAACGTAACTGGAACAGCGGTAAGATAGCGGGTTTCTGACTTCGGAAGCGCACTAGTAGTGACTTTACCTAGCGCTGGATTTTTAACTATAACCGGGGCAATGTGTAGCAACCCTCGGTTAGCTGATAAGTATTTTATAGCTGCCTCTAGCAATCTCTCTTTATTGTCTACGTTTAATACTTCTGTATGATTTGCTTGCAAAAAACTAGCGAGTGTTGCTGTTTTTTCTATCGGTCTACGTGTAAAATTGCCTGTGTTATCTTTGCCGTAGATATATCCTATTCTATTATTCTCATCATATTCTAACAAAATATTTGGGCTGTCCCTATTACTAGCTTGCCATTCCCGTATTCGTTCAACTTCGGTACTTGGTATCACCTGAAGATCGCGGAATGTTCCATCAGGGTTAACCTCTACTCTCCTCATTGTCGATCCAGCAAGAAAGTGAATGGCTGTAGATTTACCGGCTCCGCTATCTCCTAAAAAAAGAACAATATCTTTGCCTTCTACTTCTCTCGCCGCCTCTTTCGCATTACGAGCCAATTCAAGAAATTCTTGTATGTCAAATGGTCTGATACTTTTTAAAAGCTTCGTTGCTTTACCATAAACTTCCCTCCAATCTGGATTTTGACTTTTTACCCCTTGTTTTACTTCCTCAAGCAACATTCTCTCTGTTTCAGAATACAGATGCTCTTTTAAATACTCCTCTAGCTTCCCTAACTTTTTCTCCATAGCTTGTTCAATCGTTGTAGCTCCTATAGGAGCTGCTCTGTCACTTATCTTTAGTTCAAGATAACATATCAATTGTGTCAGACTTTCTTCACAACA
>CAYRSQ010000098.1:0-2563 GCA_964427055.1 uncultured archaeon
ATGGCATATGTCACGTTGTCCATACCCGCTCCCCCGTATTCGGTGGGAACGGATACACCCATGAGACCCATCTCCCCCAGCTTCCTGCATATCTCCTGGGGATGCCGGTGGGTACGATCCAGTTCCTCGGCTAACGGCTTGATCTCTTCGTTGACAAACCGCGTCACCATGTCCTTTACCATCTGCTGCTCGTCCGTGAGAGCAAAATTCATAGTCCCCCCCTTTTTCAGTCATTCTAGCACCGGTGTTGAGCCCGCCCCATCGGGCTGCTGCCTTCCGATATAGTTCGGTTTTCTCTTTTAAAGAAATGCCTTCATCCATTTATATTTCGCCGTCGAGAACAATACCATTGAACGATTACAGATGGTTTACCTGAACAGATTATATGTCCTCGGAGCGGTCTATAAATCAACGACAACGGTACGGTGCAACACCCTCAACAACACCAAAACAGGCACAGCAAGTGAAAAAGTTCATTAAATGGCATTCTTACACGTTCTAGATAGGTTCCGGTAAACTCTCTAAATTTCAAAGAGCGGCGCGAGGACTGTGTAAACCGACATCATTTAACTTATATTTTTTTAGTATACTGACAGCGAGGGCAACGTCTTTTTCCGTGCCATCTGAGTACACGAAAATAGATCTCTCCTAGCAGCTATCTACTAATGTAAGTTTTCTTTAATACTTAATATTTTCATTATATTCCAGAATCAAGTCTTACTCAATTACCATTTATAGTATCCATATCCCCCCCGGCATCAAAAAGTACGGCGATTTATCATCAAAATAACTCGGACTTTTTTAAACCCGCTTTTTGTATTTTTTTCAATCGCCACTAACCTGGCATATTTATTTGCTGGTTTAAGATTGTGCGGGCCTGCTATATGTTTCCCTGAGCTTGAATTTAAGGACTTTCCCCGCAGCATTGCGTGGAAGAGACTCCATTATAGCCACTGATTTTGGCTTCTTGTAACCAGCCATATTGGTGGCACAATAGTTGATAATCTCCTCGGGAATAATGGTTTCGCCAGCTTTCGGGCATACCACGGCATGGACGCTCTCTCCCCATTTCTCGCTCGGAATACCGATTACTGCCGTTTCCAGTATTTTTTCATGTCTCAACAGCACTTCCTCCACCTCGGCAGGATACACATTTTCCCCACCGCTGATGATCATGTCCTTCTTACGACCCACTACATAAACGAAACCTTCTTCATCCATTCGCACCAGATCGCCGCTGTGAAACCACCCATCCACAATGGCTTTCTTGGTGGCATCGGGATCATTGTAATACCCCTGTAACATGCCAGGACCGCGGTATATAATCTCTCCAACCTGGCCCACAGGAACATCGTTGTCTTCCTCGTCGACAACTCTGGCTTCCACACCTACTATAGGTTTTCCCACAGAATCGGTCTTACGCAGGTTGTCCTCCGGTTTAAGCGTGGTGGTGGTCGGACTCATTTCTGTCTGACCGAATTGATCATGAAGCTTCACCCCAGGTAACAATTTGAGGACTTTGTTTTTCATGTCCAGGGACATCGGAGCGCCTCCGGTGGTGATCACCTTGAGGGAGCTTAGGTCATAAGCTTCCAAGTTAGGAACCTCAAGCAATGTTTTCCACATGGCCGGTACCATGGTGGTGTAGCTCACTTTCTCCTTTTCGATGGTTTCAAGTACATCAAGGGGATCATACTGCCTATGAATGACCACTGTACCGCCCCGGATAATAGTACGTAAAGCTCCGACGAAAGCAGCTGTATGGAAGAGGGGAGCCACGTTCAGATAAATTTTTTCTGAGTATTGATAGCGTTCAATAAGAGCACACAGTGCGGTAATTACCAAGTTCTTATGAGTAAGTACCGCTCCCTTCGGTTTTCCTGTCGTTCCCGCAGTGTACATGATAACTGCGGGTTCGTTATCACTTACCATTACGTAAGGCTCTTCTTCACTCCCTCCTGACAAGAGCTCATTGAAGCTCAATGCGTATGGCACCTCAATCGGGCCAGGCACCTCAATAAAATGTTTTAACTGGGGCATCTGATCTTTCACCGAATCGATCACTTTTTCAAAGGATTGATCAAAAACCAGAGCGACGGAGTCGGAATTGTCCACCACATACGCTATCTCGGAACCCACCAAACGAAAATTTACCGGCACGCTCACAGCACCCAGCTTGGCCAAGGCATAACAGCAGTCCATAAATTCGATACTATTGTATAGAAGCAACGCCACCTTGTCGCCATGCCTGATGCCTGCCTCACTGAAAGAATTGGCCAATTTGTTCACACGCAAATTCCACTGACTGTAAGTCAAACTATGATCTCCCATCTTAAGGGCAAATTTTTCAGGGTACTTTCTGGCATTTTTGGCAACTAATTCACCGATAACAAGCTCCCTGGTCAGATGTTCTTGAACTTTCATTGCTTCCTCTCTTTTCATTACTATACACCCCCTTAATTTTACTAAACATTTCTGGTCTTAACGAGGCAAGACCAAAAAAGTTTCAATCGGGATAGGGGAATGCCTCACGGCCTTCGCCCTCCCACACCACCGGGCATAC
>CAYRSQ010000099.1:0-1325 GCA_964427055.1 uncultured archaeon
ATGCTCCCACTCCCGCTCATCTTGTCCGCGGTCTCAGTTTGTGATGACACTTGAGTATTGGAATAGCTCGTCCACGCCGTTGTGCTTTCAGTCCACGCGTCTCCACTGGCAGGTGTCCAGCTAGCTGTACTGTAAGTCATACCGTAATTGGTGGCAGGTGCGGTGTCATTCAAATAATAAAGGTAGAATATCTGCTTTCCGTTTTTGGTTACGTTCGTCTTGAATCTCACAAACGACTGGTTGAGCGCACCTGATGCACATGAGGTTTCATGCAACAATTCGTACTGAACTTCATTCAAGTCATCATCGTACAGCCTTACTGTGTTTGTTTGAATGTCCTTGTTGCAGCCGGAATCGAAGTTGACCTCTAGAACAGTCGGTTCGTTCGTTCTGGCTTCCACCCCTCTTTCCTCGACTAGTAACGGGGTCCTGTATATGAAATTGGATAGTCCGATCTCGGATGGAGGTTGACTAGTGTCTTCCCAGTTGTTAGGTGATCCCTGAGTTCCGAAATACTGGTCAAACATATCCATGGCCGCATCCCTGTACTCTCTTATGTTCATTATTGCTGGTATCTGAGCGAAATGTTGTATGGACATCATGGTAACCAGTCCGAAGAAGAACAGGAAGAATCCCAATCCGACAGCCAAATCAACTTGTCCCATCTCATCACCTTATCGATACGTCTCGAGTTCATGATCCTGCGGTTCGAGGCTTTTTCTCGATCCCACTATTTTTACTACAGCTATTATGAATAGGAATACCACCATGCTTATGCCGAAAGCCTTCAGCGTCCACGAATCTATCTCGCCAAATCCCTTTTGTATGTTTCCGAACAGGACCAGAACTGGCGTCGTTATCCTCTCTATAACTTGGGTGGCGGTTTGAGTATTGCCGGTATTCTGGTTTCCTGTGTTCCCGTTTGTGTCGTCAGTGTTGTCACCTGAGTTCTGAAGTGTCGTCGTGGTTGCTGTTGGGTAAACAGTGGTTGTGGTAGTAGTCACGAAATCTGCCGGGTCGGGCCCGGACAATTCGTCATTGTCCACCAGAAGATACTTCTTTTCCGCATTCCAGTTGCCGGCGATGTCCTTTCCGTAGAAAATCAAGTCGTAATAGTCATCTGTCAGTTTGGTCGTGTCGAAATTCCCGGTGCATGTGTATTTTTTCCCTTGCACGTATTCCGTGCACAACATGCTGTACGAGTACATGGATATGTTGAACCTTACGGAGTTCTTGTCCACTCCGTTCTCGTCTATGATGACCACTTTCGGATAGATTGTCCCATTGACCACATTATCCACAGGCGAGTCTATGGTTATTTGGGG
>CAYRSQ010000099.1:1425-2561 GCA_964427055.1 uncultured archaeon
TATGCCCGAGTAGGTGTCACTCACACGTATTTCCAGGTAGTACACTCCATTTATTTCCTCACCTCCGGAAGGATGCACAACCTCCAGACTAGGGACGGTCCTGTCCGGAATTATGTTTATCCAATTGTATCCATAGTTGCCTACGACATCTCTCGATGTCACGTATAGCTTTGCAGTGAGGTTCTCCTGGAGTGTCGAAGAGTCGAGCGATACTGTGAAATCCGGAGCTTCCCCTCCGGTGAATCTGACCCAGCTAGAGTTGTCCCATGAATAATATATCGGTATCGGCGACGCCGTTATACCTGATGCGCTGTCATAGACGTTCAGTATCGCAAGTTTGTTCTGCTTTATGTAAGAATTGTTTTCAGGCACAGTGAATTCCATCTGAGGAGGTAGTCTGTCTATTATGAATTCTACAGGGGACGTTTCGCTGTGATAGTCGAACTTGCTTCCGGTGGTGTTGTAGAAAGTGAAGTAGAAATATTCGGTAGTGTCAGATCCTGCTGTATTGAATGCTACCGTCTTGTTGCATTCCCACAGGTCTGGGTTGAATTCTGGAAGGTTTACACAGGTCATGTTGTAACTGTCCCAGTATGTAGCGTCGGACGCTCTTATATATAGTATCGTCCTAGTGCTGTTTATGTTCGGCAACACAGCTCTGGCCATGAATGTCATCGGGCTCCTCGCCGTTAGGTAAGACCCATCCAGAGGGCTGTATGTGCTTGGAGAGAAAGCATTCGCTATGTCCATCGTCACGATAAATACTGTAATTGCGTAAATGAAAACTTGCTTTCTCATGTCATCACTCCCATACACATATCTTAACTATAGCCTTAGTTATGGTTCCGTCCGGATTCTGCACCAACCTAGGCACTTCATAACATCCAACGTTCTTCGCTGTCTCTTCTTCCGTTGTCGTACCGCCTAGCGATATTTCTACCGATAGCGATGTTGTGTTGGAGATTATCTTTTGCGTGTCCTTGTCTACGACCTCCACGAGCACACTGAATACGCCTACCTTGTTCGGTGCGTTGAAATCGCACGCATATGTTCCAGATGTGTCTGTCGCTGTCGAGCAGATGGTGCTTCCTTCTATCTTTACATACACATCGGACGATGTTATGTATCCTGAATCA
>CAYRSQ010000100.1:0-2542 GCA_964427055.1 uncultured archaeon
TACTCCACTGAAGCGTACAAAGGTTGAGATGTAAAGATGTAGTGACCATAAATTTAGTCGCTCAGCTTTAACCGGCTGATATAATTATTCTTATGCTTAGAATGAAGTTAAACTTGGGGTAAGCACTGCGGCCACCAAACAAAGGAATGTCCGCATTGTGGTGGTTAAATGAACAGTATTGGGATTAGCCGGGTGTCTGTTATTTCGGGGGAAGATCATACCTCGACTACAAAAGGTTAAAACCTTTCATCCTGCGGTATAGGGTGCTTCTGCTCATCGAAAGCAATTCGGCAGCCCGCGAAATGTTGAAATTCGCATCATACAGGGCCTGTAATATCCATTCGCGCTCTAGATACCATATGGTCTTGCCCTCGGTAAAATTCCACTTGTCTTTCTCCTTGTCTTTCTCCTTGTCTTTCTCTGGGGCTGGGACAAATTTCGAGTAGCCGGTGGGTTTGCCTCTTTTGAGTTCCTGACCAAGTAACTCTTGCATCAAGACATCGTTGCAGGACGTGTCCTTTGACAGCAAGACGTACCGTTCGATGAGATTCATCAATTGCCTCACGTTTCCCTGCCACGACTGCTTGGTGAGTTCTTTGGCCATCCGCTGAGGAATTTCAACATGCTTCTTACCATGCTTCAGGCAACTTTCGGCAAGAAACTTGGAAGCCAAGTCGGGAATGTCTTCTGCTCGTTCTCGAAGGGGCGGCATCTCTATAGCAAGCACGCTCAGCCGAAAGTAAAGATCCTCCCGAAATAGCATCATCTGCACCTGTAGGGACAGGTCGTTATTGGTTGCCGCAATGATTCTCACGTCAAGGGGTATCACCCGATCTCCTCCCAAACGCATTATTTCACGCTCTTGGATTACGCGCAGCAATTTGGATTGTAACTTAATCGGCATGTTAGCCATTTCATCCAGGAATAATGTCCCCTGATGTGCCAACTCAAACAACCCAATCTTGCCGCCTTTCTTTGCACCAGTGAACGCCCCTTCTTCATAGCCAAACAGTTCGCTCTCAAGAAGATTCTCGGGGAATACGCTACAGTTTACAGCGATAAATGCCTTCGTGCTCCGCGGACTGAAAGAATGGATACTCTGTGCCATTACCTCTTTACCTGTGCCAGTTTCGCCGGTAATGAGAACATTCGAATCCGTACCGGCAAACAGCTTGGCGTGGTCGATGATGCGGCGCATCTTGCGACTGCGGGTAGAAAAATGGTCAAAGCTGTAATGGGCAACAAATCCCTTTGATACTGCCCGCTTCCTCAATTTTGCATCAATTCGTTGAATCTGCTGAATTTCTTTAAGCGTTGCCACTACTCCGATGGCCTTGCCTTCGGCTGAGACCGATTTGTAACTTACAACGATCGTTCTGTTGTCTATAGACAAGATCTCATCGTCAATCGCTCCTCGCTGTAGGGTCTGGACCACCGATGCGCCAGTCAGTATCCTGCTTATCGGTTGGCCAACAACGGAGGCCTGCGTCCCCATGATTTCCTGCGCTGCTGTGTTGACGAGAGTGATGAGACCCGCTTCGTCACACACAAGAATGCCATCGGGAAGGCTATTCATGATCCTTTGGAGCCACTTAAATTGCTCATGAGCTCTCCATCGCAATTGAACTGCCCGCCTAGCATCGTCTATGGCCTGGATTATGCTTTCAGGTTTGACAGTGATTAGAATTCCCTTTCGCCCATACTTCTCTGCCAGATCAAGTGCGAAGTGACTTTTTCCTACGAAGACATCATAACCGTCATTGATCGCTTCCATCAGTCCATAGCGAAAATCGTTCATATTGCGGGAACAAATCTGTTTTACCTTTATCCCAATAATTTCTTCTATGATTTGTATGTCATTAATGGTTTGGTCTGTCGTGATGGCGATCCGTGAACCAAAGTGTTTTGCCTGTAAAAGGGCCCGGATGATATCAAGATCACGGATCGGTATACTCACAATCGGAATAGATAATTCTTTTTCGAGGAGGACGGCCGTCGGAGGCCAGGCAACTATAGCCTCCGCCCCCTCCTGCTCCATCCGCTTTGCGACCGGTATCGCTTGGTCGAGCACAGCAAAATTCGTTGTGCCTTCTATCCTCGGACTGGTCCCAGCCAGGATCTTTTCAATCATATCTTTTTGCATGGTATAGGTGCAAATAAACCCTATCCGTAGTGTATCCATTTACAACCCCCTTCTGGTAAGAAGATTTGAACATTCTGTGCCTGCATCAGGGGATTAATGTACCACCAATCCCAAGAACAAGCGCTATCATATCAAATGGTTAAAGAGCAAATGAGTTTTTTATAATTAAATCTCAACTTTCCGATTTAACAAATACAAGGCGTGATATGGTTTAGGTTTAACATGCTAATATTATAACAAACAATACTTAAAGAGCCCAGTCTTTTGATTCATAGTGAATCTGTGACAAAACACAATGATATCAAAAGGAAAGGGCTCATATGAGCCATATCAAGATCACTTTCCAAACGCAAGCTGATGTTCGTATTTTTGACAAGATTGACGAGTTTTTCAACCACT